>NZ_AP023367.1:3777500-4126666 GCF_014218335.1 Anaerocolumna cellulosilytica | reverse complement strand
AACGGAAGAACCAATCATTCGCACAGCAATCACTTATGTGTTAAAAGGTGTATTTAGCGAAGAAGAACTTGAAAAAATTAAAGCATATTGTATTAATCCTGTGGACTCAAGGGAAACCGATGAGAAAAAACCGGTTACGCTGGAAAATAAATTCGAAGAACCATCCGATGTAAAAATATTTGATGGTTTTATTACCATGTCAGGGGCAGAACTAAAGGAATTATACAGTTCTTTAAATCTTGCCATGACTTTTCAGGATTTTCTTCATATACAAAATTATTTTGTAGAGGAAGAAAAGCGAAATCCATCCATGACTGAGATAAGGGTACTGGATACCTATTGGTCTGATCATTGCCGTCACACCACATTTTTAACAGAATTAAAGAATATTCAGATAGAAGAAGGATATTATAAAGAACCGATTAAAAATGCTTATGAAGTCTATTTAAAGACGCGGGAAAATCTTTATAAAGGAAGAACCGATAAATATGTCTCTTTAATGGATATTGCTCTGCTTGCCATGAAGCAGCTTAAGGCAGAAGGGAAACTTTCTGACATGGAAGAATCGGAAGAAATCAATGCCTGCTCTATTGTTGTACCTGTAGACATTGATGGGGAAACACAGGAATGGCTGGTATTTTTCAAAAACGAAACCCATAATCATCCGACAGAAATCGAACCGTTTGGTGGAGCTGCTACCTGTCTTGGCGGTGCTATCAGAGATCCGTTATCTGGCAGGGGGTATGTATATCAGGCAATGCGTGTAACCGGAGCCGGTGACCCTACCGTATCCTTAAAAGAAACCTTAAAAGGCAAATTGCCTCAGAGAAAAATCGTTACCGGTGCTGCTAGTGGATACAGCTCCTACGGCAATCAGATTGGACTGGCTACTGGACTGGTAGATGAGATTTATCATCCTAACTATGTAGCAAAACGTATGGAAATCGGTGCCGTTCTTGGTGCAGCTCCCCGAAAGAATGTCATTCGCGAAAGTTCAGACCCTGGGGATAGTATTATATTACTGGGCGGCAGAACCGGAAGAGATGGCTGCGGCGGTGCAACCGGCTCCTCTAAAGTGCATACTACCGAGTCTATTGAAACCTGTGGTGCAGAAGTGCAAAAGGGTAATGCGCCCACAGAGAGAAAGCTGCAACGTTTGTTTCGAAGAGAAGAAGTAAGCCGTATTATAAAAAAATGCAATGACTTTGGTGCCGGCGGCGTATCGGTTGCAATTGGTGAATTAGCAGACGGATTACACATTGATTTAGATAAAGTCCCAAAGAAATATGCCGGTCTTGACGGAACAGAGTTAGCCATTTCAGAATCCCAGGAACGTATGGCAGTAGTAGTTGATAAAGCGAAAGTGGGAGAGATGCTTGCTTATGCGGCAGAAGAGAATTTAGAGGCAGTGGAAGTTGCAAGAGTAACGGAAGAGCCTCGGCTAATTATGGTGTGGAGAGGAAGAGAAATTGTTAATGTATCCAGAGCTTTCTTAGATACCAACGGAGCTCATCAAGAAGCAGAAGCAGTGATAACCCTTCCTAAGGAACGGGAAAATTTCTTTAAAAGAGATAAGAAAGAAGATAACACAGTCAAAGAACAGTGGGTTTCTTTGTTAAAAGAATTAAATGTATGCTCTAAAAAAGGTCTGGTAGAAATGTTTGACAGTTCTATTGGTGCATCTACCGTGACCATGCCCTTTGGTGGTAAATATCAATTAACACCGATTCAAACCATGGTTGCCAAACTGCCGGTTTTAAAAGGAGCCTGTGATACAGTTACGATGATGAGCTATGGTTTTGATCCATATTTGTCTAGTTGGAGCCCCTATCACGGAGCAGTATATGCAGTGATTTCCTCTGTGGCTAAAATAGTAGCTTCGGGTGGCGATTATAAAAAAATTCGTTTTACATTTCAGGAGTATTTTAGAAGGCTTGGCAATGACCCCAAGCGATGGGGAGAACCTCTAACTGCGTTGTTAGGTGCATATGATGCGCAAATGAAACTTGGACTGCCCTCCATAGGCGGTAAAGACAGCATGTCCGGTACGTTCCAGGATATTGATGTGCCTCCTACACTAGTATCTTTTGCAGTGGATATTGCAAAAGCGCAGGATATCGTGACACCGGAATTAAAACAGCCCGGCAGCCGGTTAGTGGTTATCACCTTACCAAGGGATTCTTATGATTTGCCGGATTATGAAACACTAAAGGGCTTGTACGAGAACTTCAATGAAGCAGTTAAGAAGAATATCATTCTTTCTGCCTATGCTTTAGGCAGTTACGGTATCGCAGAAGCGGTCAGTAAAATGGCTTTTGGTAACAAGCTTGGTGTGAAGATAAATAAAGAACTTACAAAAGAGGAGTTATTTGCACCGGCTATCGGGTCCATACTTGCAGAAGTTAGAGAAGAAGACTTAAGCATACTTTCTGATATGGGTGTAAGATATCAGGAAGCTGGTATTGTAACAGATGAGCCATCCTTTGTATATGGCAGTGAAGTACTGGAACTGGAAGAAGCCTTAACTGCATGGGGAAGTACCTTGGAAACAGTATATCCAACTCGTTCCCTTACAGAAACGAACACATTTAAGACAGAACTATATCATGCAAAAACAATATATACCAGCAAACAAAAGATAGCAAAACCTAGAGTATTCATTCCGGTATTTCCCGGCACAAACTGTGAGTATGACAGTTTAAGAGCTTTTGAAGCAGCGGGAGCAGAGGTTCAGACAGTAGTATTTAAAAACCTGACGGCGGACAATATAAGGGAATCGGTTGAAACCTTTGAAAAGGCAATACAACAGGCACAGATACTTATGTTCCCGGGAGGCTTCTCCGCAGGAGATGAACCGGATGGTTCCGGTAAATTCATTGCAACAGCATTTCGTAATGAAAGGATAAAGGAAGCCGTAAACCGTCTGCTTAAAGAAAGAGACGGGTTAGTTCTTGGTATATGTAACGGCTTTCAGGCACTGATAAAACTGGGCTTAGTTCCATATGGTGAAATTACACCACAAAAAGAGGATTCGCCTACTTTAACAACTAATACGATAGGAAGACATATCTCTAAGTCTGTCTATACAAAAGTAGTTTCCAACAAATCACCTTGGCTTAGAAAGGCTTCCCTGGGAGATGTTTATACCATACCGGCTTCCCATGGTGAAGGACGTTTTGTGGCTAGTGAGCAATGGCTTAAGACTTTATTCGATAATGGGCAGGTAGCAACGCAGTATGTAGATCTTGCTGGAAATCCGGTTATGGATGAGGACTTTAATCCAAATAGTTCTTACTGTGCTATAGAGGGTATAACAAGCCCTGACGGCAGAGTGCTAGGCAAAATGGCGCACTCCGAAAGAAGAGGGGACGGTGTTGCTATCAACATAACAGGTAACCAGAATCAATACATCTTCGAATCAGGAGTAGAATACTATAAATAGATTGTGTTATATAGAAGAATCAGGAAGCAGTTAACAATGTGGTTATTGCAAAATATGATGTAAATACCGAAGTGGTAGTACATTTATTCTGCAATAACCTATTTCTTTAACCAGATTATTATAGTTATAGTAATACATTACCTGTTAGATTTAGGGTTTAAATATGCATTTAATAAAAAAATAAATTGATTCCTAATATTATTTCTGATATAGTTAAATAGCAAAATTGGTACTAAACGATAAGTGTTAAGTTTTATGCGGGTGATTACATAATGATGGAGTTGTTTTCCTTTTTATCTGCTTTGGCTTCCGTAATTTATTTAACTGTCGGAATTAATACATATGGACAAAACCGAAGGTCAAGGATAGGTAGTGTATTTTTACTGCTTACGATTTCTTTATCCTTCTGGTCGTTTACTTATGCGTTAGCATATGTAGCACGAAACGCCTATTATTTCAGCCTGTGGAATAAGCTGTCTGCCTTTGGATGGTGTTTTTTTCCTGCACTTGTTTTATATTTAGTATTAATTATCACGGATAATAAGTACTGTGACAATAGAAAAGTAAAAGCGATGTTGTTTTTACCGGCCGTAGTTTTTTTACTGTTAACAACATTGTTCTTTTGGCCGGATAAAGAAACCAATGTCTATATCAGCGTCATATTTTACTATGGCGATTTTCTATATAATCTTATATACACAATATCTGGTCTCTCCATTTTATATGTTTGGGGACGAAAATCAAAGAATAACATCCAGAGAAAGCAGTCACAGAGTATTGTTACTACTAGTTGTATCACGTTTCTTTTATATCTGGTAATAGAATATATCCTGCCGGCCGCAGGAGTTTTAAACATGCCGAATATTAGTCAGATTGTTTGTCTGATTATGTTATGGGGGATATATTACGCCATAATACGTTATAATTTTATGCTATATTCCAATACCCTTATTGTAAATGAAATGTTTGATGAAATTATGGATCTTACTTTCGTGGTTGATTTAAACGGTAAGATAGTGCGAGTAAATAAACAGGTTCATGCACTATTAGGATATGAACTTCCAGAATTAATTAATACTAATATATCAGATATCTTAGCTGCAAAAGAGATAGAGGAAATTTTTGGTCGAAAGAGTTTAATACATAAGACAGTAAAATTAAATGATATTAAGGTAACTACCAATTACGGTGGAAAGATACCATTAAATCTGTCGATTTCCCCTATTGTAAATTCCAAAAACCATATACTTTTAGGTATTCTTATAGTGGGTCAGGACATCAGCCTGATTGATAACCTAAAGCAGGTCATTACAATCCATGAAATAACTGCGGAAAAATTACGTCGTAGTGAAGAGCTTTTCCGAACCGTGGCAGAGACTACACCTTTTGCTATAATATTCACGAAAAGAGATGACAATACTATCTTTTATGTAAATAAACACGCAGAAGAATTATATCAAGTATCACGGGAGGATTTTGTGGGAACAATGGCTATCCAACGCTATCAGAATCCGGAGATACGTAAAAGTCTTATAAGTGACTTAAACGAGAGTAAAGTGGTTAGAGACCGGGAGGTTACATTCAAAAGGTTTGATAAAAGTATTTTTGTAGGAACGGTAACTATGGTGCCTGTACACTTCCAAGGAGAGGAAGTAATTCTTTCCTGTGTGGCGGATATCACGGAACAAAAGATATTACTCGGGCATATTGTAAAATCAGAAGAAATGTTAAGAAAATTAATGGATGCTATACCTGACCTGGTAGTTGTTACAGATGTAAGCGGAAAAATCAGTTATACTAATAAAAGTTTATATCCCATGTTAGGGTATGATACCGGCAAGGGAGAACAGCCTTCTAATATCTTTGAGCTTGTATTAGAGGAGGATGTGGAGAGGGTAAGAGAAAATTTCACCAGAATTTTGCAGGAAGATATAATGCCTATTGAATACAAATACAAAAAGAAGGATGGAACATGTATCGACGCAGAAGTTAATGGGACTGTTGCTAAAGATGAGACCAATGAACCGTTTGGATTTGTTTTTGTGGTGCGTGATATTACAGAACGGAAAAAGGTTCAGGAAACATTAAGGCGCAGCAAAGAAGAAATTGAACTGATGAATTATGAACTTCGTAAAAGAAATGATTTATTACATGAGAAATCAATAAGAGACGGGCTTACTAATTTATATAATCACCAGCATATAATAGAGCTGCTAGAAACAGAAATTCATAAATCGGAAATAAATCAGAATAACTTGTTTATAATGATGCTTGACATTGACTATTTTAAAACAATTAATGATCAATTTGGTCATCAGACCGGTGACAGAGTGTTAAATACAGTGTCAAAACTGATTCAAGTAAACATCAGGGATACGGATTATGCCGGCAGATACGGCGGAGAAGAATTTCTCATTATATTACCGGATATAGTAAGAGATGATGCCAGACAGTTAGCAGATAACATTCGCCTAAGTATTGAAAACTTCAGGTTTCAGCAGAAAGAGCTTAAAATCACCATAAGCATTGGATTAACAGGAACGAGAATCAACCGGGTTAAAGTACTTATTGACCGGGCGGACAGGTTATTATACCAGGCCAAGTCTAAGGGACGGAACCAAATTGTAACAGATTGGGATATAGAAAAGCTATAAAATAAATATTTTTAAGTGGAACTTTGTGCCTGCGTCCCGAGGTTTGCAGGCAGTAGAATGTAAATAGCCCTTGGTGTTAAAAGAAAGGATAGGATGAAATATATGACAATTAACCGCAGCAAAGTAGTAATTGTTGGAGCTGGCATGGTAGGTTCTTCAACCGCTTTCAGCCTGATTACGCAAGGAGTATGTGACGAAGTTATGATTGTTGATATCAACAAAGAAAAGGCAAAGGGTGAAGTAATGGACTTATGCCATTGTGTTGAATATCTGAATCGAAATGTAAAAGTAACAGAGGGTGATTACAGGGATTGCGGTGATGCGGATATTGTTGTAATTACAGCAGGTGCTCCCCCAAAGGCAGGACAGACCAGATTAGATACACTAGAGCTATCTGCAAATATTGCCAAATCCATTGTAAGTCCGATTATGGAAGCTGGATTTCGGGGGCATTTTATTATAGTATCTAACCCGGTTGATATTATCGCTCATTATGTATATAAGTTATCAGGGCTTCCTAAGAATCAAGTAATTGGAACCGGTACTGCTATGGATTCAGCAAGAATTAAATATTTTGTAGGAGAACTTTTTAATGTGGATCCAAGAAGCGTTCAGGCTTATACTATGGGGGAACATGGTGACAGTCAGATGTGTCCCTGGTCTCATGTAACCGTCGGAGGGAAAAGAATATCAGATATTTTAGAGGATAACAAAGAGTTTGATGATGTAATTCTGGATGATATTGTTACAAAGGTTACAAAGGTTGGCTTTGAAATATTAAATGTAAAGGGAACTACCTGCTATGGAATTGCAACAACAGCCGCAGGAATTATTAAGGCAATCTTAAATGATGAAAATAAAATAATTCCGGTATCCACTTTATTAGAAGGAGAATTCGGAGAATATGACGTATTCTGCGGTGTTCCTGTTATTTTAAATCGGAGTGGTGTAAAGGATATTGTAGAGGTTCATCTAACGGAAGAAGAGCTTGTTAAGTTCAAGCATTCCGTTAATGTAATAAGAGAATATACCAATAAAATTATGTAGTAATAAAAGGTGCCCTAAAAGCGCGAATCATAGTCCTTTTAGGGCATCCTCCTTATTGAAATTCTAGTTTTAACTTCTTAATACCATTCTTCTTTGTTATAATTCACATGCTTCTCTCTTGTTTTTGTTGTTTCTTTTTTACTTTTTAACATAGCAGCCTTCCTGGCACTTCTGCGAGCTTCTTTTAAGAGCTTAAGATAAGAACTCCATCGTTCGTTAGTGAGAGAGCCGTTTTGTATTGCTTCCTTAACTGCACACCCGGGTTCTTCTTGATGGCGGCAATTGTGAAAACGACAGGAGGAAGTCAGGTCTTCAATATCTGCAAAAGTTTCGCTGATGCCTTCTTCTGCATCCCATATACCAAGTTCACGCATACCGGGTGTGTCAATTAAAAGCACGCCATTCTCTAAACGGAATAATTGTCTATAAGTGGTAGTATGACGGCCTTTGCTGTCTTCCTCACGTATGCTATTCACCTTCATTAGCACATTGCCGGACAAAACATTAATTAGGGAAGACTTTCCAATACCAGAGGAACCCATAAATACCAAGGTGTGAGCGGGTTTTAAGTATTTTTGTAAATTCTCTATACCAAAGCCGGTATGAGCACTGATAACGTGGATATCAATACCCGGCAATGCAGATTGCAATAGGGCTGCTTTTTCTTCATAATCTATACATAAGTCCTGCTTTGTCAAAACTACAATGGGTATTCCTCCGCTTTGCCAGGCGGCGGCAACATATCTCTCTGCCCTGCGTACATTAAAATCATAATTAAGAGAGAGCATTACAAATACATAGTCGAAATTAGAAGCCACAATCTGAGCACTAGAGCCATTTACTGCATTAGGCTGTGAGGGATTTAACCGAGAGAAGCAGGTGCGTCTCTCTAATACTCGGTATATAATGTCATCACCCTGGTAATTCGGTTTTATCAGCACAAAATCTCCAACGGCAGGATAGGTCACAAATTTGGAATCCAGGTAAAAAAGAGAGCCTTTTAGCTTGGCGTTATTATTACCATAAGCAGATACTACCTGATAGTTTTCTTTCTGTATAGAAGTAACCCTGGCAGGTATCAGCCCTGTTTGTTGTTCGTTCTCTGTTATTTGTCTTTCAAAAATATCTTGATAACCGTAATCAGATAAATTAATCATTCATCACCATTTATATAGCATAGGGGTATGCTATTGCCGCAGATATAAATATACTCTTTATGCGGCTGCCTTTCTTTTTTATTGTTTGCCTTATGAGTGTAGTTTGTATGTCATTATTACTCAATTGGCATTAGTTATTAAAGTTTTATTTGTATTTTGATTTCCTTTCATACGTTCTTTTCTGACTGGGATTTTCTGAATTAGATTCTTTTGATGTTCATAACCAGCTTTAGGTGGCTGTCTGAAATGATAAAAAAGAGCATAAAAAAAACACGTCGATTCGCGTGTTTGCAATTTAATCTATGAACGAAGATTAAGTTCAAATAGTATCTATTTTACATACATATCACGAAAGGGCAGGAGTCCGAAGCCAACTTAAGCCTCGCCTCATATTCAGTTCAGTCAAAAACCACCATATAAGCTAAAGTCATAATTAACAACTCCTTTCCGGAACATGTCTAAATGTTTCCTAGTGGCAATGCCACATAATAATGCTTAATTATAATAGGTTTTATTTGGAAAGTCAAGTAAAATATTATTGAGAAAAAATTAATATTTTAAGGTTTTATAGCTGAAAATTTACATTATTATTACCATTTAATGGTTGATGATTTAGTAGTCTTCAATTATAATTTAATAAGACAACTTTACAATTTATGGATAATACAAAAAGAGGTTGTCTGAGTTAATACATATTATTTATAATAGGAGGATAATGATTCAATGAAACGTTTTGGGAAAGTACTATCATTGTTACTTATTTTTTGTTTTTGTTTCAGCTATGTATCAAAAGTATCGGCTGAAGAAGCATTATTTCTGGACAAGCAGGACTTAACAGGCTATACGGTGATTTTACATACCAATGACAGCCATGGAAGAGCAGTACCGGATAGTTATAACGGATATATGGGTTTTACTGCGGTCAGTGCATTAAGAGCCTACTACGAAAAACAGGGAGCGCAGGTACTTGTAATGGATGCAGGTGATACCCTGCATGGTCTTCCTATTGCAACTTTAGAAAAAGGTGAAAGTATTGTACAATTTATGAAGCTTGCCGGATATGATGTAATGACACCCGGCAATCATGATTTTAATTATGGTACGACGCGTTTGCTAGAGTTAGAGGATAAAATGGATTTTCCATTACTTTCAGCAAATATAGTAAAAAAGGATACCAAAGAACTTTTATTAAAGGATAACATTATTATAGAAAAAAATGGCGTTAAATACGGTATATTCGGGTTATCAACACCGGAAACTGCCTATAAAACCAATCCCAACAATGTAACTACTATAGAATTTACAGATCCTGTAGAGGCAGCAAAAAAAGAAGTAACAGCATTAAAGAGTGCGGGTGCACAGATTATTATTTCACTGGCACATCTGGGTCTGGATGAGAGTAGTGAGGTTACTTCGAAGCTGGTAGCTGAGAAAGTTGAGGGAATTGATTTAATTGTGGATGGTCACAGTCATACTACCTTACAGGATGGATTGATGGTAAAAGACACTCTGATTGTAAGCACCGGAGATTACATAAGAAATATTGGAGTGGTAGCAATTGATAAGTCTGGCAACATGAAAGCGGCATTGGTAAATAGTTCAGCTTTTACACTTACAGATGAAGCTATAGATAAAGAGGCGGCAGACATAACTGCTGCACAGGAAAAATTACTGTCTGAGGTAGTTGGTAAGACTTCTGTATATTTAGATGGTGTCAGAGAGAATGTCCGCACGAAAGAAACCAATCTTGGTAATCTTGCAACGGATGCTTTTCGAAAAGCTACCGGTGCAGATGTAGCCATAACGAATGGCGGAGGAATCCGTGCGTCTATTGAGATTGGTACTATTACAAAGAAAGATTTAGTTACAGTATTTCCCTTCGGTAATTTTATTGTAACTAAAAATATAACCGGTAAGGCGTTGTTAGAAGCACTGGAAGTGGGCGTAGCTTCTTATCCTGAGACGCTGGGAGGATTTCCTCAGGTATCCGGTATCACTTTTCAGATTGATGTTACAAAACCAGCAGGAAGCAGAGTTGTAAAAGCTGTCATAAATGGTGAAAGGGTTAATCCTGAAAAAATCTACCAGATAGCAACAAATGACTTTATGGCAGCTGGTGGAGACGGCTATACTATGTTTAACGAGTTTGCTACAGTCAATGAATATGGCTCCATGGAAGAAATAATTATAGATTATATAAAAGAAGTGAAAACCATAAATGCTAAGGACGAAAGTCGCATAACTGTTTTGGAAGTGTCAAAGGAAGAGGAAAAAACAGTTACAGAAGAACCTTCTAAGAGTGGGGAGTCAAAAGCAGACGGTAAGAACAATACAAAGACGGATATAAAATCAGGCTCAAAAACGGATTCCAAGGCAGAAACCAAAGAAACTGCCGTATCAAAGGATAAGAATAAAACAGAAAGTAAATCCAGTGAAGAACACACAATTTATGTAGTTGTAAAAGGTGATAACTTAAGTAAGATATCACTGAAATTCTACGGTACCCAGACCAAATGGAGAGACATTTATGAGCTGAATAAAGAGAACATATCAAATCCGGATAGTATCTTTATCGGGCAGAAGCTTAAGATGAGTGGGAAATAAAAGCAACTTCATTCTCTTGATTGGTGCAGTACGTTTGTAAGCAGACACGGTATGCAAAGAAATTTTAAAGAGGAGGGGCCGGCGGGATATCCTGCCGGCCGTTTTATGAAAAAAGTATATGTCAACAAGGTTGGGGAACCTTGATTTATGCGTATCATAAGTGTAATTTAACTATTAATTTTTACTTAGTACTGCTTTGTTTATGTTATAAGTATACTATTCATATGTGTATATAATTTGTTGAAAGTGTTAAGTTACTGTGAACAATTAACAATCAAAATGTAAAATTATATTAAAAAGACCGGAGGATTTTTCATTCTTCCGGTCTTCTATGCTTAACTGTTAACAGCTTCTTTATTTAAGAAATCATACTGGGAAACAAATAATTCATGGTAATATCCCTTTTGCTTCATTAATGTTTCGTGGTTACCCATTTCCTGTATAATTCCTTTATCCACGTAGAGAATACAGCTAGAATTTTTAATGGTTGAAAGTCTGTGGGCAATGATGAAAGAAGTACGGTTAGCCAAAAGCTTTGTGAGTCCTTCCTGCAAGAGAATTTCAGTCTCTGTATCTATACTGGAGGTTGCCTCATCCAGTATTAAAATCTTAGGGTCAGCAAGGAGTGCTCTGGCAAATGATATTAATTGTCGTTGACCTGCTGAAAGGCGGCTGCCACGTTCATTTACTTCGGTATAATAACCATTTTCCAACTCCATAATAAAGTCATGGGCGCATACAGTCTTTGCAGCAAAAATAACCTGTTCATCAGTAGCTTCCATATTACCATAACGGATATTATCAATAATAGTACCAGAAAAGATAAAACTGTCCTGAAGCATAACTCCCATTTGTTTTCGTAAGGATTTTATGGTTACTTGGCTGATATCCACACCATCAATTAAGATTTGTCCCGAGTCAAGATTATAAAATCGGCTGATTAAGTTAATAATTGTGGTTTTACCGGCACCTGTGGGACCAACAATTGCAAAGCTTTCTCCTTGTTTAGCCCGAAAGCTTACTTGATTTAAGATGCGAATACCATCTTCATAGCTAAAACAGACATCCTTAAATTCTACGTCTCCTTTAATAGGCGGCATTTCAACAGCATCCGGTATATCTTTTACCAATACAGGTTCATCAATGGTTTCAAAGATACGTTCGAGATAAGAGATGGCTGTTAACAAAGAGTTGTAAAAGCTGGCAAGTGTATTTACCGGAGCCCAGAAACGTCCAATGTAACCCGTAAAAGCTATTAATACACCAACAGTAATACCTGGAATCTCCTGGCTAATCCAGCTTACACCCAAAAAATAAACAGCAGAAGTAGTTAAAGTAGATATATTATCAATTGCAGGCCACAGTAAGAAGTTATATTTTACTGCATTCATCCAGGCAGAACTATAGTTACTGCTTAAACTATTGAATATTTTTATGTTTTCTTGTTCCCTTACAAAGCTCTGTGTTACACGGATACCATTAATGCTTTCTGCAATATAGGCATTTAAATTAGAGGATTTGTTACTGGATATCTGCCAGGCAACTCGCTGTTTTTTCTTTATAACAAAGATGAGTGTCATAAGAGCAGGGAGACCAAGCATACAAACCAGTGTCAATCTTATATTAATGGACAACATAAAACCTACTATGAAAAACAGACTGAACAATTCTGTAATTGTATTAACGATACCATTGGATAGTAAATCACTTAAGCTGTTTACATAGTTTACAACACGGACCTGTATTTTACCATGGGGTCTGTCATCATAGTAGGAAAATGGAAGCTCTTGCAGATGGTTAAAGATATCGCTTCGAATTTCATGAATGATTGTTTGCCCTAATTTGGTAGTAATTTGTATTTTCAGCCGCAAGAATACGACAACTATAAAGTTGATTAAAAGAAGTACAAGGCTGATACGAATGATACCATTTATATCCTTATTAGGTATATATACATCCATAATCTTCATAAGGATTTTTGGGGTAAACATTCCCAAAGCACTGGAAGTAATCATTAATAGAATCGTAATGAGCATTTCCTTGCGATGAGGTTTTATATAAGCATAGAGTCTTTTTAATTGTTCAAAGCTAAATTCGGATTGGAGAGTCTCATCTATATCATATTTATTTCTAGCCATTATAGCTTCCTCCTTTTTGCTTTGTATTTGTATATTTATCAAATTCACCATACTGATGGTTAAACACTGTGTAGTAATAACCTTGTTTTGCTATAAGATTTTCATGATTTCCGGATTCAATTAGTTTTCCGTTATCTAGAACCAATATAAGGTCGGCGTCTTTTATAGAAGAGATTCTGTGGGCAATCACAAATACAGTTCTGCCTTCAAGGGCATTTAATTCATTCTGTATATGAGCTTCTGTCTCCATGTCAACAGCAGAGGTAGTGTCATCGAGAATAACGATGGATGGATTCTTAAGGAGTGCCCTTGCAAGTGAGATTCTTTGCTTTTGCCCTCCGGACAGACCCATACCCCGCTCACCTACAATGGTATCATAACCTTCCGGCATATTCTGAATGAAAGCGTCGGCGCTGGCAATTTTTGCTGCATTCTGAACTTCTTCAAAAGTACAGTTAGGATTGCCGTAAGCAATGTTACCCTCTATGGTATCGGAGAAAAGAAATACGTCCTGCATAGCCATACCGATATTCTTTCTTAAATTATATAAATCCATATCCTTAACATTAGTACCGTCTATGGTAATTTCACCATCGGTAACATCATAGAAACGGCAGAGTAAATTCATAAGGGTGGATTTACCGGAACCGGTGGCACCAATAATACCTACCGTCTGCCCCGGTAAAATTTTAAAATTAATATCCTTTAAGATAACATCGTCCTCAGCACGATAATTTACATGTTTGAATTCAATTTCACCCTGAAGCTGTTTTCGTGGTGTAGCATGTGAAGGTGTTTTGATTATGGGATCTTCTTTTATGGTTGAGTATATCTTTTCAACAGAAGTTACAAAACGCTGAAAATCATTGGCTAACCAGCCTGCCATTCTTAAGGGATTGTTAAGCATCCAAAGATAACCGCTGACAGTTACCATCTTACCAATGGATATAGAACCTTTGACAACCATAATACCACCAACCAGGTAGAGAATAAAGGTTAGGAAGTTTGCCATAAATTCAAATATTGGTACGTATTTTCTCCAGATAGAAGCAGCAGTAAGTTCTGCATCCCGGAAACTGTCATTTTCTTTATTGAATTTTTCGATTTCAAAGTCTTCTTTTGCGAAAGCTTTTACCACTCGGTTTCCGCTTACATTTTCCTGAACAAAGGTATTTAAACTGGAAAACCGCTGTCTTATGTTATGAAAGGCCGGTTTAATAGCCCTTAATTGCTTTCTGGTAATGACAGCTGTAATAGGCATTACGGCTATCATACACAGAGCAAGCCGATAGTCTACTGTAAATATCATAAATAAGGCGATGGAAAATAACAATATATTTTCATAAATGTTGTATATCGCAAAGGCAACAAAATGTCTGATTGCCTCCATGTCTCCGGTTTGGCGGGACATTAAATCGCCGGTACGGTTTTTGTTGTAGAAGGTAAAATCTTCTTCTAAAAACCGACGATAAACATAATCGCGCATGCTGTAAAGCATTTTCTGAGAGGTGGTTTCAAAAATCACCAGATATATGTACTTTACGATAGATCTTACGAGGGTAGTAATAATCAGGAGCAGAACCAGTCTGGGCAATAACTCCTTTTGTCCTCCTTTTATTACATCATCCACAATAATACCCGAGATATAAGGGTTAATAATTGTTAAACTTGATGCAAAGGTTACTAAAATAAGTGCCATTAGTAGCTTGAGTCGGTATTTTTTCAAAAATGAAAAAAACCATTGCATTGCTGTCATATTTACAAAATCCTCCCATTCTTCTTATGTTACGATATAAGATTCTGTTTCATTATAGTCTCATTCCTAAAAATTAAAATGTACTTTGTTATTTTATTCATGTCAGATGTTATATAACGAAAATTTTCGGTTTGTTCTTAAATGAACCCTCACCCATCATAATTAACATGTATCAAGTACAACTTAAGATGAATTTACACCTAGATTTGAACAAATAATAATCCAAATACCATGAAAATAGAAAAGCTTCCTTATATAATGTAAAATGGATGAGAAATTCCATTAAAAAGTGTTTTTCATTTGGAAAAAAGGTGTTATAATAAATATGTTGAGTAAAAAGGGTTGATTTTGAATTAATTAGATGGCTATTTACAAGATTGTCCACTTTTGAGGGTATATATAGATTGAAACATGCGGTAATTATTCAATGCTCTCTTATGGAAGTATCTTACTCTATTTCTGATTAAGAGACCAGAAAGAGGTAAAGAGCTGTCAAATCATATAAACCAATAGGAAGTATTCAATAGAACTTATCTGAAACGTGAATGACCATATTGATAAAGGAGGAGGTATCGTATGTGCCAGCACCAATTTGATATTACCTATTATGATTTAAATCCAACAATATTTTTTGCCAGCAAGCAAAAGATGTTAACGGAATCCAATTATCATGACCATGATTTTACAGAATTTACATATATATTATCCGGCAAGGGTAAATATCTGGTTGAAGGAATTGTATATGACGTGGAAGCAGGGGATGTCATTATTTGTAACCCAGGGGTAAAGCACCAGAATATAATGGTTAATCCCAAGGAGCCGACGGTTGAATTTTTTGCCGGTTTTACAGACTTTCAGTTTAAGAATATGCCGCCCAATTCCATTGTACTTAAGGATGGAGGGTATGTTTTACATACTACGGCAGAGACAAAACAGGAGATATCAAAGCACTGTTATGCCATGATTGCAGAGAACGAAGCCTGTCAGGTGGGCAAGTATTTTATGCTAAAAGCACATCTAATCCAGATTTTACTAATGATGCTGCGTGACATTATGGAGGTAGAGAGTACAGGTCAGAAAAGCTGTAATTTTGAATCTTATAATAAGAGTTATGCCGTGAAAAAAATTATAAATTATCTGAACGAAAATTATGAAAATAAGATATCTTTAGACCAAATTGCACATAATATGTATCTGAGCCCTGTGTATATTTCAAAGATATTTAAAGAGGAGACAGGGGAATCGCCAATAAACTACTTGATAAAAATCAGACTGGAAAAAGCAAGGGATATCCTGCTTACTTTAGAAGGCGGTAGCATAAAAAGCATAGCCAACAGTGTTGGTTATGAAGATGTATACCATTTTAGTAAATTATTTAAAAAATACTATG
The DNA here is from genome assembly GCF_014218335.1 of Anaerocolumna cellulosilytica. Classification (GTDB taxonomy): domain Bacteria; phylum Bacillota; class Clostridia; order Lachnospirales; family Lachnospiraceae; genus Anaerocolumna; species Anaerocolumna cellulosilytica. The sequence continues at coordinate 4,110,478 of NZ_AP023367.1, read as the reverse complement.
GAATCTCTCCTTTATATTATAAAAAAACAGCCATGGAGAAAATTGCCGAAGAGATGAGCAGGGCTTAATTTACCCTAATGCAAGAAGTCAGATGGGAGTAAGTTATGAATTTATATGAAGCTATATTTGTCAGAAAGACAATCCGCAAATTTCATATGGATAGTCTTGATAAGGTATTACTTAACAATATTATAACTTTTGCGGAAAGTATACCAATGTTATTCGAAGGGATAAACGTTGAATATAAATTACTGGAACATAAGGATATTAAACATTATTTTAATGGTAATATAACGGTGAAATCACCCTATTATTTGTCATTATATTCTGATAAGACTTCCGGGTATCAAATGAACGCTGGCTTTGTGATACAGCAGATAGCATTGTATTTAACTGCAAAAGGGTTAGGTTCTTGTTATTTAGGAAGGCTGAAAGCAAAGAAGTCAGTTTTTGATGAGTCTTTGAAGGAAAAGGAACATGTTATAACACTGGCTTTTGGTGAAGGTGAGCATGAAATATATCGGCAAAGTGATAGAATAAAGCGGCTTCCTTTAACTGATATTGCAATTATTAAGAGCGAGATTGGTAAGAATGTAAAAACCATGGTATCGGCGGCACGTTTAGCACCTTCTAGTATGAATAGTCAACCATGGAGGTTAGTGGTATATGATAACCGAATTCACGTATTTTGTAAAAGAAATATATTTTTGCAAGGTATATTAAGCGAATTAAAGCTTATTGATATCGGAATCTGCTTGGCGCATCTAGTAGTTGCTGCTGAAGAATTGTGGCTGAATGTACGAGTTGTAAAGGTTGACAATATTAATAATTTGTCCTTCAAGAAAAATGATTATATTATCAGTCTGTTGTTGTAGTCACAAACACTGTTATATGTAATGGGCACTAAATATATAAATTTGAGTTACTAAAAATACGCTCCATGTCTTTTGCAATACATTGTCTTTTAAACTGGTTTAGCGCACATGTTTAAAAGGCATTAAGGAAAGACATGGAGCTTTTATGAGAATTAAAATAATAACAATGCCATAAGCTGGCTATTGTTTTACAGCTATCAGTTTTTCAAATTCCTTATTAAATTGCTCCCTAAGAATATTTTTACGTATTTTACCACTCGAGGTTATTGGAAGGGAGTCTGTAAAAAATATATACTTGGGAAGCTTAAATTTGGCAAGCTCTCCCTTAGCATAGGTAAGAATTGTCTCTTTGTTCAAAGGAGTTGCGTATGTAGTATTTTTGATTAGAACAGCGCAAATTTCTTCACCCAGTAGTTTATCGGGAACACCTATAATAGCAGCCTCTAGGATTCCAGGATGACGTTTTAAGGTATTCTCAATTTCCACTGCGGAGATATTCTCACCACCTCTAATTATAATATCTTTAATACGACCTTCTATTGTAATAAAACCTTCATAATCCATACTTACCAAGTCACCGGTATGAAGCCAGCCATCAATGTCAATTGCTTTGTTAGTGGCTTCTTGATTTTTGAAATAGCCTTGCATCAAATAAACGGTTTTTACACATAATTCACCCTTTTCACCTACGGGAAGTCTTTCGCCGGTTGTTATATCAATAACCTTCACCTCCACACCTGGTAATGGCCTACCAATGGTAGTGAGTCTGTGGTGCAGGCTGTCTTCAGCTGCCATCTGGGTAATTCCGATTGCTTCGGTCTGTCCGTATAGATTAGCAATGGTTTCAATCCCTAATTCATTATGTATTCTTAAAAGCAGCTCCTCGCTACAGCAGGAACCTGCAATAAAACCTTTTCTCAGGGTAGTGAGGTCATATGGATTTAAGTCGCTGTTTAGTAAGAAGTTGAACATAGTAGGCACAGCATTCAAAACGGTACAGCTTTCTTCCATAATATAGCAGGGTATCTTGCTGGTTTCAAAGCGTTCCGCAATAACGATGGCTGAGCCGTAGAAAAGTCCTGCAATGGTACTTAAAACACAGCCAATAACGTGGAATAGAGGTAAACAAAGTAAAACTCTGTCTTCGGGTTCGTATTGCATCCGTTCTCCGGAAAAGATTGCATTATTAACGGTGACAAAGTGATTTAGGACAACCCCTTTGGCATTTCCTGTTGTACCGGAGGTGTAGAAAATATTTAAGGGGTCTTTAGAGGATACGGTTTTTTGAACCATGTAGATTTCTTCGGTGGATATTTTTTCTCCCTTTTTTAACAACTTGTGAAGTGGAAGGATGCCGGGGAGTTCCATGTTATCAAGCATGACAACGGTTTTTAAATGAGGCAGCTCCTTGCTTGCTAATTGCAACGAATTAGCGGCAAGTTCAGGACAGATGCTGTTTAATAGCTCTACATAGGAATTCCCTTTTACTCCGTTTGAAATAAATAAAAGTGAGCTCTCTGATTGATTGAGGACATAGAGAAGCTCACTTTTTGTACTGCTGGTATTAATACACACTAAAACGGCACCTATTCTTGCGGCTGCTATTTCCAGTGCAATGTATTTAGGAGAATTTAATGAAAATATAGCAAGGTGGTCTCCTTTTTTTACGCCAATGGCAAGCAGGCCTTTGGCAAGTTCCATAGTTAATGTCTGAAACCCTATGTACGTGTAGGTCTGTTGGTGTGAAGGAAAAACCAAGGCTTCTCTGTTACCAAATTCGAAACATTTCTCATCAATTACATCTGCTAATGAATTATAATTATACATAATTTACTCCCCTTTCTGAAATTATGGATGATAGCCTGCTGTTATTAAAACTTACACAGCAGACCAATGTTTTGTGAGCCACAGCCAATGGTCCAAAGGAGAACATAGTCTCCCCGCTTAATGCAACCTTTTATCAAAGATTCATATAAAGCGATAAAGGGGCTGCTGGTACCGGTATATCCGTAAATATCACCAATATATAAGCTATGTTCCTCATCGATGCCCAATTGTTCTCTGATTTTTTTAATATTGATTAAGGCATATTGAGAGAAGCAAAACATAGAGATAGCAGAGGGTGCCAGACCATTCCGGTCAAGAACTGTTTTGATTGTATCAACGGCTGATTCAGGGACATTTTCCTTAGGAGGATCAAATTTAATTAATAATTCCTTATTGTCCCTTACTCGAAACATATTGGAAAAGCCGCAGCCAGGAAAGAGTGCCACATCGACACCTTCTGATTTGACATGACAGATGGAATCAATAAGACCACAGTCTTCATCGGTTTTTTCTAAAATAACGGCACAGGCAGCATCTCCATAATGTCCATAGAGATTCTCCTCCTCTGGGTCAATGGTAAGATTAATATAATCACAGCCAATTAATAGAGTCCGGCTAACATTAGGGCTGACAGACATGTATTTGGCAGTTTGTTCATAGGCCAGAACCATACCGCAGCAATTAGAATTCATATCGTAACAAATGCATTCCTTCTTACCTCCAATTACATTATGTATTTTAATGGAGGTAGGAGGGGCAATATATTCTGGTAACTGACTGGACAAGATGATCATATCAAAATCTTGTCCGGTCAGGCCGGTTTTTAGAAGTAAAGCCTGAATAGCTTCTAGGGAAAGAGTCAGGGTACTTTGTTCCTCAGTGTCAAATAGATAACGTTTGTCCCTGCCGATGACATCCTTTAAGAAATGTTCCACATCCTTACCGCGCTGTTTAAAATGTTCAAGGTATATAGAATTATCGACAACTTTTTTACCGTGGCTGACTGCAATATCTCTAATCTTTACTTGAATCAATATTCCGCCTCCTAACTGATTTATGAATGAACTTGAACTTAAGATACTGGGTGTGTTCTACAGAATTCTAAAGTCATTAATTCCAACTTCTTTTGCAAGCCTTTTTACTTGCATGGATAATATGGCACTGTCCTGAATACGAAGTGTTACGGTTTTGAAGCCTTGTTGCTTGTAAAGTAAAAAAAACTGCTTTAATTTCTCATGTTTGTCAGGGGTAATTACACCCATATTTCTGGCATCCAATTCAAGTGTAAACTGGTTTGGATTGATTTTAGAAATGGCTGCTCCATACTCTTTTCCGTAGGCCTCAATGTCTTCATCACCAAAAGCACCATCTAATACAATTTTAAGAGTAGCACCTTCAATTTTAATGCTAAATTTTTTCATATTTAATCTCCTTTACTTTTGTATAATAATCAAAAAGAAAATTACATGTGTAAGAGCTGTGGGTTGCTGGAATTAGTATGATTAATCAGAGTATAAATCAATCTTTGATGAAAAAAAGACCATGACAAAAAAAGCCATGGTTTATCTTAGCATCATGGCAACCCGGCTGCCATAGCATAGCTTTAGGCCCGTGGCTTTGCGTCCCTGCCTTTTAACAGGTTTGCCTTTTACATATTATTTTCTTTTGATTTTACTAATAAATATTGGCTATTTTGCAAGAGCTTGGATGCAAAATGTCGCGGAATAAATTTAAAAATGTCAATATTTCTGATTATGTAGAAAAATAGTTATAATTACTAGAAAAACTAATAGTATTATATATTTAATTAAGACATATTTCAAGTAAAATTTACAAAAAAATGGAAGAGGGGAAATGTGTCAATTATACAAAAAAAATATATTAAATAAAAAATTATGCAAATTACTGTTGACAAAATACGGTTCGTGTATTATACTTACTTATGTGTTCAGGACACGACAAATATTAAAAGATGTGCGCGAGTGGCTCAGTGGTGGAGTATCGCCTTGCCAAGGCGAGGGTCGCGGGTTCGAATCCCGTCTCGCGCTTTAAAAATCCCTTGATTTTCAAGGGATTTTTCTTTTTTCAGATATGTGCATCATATGTGCACTAGTTTTTCTGGCTCTTTTTATTGCTACGATTCAGCGCCTTATTCATAATATCTAGGTTCTCTTGCTCTGTATTGGGGTTATAAATGTAACCTAGCGTAGTACTTTCATCGACCTGTCCAAGCATATCCCTTATCTTATCAAGTGCATTCCTTCTGTACTCAAACGACTTGCAGTAGTTCTTCTTGTACAATGAGGACTCTTGTACGTAATTCCTGCATCTCTGCAATATTTCCATAGCCAGTAAGTTACTGCTCTAGCAGTCAATCGTTCCCCATTTCTTTCAAAGATAAACTCGCCATCAGGATTAAGTTTTCTGGCTTTACTGATGATTTCCTTTGCTTTATCAGTAAGAGAGATAAAGCGGTACTCCGAATCGTTTTCCTTTTTCAGATGTTCCACTATCTGGACACCGGCACTCTTGAAGTTTTCTCCATCAAAGACAAGTCCCTTTTCTTCCATCCTTTGAATCGCTATTTTTCCATATTCGATATCAGAGAATTTAAGCGCAACATTCTCACCAATTCGGTCACCAATCTGGAACATAAGCTGGATACATAATGCTTCTATTGTATTTTCTTCTTCCAGATTATATCTAAAGTATCGAATCCATCATTAAGATACAGTTTCGAGCCATCACTCTTTTTTCTTACAGAACGGAGTTTTGACTTGATATAGATTCCATTCATTGGATTTTCCATAATAATCTCTTCATCGATAGAAATCCTCATCAGCGCAATCATGATACTTTTCATGTTGTTGTATTCTCTGCCAGAGAGATTAAATTTTGTGATGGTCGCATTAAAGAAATCATTCAACATTTTGGTTGTTAACTTCGATATCGGTACCTGAATAATGGAATGGTCTTTGTAATATTTATTCCAGTGCTCATTGTCACGTCGGACAGTTTTAATATTAAGGCTTTTGTCCTGTAGACGTTCTTCTTTCCATTTCGGGAATAAATCATTTAAGGTAAGATTCTTCTTGTTCTCAAAGTAAAATAGATATAGCTTATCAATCATGTCATCCATGCTTACTGCAGATATTTGTTTAAGCTTGCCATCCTCCCTTACTGTGGTGATTACTCTGCCGTTAGTACGGCTGTTAATTGCATATGGATGCTTTTGTTCTACTAATTTTTTTCGTGTCATCTTTAACATATCATCCACTTCTGATACTGTTAGGATACCATTATTAATTGCTTCTTTCAATGTCTTATCATTATTTAACATATCGAAACCCTTCTTTTGAAAAAAGGCTTCTGTTTGTTATAATTATTCTTTGATTCAGAGAGTCTGCTTATAATTCTGCCTTAAATTGTTAATAGCTACTTTATATGCCTTTATGGCGATTGTTCTCGTGTCTCCCAGGTAAATCTTCTTTGTGGAGAATCTTATTATCCAATAATTCACGAATGAATTTAGGCGATGCCTTTATTAATTCTGGTAAGAAGTCTTTAATAATTCTTACCATGCGGTCATACAATTTGACTTTCTGCTTTGCTTCATCAAGATAAATCTGTCGCAGGCTTTCATCTGATACTTCGATATTCAATATATCATTAGTCTTTTCCTTTTCTAGTGACAGCTCTTTCTTTATTTCAAAGAGTTTTTCATCCCTATTTTGAATTTCATGGTTTTGGGCAAGAATTAATTCGTCCTTATCTTTTATTGTTTGATTTAGGCTTTCTTTTTCTTTCTGTAGTAGAGCATTCTTATCCTTATCCATTTTCAATGCAAAGTTGATAGCTTTTTGCTGCTCTACTACATTGTTAATGTTAAAGACTGATATATGTTCTTCTGGCTCTAATTCTTTTGCTTGTTCCATTAGCCTCTGTTCCCTAATCCTCATTTCTTCTTTGAGATTATTCAAAGATTTCTTTGCTTCCTTTATCTTAAAAGCTTCTACTTCCAAATGTTTTTCAGCTTCACCATAATTATGCATCTCACCACGGTCAAAGCCATACTCTTTGCCGACTGCATTGTACATATAATCTTTGAATTTACGATAGCTAAATTTCCCTTTCCACAATTCTGTAATGGAAATTTTCTTGTACTCTTTATTCTTATCATAGACTATGGGTATTGCAATCACATGCATATGTGGTGTTACCTTACCTTCTGGAAAGAGAGCTTTCATTTCCTCATCCTGAGGTCGAAAAATTTCATCACGATGTACAGTGGCAGATAATATTATCATATCTGGGATACAGACGATAGAACGCAGTGAGATAGGTCTCTCCATCTTTAAGATTATTCACTATACAGGTGTTAAGATGGGCGAGTGATGCATCGACATTCTTGTTTCCGTAGTTTTTCAACATTCTAAAATTATGTTGGAACGGAAATCGCATCTTTGATTTTATGTATCCTTGATGTTTTACAATGCAAACGTTTGCCATTATAAATTCCTCCTTTAAAAAATTTGTTAATCTGTTTCATCAATTAAAATGACAGACGATTTTTAAAAGGAGCATTTTTTTGACTTTTTCAGAAAATGATTTTTAATTCTTTTATTTCAGATTATCTGTATTAACTCACTAGGGCAGTTTGACAACTGCACTGCTCGCTCTCCGAGGGGTCTGCGACGCTTTTGCATCATCCACACATCAAAAAAACGAAGGATCCATGCGCAGCATGGACCTTCGTTGTATTCTCCAGCTTATCATCTGGGATTATTCATAGGTATAGCCTATTCCATTATCATTTAAGCTTCACAAGGTATAGCATCTTTATTATTTCATTGCTTTTAAGGCTACTCGATTGAATTTAATTTTTTACTCGGAATAAAGTGTACACAATTTTAGAAAGTGTAGGAGATACACATTTATAAAAGGTGTATCCAGATTATTGGAAAATTTTATTTAATTATTTTTATCAATATGGTATTATGATTTATGAGTTTACTTAAAAATTTGAAGTTATGGGGGATATCAATGAAAAGAAGTAGACTATCATATGATGAATGGAACTGTATACTAGCTAAAGTGTTGCATGGATGTAAGGTGGATTCTGAACTGGTTACAGGATATATTGGACTTGTTGAAATTCGAGAAGTAAATGAAGCACAAGTATGGAAATTCAACGGGGAGGATATCGTTGTTTGTGATAAGGGTATAAAATGGATGTCAATTTTACCACAAAATGATTGGTATTGTATTACCGCAGTGATGAATGAAAAGGAAGAAATTATTTTGTGGTACATAGATATGATAGCAGCACAAGGAGTTAAAATAGATGGAGTACCATATTTTGATGATTTGTATTTGGATTTGGTAGTTTATCCAGATGGAAAAATAATTGTAGATGATATGGATGAACTGGAAGATGCACTGGAAAAGAATGATATTACACAAGAACAATTCAAGCTTGCAATTGAAACCAGTGATAAGCTACATAAAGGAATACTAAGTAATATTACCAATTTTATTAAATACACAAAAAAATGTTTCGAAGTAGTAAAGTAATACAACTTCCAAGTCGTTGAGGTTGATAAACGTGAATTTAAGGAGGTGTTTACTTTGAATATTGTAACTCATTACGATAAACTTATAGATGATAATAACGACCATTCTATGAAAAAGATTACGAACATAACCCATCAAGATACGAATAAAATCTACGTAAAACAAAAAAGAAAAGATATTTTCTTGACAATATTTAGATTAACTGATAAGATAACCCTAATAATTGGAAAGGAAGATACTATGAGTCATATTATTAGTAATTGTTTAAGACGCAGATGCAGATGTAACCTCTTGTAACTAAGCTATTAATCGCATGGTTGCAAGGTTTACATCTTGTTTCTGTGCGGTTACTGATATATGGCACTTAATATACAGGACCGTAATAGAAGGAATTTGAATTCTATTATGGTTCTTTTTTTATTATTATAATAGAAGGAGATAACTATGAAGCAGAAAGTTGTTAATTTAATCGAAATTGGTATACAAGATATTTATGGCATTTCATTACCCGATACAGAGTGTTATATTGAAATCCCATCAAATATTGAATTAGGCGATTTTTCGCTACCATGTTTTACTTTAGCAAAAATGTTAAAAAAGAGTCCTAAAATAATTGCAGAAGAACTGTGCACTCATTTAAAGGATAATAATAATGACAGTATGATTTCTGATGTAAAAGCAGTGAATGGATATTTAAATATATTTATTGATAGGATATATTTCATAAATCAAATTATTGCAGATGTTTTTAATGTTTCCTATGGCTCATCAGATATTGGAAGTGGTAAAACTATATGTATGGACTATTCATCTCCTAATATCGCCAAAAATTTTCATGTAGGTCATTTACGAACCACATTAATAGGTAATAGTTTTTCTAAAATATACAGTAAATTAGGATATAAAGTAGTTCGTATTAATCATTTAGGTGATTGGGGTACACAATTTGGGAAATTAATTGTTGCATATAAAAAGTGGAGCAATAAAAAAATGGTTGAAGAAAATGGGATTGAAGAGCTTCTACGCATTTATATTCAATTCGGGCATGAGGCAGAAAAAAGTCCCGCGCTAAATGATGAAGCAAGAGATTGGTTTGCTAAAATGGAAAATGGTGATGAGGAAGCTCTCTCAATATGGCAGTGGTTCAAAGACATCAGTCTAATAGAATATGAACGCGTATACACGATGCTTAATATTGAATTTGACTCTTATGTAGGCGAAAGCTTTTATATGGACAAAGTTCCAGCTCTTGTTTCGGAATTAAAAGATAAGAAACTTCTTGTGGAAAGTCAAGGAGCTAATATTATCAGTCTAGATGAATATGGTATGTCACCTTGCCTAATTACGAAGAAAGATGGAAGCTCAATTTATCATTCTCGTGACATAGCTGCTGCTTTATATCGCAAGCAAACATATAATTTTGAAAAGTGTATTTATGTGACAGGTATGGAACAAAAGCTTCATTTTTCACAAGTATTTAAAGCTATCGAATTGATGGGATATGAATGGGCAAATGATTTATACCATATCCCATATGGACTTGTAAGTATGGATGGTGAAAAATTATCAACCAGAAAAGGTAATATAATATATGCTGAAGATATCTTAAATGAAGCTGTATCAAGAGCCCTGAATGCTATTCAAGAAAAAAATCCAGATTTAAAAGATAAAATTAACACCGCTAAAAAAATTGGAATAGGCGCAGTAATATTTCACGATTTATCTAATCAACTTATTAGAGATGTTCATTTTAAATGGGATGATGTTTTGAATTTTGATGGTATGACAGCACCATATATCCAATATACTTATGCACGTTCTAAAAGCATATTACGTAAATCACATATTGATAATACTGATGTTGATTTAACATATTTAACAGATGACATTAGTTATGAATTAGTCAAAAAGTTAGCATTATATCCCGATATTGTTAAAGATGCGGCTGTTAAGTTCGAGCCGTGTATCATCGCAAGATACGCTTATACTCTTTCCAACTTATTTAATAAATTTTATCATGAATGTAGAATTTTATCAGCTGATGATCAAATTAGGAAATCTCGAATAGTCTTAGTTAATGCAGTACAAAAAGTAATTAGCGACTCTATGTCATTATTAGGCATTGAATGCCCAGAAGAAATGTAGCTTATATTATTTTATATATTGTAAAATCTTTATTTAGTGTGTTTGTAGTGTGCAGATATAATTGAGCTCTTCAACCTCCCTTTTTTACTTGGTTTTGGGATATCGTGAAGTCTTCGAATCCCGTCTCGCGCTTAAAAAACCCCTTGATTTTCAAGGGATTTTTTGTTGTGCAGATATGTGCAGCGTATGTGTACTGTTTATTTCTCATTTTTATCGCTCTTTTTCAGAGCTTATTCATGATATTTAGGTTTTCCTAAGTCCAAGCTTTTTTCTTCATTTCTTTCATTATACTTCCAGCTCAGTACAACCCATTTTTATTAAGGAAGCACAAGAATAGGGAATTTAACATGTTTCAGATTTGATACTGAGATTTAATTACCTGCCCGCACGACTAGAATGCTTGTCCATAGGCATCGATTCTGTTTGTTGATTTCTTGTTATATTTAGGTTGACTTTTACAAATATTAAAGAATGCTTAAGAAAGTTTAAGAATAATTTGGTTGTAGTTTTAAATGTTGTTATATACAATGAAAAGATAAATTGCATATGCTATATCTACAATAATAGTACGGGTTTAAAAGAATTTATAAGCCAAACAAACCGCGATTAAGAGGTGAAGATGAGGGATACGACAAATGATATAAAAAATATAATATTCAATGGGCTGACAGAAGAGGAGGTAGAGGAAAGGGTTAAGCAAGGACTTGTAAATCATACGAATATTACAACGGGAAAGTCAGTTAAAGAGATAATTTTATCTAATATATTAACCTATTTTAACCTAATTTTTTTCATTATAGCCCTATTATTAATCTATGTTGGTTCTTACCGGAATCTTACGTTTTTGCCTGTTATTATCGGAAATACAATTATTGGGATTGTACAAGAGCTTAGAGCAAAACAAATACTTGATAAAATGAATATTTTAAATGCTCCCCACTCCATTGTAATAAGGAATGGCGTACAAAAACAAATTGTATCCGAGCAATTAGTAAAGGATGATATTGTATTACTTGCAGCCGGAAATCAGATATGTGCGGATGCATTTGTTGTTCAGGGAAATGTACAGGTCAATGAAGCACTTCTAACAGGAGAGGCAGATGAAATCGAAAAGGTTCGCGGAAACAAACTTTTATCCGGAAGTTTTGTGGTATCCGGGCAGTGTTTTGCTAAATTAGAGAATGTAGGGAAGCATTCATATATATCCAAACTGACTGCAGAGGCAAAAACAGTGGGTAGTGACGAACAGTCTGAAATGATTTGCTCTATTAATTTACTGGTTAAATGGATTGGAATTGGAATCATCCCAATCGGTGTACTTTTATTTTATCAGGGATATTATCTGAATGGTGAAACAATTCAAAAAAGTATTGTTTCAATGGTGGCAGCTCTTATAGGAATGATACCGGAAGGGCTTTATCTACTTACAACAATTGCACTTGCACTAAGTACTATGCGATTGGCAAAAAGGCATGTCCTTCTTCATGATATGAAAAGTATCGAAGCACTGGCACGGGTTGATGTGCTGTGCGTAGATAAGACAGGTACAATAACTGAAGCAAGAATGCAGGTGGAAGAAGTTCTGCCAAGCCAAACAATAAATGGAATAATAATACCAAAAGAAGAACTGGAACAACTTTTAGTGGACTACTCATTTGCTATACAAGATGATAACGCTACTATTCATGCGATAAAAGAGTACACGAATACATTATGTGAAAATATAGAAAGACGAAAACCTCTAGATAGTAGTCCGTTTTCTTCAACTACCAAGTATAGCAGTGTTACGTTTGAAGACGGCACTTTCGTTCTGGGTGCACCTGAGTTTGTCATGCGGGAGGACTATAACTTAATCGTACCGGAAATTATTGCTTTTGTAAAAAAGGGGCATAGGGTTCTTATACTGGGCAAATATGAAGGCAGCAATGTAAAGGATGGCTTGAAAGAGAAGGTCGTACCATTAGCATATGTTATTCTAACAAATCCCTTACGTAAAAATGCGCAGGAGACCTTTTCTTATTTTAAGAAACAAGGCGTTACTGTTAAAGTTATATCGGGAGATAATCCGGAGACCGTATCAGAAGTTGCCAAATGTGCTGGCATAGAAAATGCAGATAATTTTATTGATGCGAGCATATTAGATACAGAAAGTAAATTAGCAAGTGCTTTAGAAAAATATGCTGTTTTTGGAAGGGTTACACCTAAGCAGAAACAAAAATTGGTGCAGACGCTTCAAAAGGCAGGACATACTGTTGCAATGACTGGGGATGGGGTAAATGATATTCTGGCAATGAAAGATGCTGATTGCAGCGTGGCAATGGCTTCAGGAAGTGAAGCTACAGCGCAGGCAGCGCAAGTTGTTCTTCTGGATTCGGATTTTGCACATATGCCGGATGTGGTATTGGAAGGAAGACAAGTTGTAAACAATGTACAACGTTCAGCTGTGCTATTTTTGGTCAAGAACATATTTTCACTGTTATTGGCTGTATTTTCAGTGGTGTTTACATTTACTTATCCATTAGAGCCGTCTCAAATATCACTGATTAGTATATTTACTATAGGCATTCCTGGATTTATGCTGGCTCTAGAACCTAATAAAAATCGTATTGAAGGTCATTTCTTGAAAAATGTTATGATTAAAGCACTTCCGGCAGGCCTAACAGATGTATTGGCGGTAGGTTCTCTTGTGGTTTGCGGTGAAGCGTTCTTACTTTCCAAAAATGATATAGCAACTGCCTCTACCATGCTCCTGGCAGTGGTGGGCTTTATTATACTTATCAAGATAAGCAGCCCTCTCAATAAAATAAAATATAGCATAGTAATACTTAATATTTTTGGTTTGGCATTTTGCGGAATCTTTCTTCATCGTCTTTTTGCTATAAGTGAAATGTCCAAGATATGTGTATTATTACTGATTATTTTTGCTTTTTCAGCAGAATCCCTTTTTCGGTATCTGTCAATTAGTATTGAAAAAATAAATGATTTGTATTTGAGGTTGAAGAAAAAAAAGAATCACATTCATAAAGGATAAGATATCATTCAAAACAAAAGGATAAAACCAGTTGATAAGTAGTATTAAATTCGGTATAATTTTTCTCGTGTAATTATTCTATTGCATGACGAGTTATACTATTTTTGCGGATTTTTGAATCTGTAATATTATTTTTGGGATAAAGAGGGGCTGTCTCAAAACTAAAGTAGTATTTAGTTTTGAGACAGCACTTTTTATTGTGCAATAAAACTAGTTAGAATGACAGAAGCAAGGAGATAATCAATGAGTACTTTAGTAAGCCTATTTGAAACAATGGAATATATAAATGAGAATATAGCAGAGGATGTTACAGTCAATCAATGCAGTGAAAATGCAGAGTTATCAACACAAATTTTTATTGAACAATTTAAACAGTATATGGGATATTCACCATATAGGTATATAAAGGAGCTGCGTTTTGAGTTAGCAGCGAAGGTATTTGGTGACCAGAGTCAGACTACGTTTACAAACACTTTATTACAAAAGATAGAGCTGACCATCCCAGAAGAGAAGGGCGTACCCAAGGCAGAATTTCAAAAAAAAGATATCAGCTGCATAGAGGATTTAAATGAGATTGAAAAAATGGTTGTATTTTTATCAATGGCAGAACAGGAGGAAGGTTTAAAAAAAATATATTATTCAGAGCATAAAAAAATCTATGATTCACTAATTAAAAAAGGATTCATTTATAAAAATACTTTGGAATACCAAAAGGAGAGAAAGGAGCTGGTTAAAAAGTATTTTGAGGATTATTCTACTCTGATCTCTGAAGCAATGAAAGTATGTACGGAGCTTTCAGAAGTGTATTTGAAAGTGTTTAAGAACAAGTCTCTGCCAATTATCCTTTTTTACTCTTTTGTCAGGGCAATGGCTGTAAAGGGAGAATTGAAAAATACTGTTTTCAGCAAATATAAGGAATGTGCCGATTGCAAATTCTTAACTGCAACTCTGGGGGATGTGAGAATTATACGGGAACAGATTATTCAGGAATACAAAGAAAAGGGTATTATTATATCCGGTAATGAAATATTTTGTCTGGGAAATGGCTCCGGAAGATGTACGGAATATTGCCCCGCTGGACTAAATGTAAATGCAAAGAATGTATAGAAATTATATTGGAAAAAAATTCTAATATTGAGCAAAAAATATTGAATGTATGACAATAAGATGATATAATGTAAAGTACCTCATAAAAAATAAGATTTACTAGATATAAATTCACAATAATAAAAAAAAACGTATAATATCTGAATAAAAAGAGGGATAATAACTAGTTAAATGCAATATATTACAGTAAGTTTTTGAAAGGAGAGATTACATATGGTAAAACATAGAATTATATTTTTAACGATAGCTTCGTTTCTAATGCTTTTTAGTGTTGGCTGCGGTAAACAGTCTCAAAAGAATGATGGTAAAGACCTTGTAGAAAATATTGTACTTACCATTGAAGAACTTGCCGAATACAACGGAAAAGATGGTAATCCGGCTTATATAGCAGTAGATGGAGTGATTTATGATGTAACAGATAGTAAGAAGTGGGAAAACGGAGAGCATAACGGATTCACTGCTGGCGAAGACCTTACGGATAATATTAAGGATATATCACCACATGGTACTTCAGTACTTTCGAAATTGCCGGTTGTTGGTGAGATAGCGGAATAGGTTCGGAGGTGATTGTATGTATCAGGTACTAGGAATCCTGAATGTGGCCTTATTTGTTGGAGTTTCATCACCGTACTGGCTTAGGCAAATTAATCGATGGTTCTTTCATGGAAAAAATCAAGGCATCATTCAGGCTGTGAAAAAACTACGTAAAGTACATAAACCTCTGGGAATAAGCCTCGTTATTCTATCATTAATTCATGGTTATCTTGCTCTGTGGGCTTTAAGGCTTCATACAGGAAGTTTAGCTTGGATGATGTGCATTATTACCGTCCTGTTTGGAGTATTGTTTTACAAGAGGAAAAAGGCTGTTTATCTATTATGGCATAAACGTGCAGCATTACTTACCATTATTTTAACAGTCCTGCACCTTCTATTTCCGAGTGCGTTGTACTATATAATGCGTTGGTTTCAAAAGCTCTAATTGCAGTATATACTATTAATTACAATTAAATCAGAACGGTAGCTGTGGACATAGATAGTCAGATGAGTGGGTGTTTATTTTATAAGGACCATAACAGAACCATATTCAGAAAGGAGGAGTTATTGGGGTGAATGCTGTTTATGGTGTGCTTATAGAATAATATAAATAATATTTTGAGGAGGTATTATTATGTCTAAGAAACTGAAAGTGCTTATGGCAGTGACTCTATTGTTCGCTCAAGTATTTGTTGGGGTTTTTGGTTGGAGCAGAGCAGATGCAAAAACGATTACCAGTACCATTGTAGTAAAAGCGGGAGAAACCTATGATGGAAAAGGCGAAACAATTGTTGCTGTTGGTATGGGAGATGGCAGTCAGAACGAAAATCAAAAGCCTATTTTCAAACTGGAAAAAGGAGCTAATCTTAAAAATGTTCGTATAGCTGCTCCTGGGTGCGATGGGGTACATTGCTACGGTAACAATACTATTACTAATGTAGTGTGGGAAGATGTAGGTGAAGATGCTTTAACTGTAAAAGGTGAAGGTAGTGTTACCATTAATGGCGGCGCTGCTTATAAAGCCAGTGATAAAGTTTTTCAGTTAAACAAAGCCTGCACCTTTACCGTTAAGAATTTTACCGCTGATGGTTTTGGTAAAGTAATTCGCCAAAATGGTGGTTCTACATTTAAATGCACAATATATATCGAAAATTGTACATTTAAAAACGGTAAGGAATGTGTTGCACGTACAGACAGTAAAACGACCCAACTGTATTATCGGAATATGAGTACCTCCAATGTAAAAACAAATTGGATGTTCCCCTCTTCTTCCCAGATACACACTTATTAATACATAATGGTATGAATAGTTTTCAAAGTTTAGAAGCATAAGAAGAACTACTGTAGAATTAGTGATTTATATTAGTTCTACAGTAGTTTTTTGTTCCATTAGTGATTACTATTGATTGGTAAGAAATACTATATTAAAATTACAAGAAGAACCGACTAATGAAAGAGGGTGTAAATTAATACTCGTAGTAATACTTTGATATACTAAATTAATTTATATACAGAGGGAGTAAAAATGTTCAAAATAGGTGAATTCTCAAAGCTAACTCAAGTTTCAATCCGAATGTTGAGATACTATGACGAAACGGGGTTATTAAAACCGGCAGAAACAGATAAGTTCACGAGTTACAGATTATACACATCGGAACAAATTCCTGTTTTAAATAAGATAATATTCTTGCGTGATTTAGGTTTCAATGTTTCAGAAATATCTAATATGCTTATGCGTTGGAGTGACGAATTGATTGTAAAACAGCTTGAACATAAATACTTAGAAATAGAAAGCGTGATTAAGGCAGAGCAAGAGAGGTTAAGTAAAATTGAATTAGCTAAAAAGGATATAAAGCAGAAAAAAATAGATATACATTATAATGTCTCAATAAAAGCTATCCCCAGTTATCAAGTGTTGTCTTTAAGGCGTATTGTACCGGATTATTATGCAGAAGGGCAGTTATGGATTGAAATGTCTGACTTTGCAAAGAAAAACAATATACCTATATCAACTGAAACTTTTACCATTTATCACGATTTGGATTACAAGGAAAGAGATGTAGATATTGAGATATGTAGTCCGGTGAGCCAAATGTCGAGAAGTATAGGAGATTTTACGTATCATTATACGGAGGCGGTTTCTAATATGGCATGTACTATGGTATATGGTTCATTTAATAACATTGCTTTAGCATATCGTGCCTTTGCCAAATGGCTTCAAGAACATAATCAGTATAAAATGGAAGGACAAAGCAGACAAATTGTACATAGAGGGCCGTGGAATGAGGAATATGCAGATAATTACCTGATTGAAATACAAATTCCCTTAAAGAAGGTATAAAAAACGTCTAGTGAAGAAAATATTAAAAGACGGTTTTTATATTGACTCTCACATGGTGTGAGGGTTTACACTGTTTTTGCAAATAAATTTTATGGAGGAAACAGTATGAATACTTTTCAGGTAAAACCAATCGGTACAATCATTAGCAAGGAAAGTGAAACGACTATTGCGCTTAATAAGGAGTATATAGAAGGGCTGCGTGCTTTGGATGGATTCAGCCATCTAAGTGTCATTTGGTGGTTTAGTGATTATGACAGTGAAGAAATGAGGAAAGTACTTGAAACACCTCAGCCATATAGACAGGCACCAGATGTTATGGGAATATTTTCTACAAGGTCACCAATCCGTCCGAATCCGATTGCTTTAACTACGGTTCAGGTAATTCATATAAACTATGAAGAGGGAATTATAGAAGTTCCATACATTGATGCAAATAATGGAACGCCCGTACTCGATATTAAGCCATACACGCCCAGCCTTGATAGGGTCGAAGAGCCCTGTGTACCAAAATGGTGCAGACATTGGCCAAAGAGTCTAGAACAGTCTGGTATTTTTAACTGGGAAGAAGAATTTCTTTATTGATAGACTTAATAGTTCTGGTAAATTTACGCTAAACAAAGAGATTCACAATTACCTGAACTTTATAATTAATGAAAGAAAAGAAATATCATAACTTGACAATATGATGTCACAACGATGGTGTATACTATGGATTAAGGAGGCTACAATATGCCAAATGAAATTGTTGTACAACACTTTCGGAAGTATTTTATTACCACTATAATAACAGTATGGTGTTAATAGGTGGAATTTGAATTCGCCAGCTAGGCATAATTGTAAGAGTTGAGATATGAGAGAATATACTAATAAAAATGAAATGATTCTAGAAATAAGAAAAACAGCAGATCTGTTTGAAAGAGAATTTGACGTTATTTTAGAGACAGAGAAAGATATACGTGTAGATGATGTGGACAAGACGCCGCAAGAGATGATTGCATATCAGCTGGGGTGGCTAAATCTTATTACAGGTTGGGAAGAAGATGAAAAAGCCGGCAGAGAGGTTATAACTCCGGCACCCGGATTTAAATGGAACGAGCTAGGTGCATTATATCAAAGCTTTTATGAGAAATATAAAGAGTATTCTCTGTTAGAAATGCGCAATGAGTTCAAAAGAAATGTTGAAGAACTAATCTCTTGGTTAGAACAGGTAGAAGACAAAGCATTTTTTCAGCCGGGTATAAGAAAATGGACAATTACAAATGCTAATTGGCCTATGTGGAAGTGGGTACACATTAATACGGTAGCACCCTTTAAATCCTTTCGAAGTAAAATACGCAAATGGAAAAAATGCTTTAATACTACTGCATAAGTATAAAAGACATTTTTCATCAAGATTAATTTAATAATTTATGCTACAATAATTTAAAATTAATCTTGGAGGTTGTTTATGGAATCGTGGGAATGTATTGAGAAAGTAACCGGTTATATTGAGGAAAATCTAAATCAAGGGATTCGGATTGAAACATTAGCAGAAATTGCAAATTTATCCCCTTTTTATTTTCAGAAGCTGTTCAAACGGCTGGTAAACAAAACACCAATGGAATATGTGAAGCTTAGAAGACTGGCAAGAATAGCAGAGGAACTAAAAGAGAATTCTACAGATAATCTTCTTACAATCTGTTTAAAGTATGGGTTTGAAACACATGAAACCTTTAGCCGCAGTTTTAAAGAAGCTTACAAAATTACACCCTCTGAGTATAGAGCGAATCCTGTAGTATTGCACCATGTCATTCAGCCTGATATTAAATTACAGTATACGGTTCTGGACGAAGATATTCCAGTTGTAACAAATGGAATAGTACTAGAAATAACCAGATTTACGTTGGAATCTCCTAAGTACTTTGCAGGCCTTACGATAGATGCAAAGATGGAGGCACCAGAAGTAGACCCTTTGAGCGAGGTCTGGAATAAGCTGCATGAAATGATGCCAAATATGAAGAACCTTATACCAGAAGGCTACGAAATCGGTATCAGTACCAATATGGGGAACAAAAATCAATTTACCTATTACGCAGGAGTTGAGACAACGGAGCCTGCTGTTATAGAGGGAATGGATAATTGCACCATAGATTCAGGTAAATACATCGTTTGTAAGTTTGAAGCTGAGGATTTTAATACCCTTGTGACGGATACGATCTATAAGGTTTATAATTACATGCACATGTGGATAACCAAAAAAGAGATATCTGTAATTCCAAAAGCTATGGAGTTGTATGATATGACCAAACCAGAGAGAAATTCCATGGAATTATGGATACCGATTGAGGAATAGAAGAGGATTTGTTTTGTTATAATTATAGTTAGGTAGTCTGTTTTACATGGTTCGTAGCATTTATAATTCTAAGAGTCAAAACATATATATAGTATATAAATTATGGGTTATGCAATTAAAGGAGCAATAAATAGACTTGTTCTAATAAATTAATATTTTAGGGTATTTATTGATTTATTTTATCAAGTAAAAATTGACATTCGTAGATGGATAAGTTACAATGAAGTTACCTAAGTCACAAACATAAGTGACGTCCAAAAATATAGTAAAAAATAATCATTCCTACTAGTAGGAATGATTATTTTTATATGCTATTTGGTTTCATCCCCCCCTTTTTTTGTTAGAATGTAAAACTTTCTACAATCGTAATATATCGATTCGGTAATTTTTCCTCTTTGGCAGCCTTAAATATTGTGTTAATGAATAATCTAATTAAGTAAAAAAATTAGATACATAAAATAGGACTAAAAACACATATGTCGAAACATCTTGTTTCTTTACAGATTGTGTCGTTTGTGTTATTATACTATGTAAAATTATCTATTTTTAATAATATTATCCATAATTAAATATAGGTGTAAATAAAACAAATCTATGAGAAGTCAAGGTACAACCTAATAATAGTATATTAGAGGTGGTTTATGAACGAGAATACAGCAGCAAATCTTCAATCATGTGCAAGATGCGGAGGTATGTTTTGGTACCAGGGTACAGGAAAACGAATATGTTCTAAGTGTAAAAAAGAAGATGATGAACAATTCGAAATAGTGAAAAGTTATATATATGAAAATTTATCAGCTACCATAATGGACGTATCAAAAGAGACAGGGGTCAGAGTAGCCAGAATAAAAGCTTTTTTAAGAGAAGGAAGGTTAGTTATTCCAGACAATTCAGCTATATTTTTAAATTGTGAAGCTTGTGGTACAAGTATTAAATTTGGACGGATATGCAGAACTTGTGCGGATACTTTGACTGGTGAAATCAAAAAAGCGATGGATGTATCAGAATACGAAATTGGAGAGAAGCCCAATCTTAATTCTGGTAAGATGCGATTTTTAACTCGCGATAACAATTAATTCGTTATTTTTAAGGGTATTTATGTGGTAAAGCTAAATTATTCCTATAGAAGAAATTTTTGAAAAAATTTTATGTTTTTTTGAATTAGTTATTGACATAGTCAGTTATTTGTATTATAATTTCACTTGTCTCTGTGAGATGTAAATATTAGAAATGCGCGAGTGGCTCAGTGGTGGAGTATCGCCTTGCCAAGGCGAGGGTCGCGGGTTCGAATCCCGTCTCGCGCTTAGAAAACCCCTTGATTTTCAAGGGGTTTTTTGTTGCGCTGATATGTGCATCAAATGTGCACTAGCTTTTCTTGTTCTTTTTATTCTACTATTCAGAGCCTGATTCATTTGAAAAAACTTAAGTGGACTGAGTGAATTTTAGTCAAAACGGGATTGACACCATTATTGGGATAAGTTGTAAAACATAAAAGAAAGTGCTATAATAGGCAAAGTTATTGTACTAATTCACATAGTATTCACGTGAACGGAGAAGTTATATGATTAAATTAAACGAAGAAGGCAACTTTAATCACGGAGTGTTTAAAGAGAGGTATATACCCCTCATGGTCAGCAGCAAATACGGCTTCATTAGCTTTAGCAGAAAAGTTGGGATATCATTTAGACAGGGAACATGATATTCAAATCCTTATGTAAGTGTTAAAACGCTATATTTTAATTTAGAATAGTATTGGTTATCTCCTTTCGCCTCGAATACAATTCTAATATGCTCTTACTCATTCAATGATATCAAAAAGCAATACATAATAAATCAACAGACACGTTACCTAACATCTCCTATGCGTTTATTGCTAATAAAGAAATTTTTATTTATACTATACTTAATTAAACGAGAAGGAGTTGTACGAAATGAATATTGGTTTGACGATAAAGAAGCTTAGAAATCAGAAGAATGTAAGTCAGAAAGAACTGTCCGAAAAATTTAATGTTTCATGTCAGACAATAAGTAAATGGGAAAATGATAACACATATCCGGATATAAGCATGATTCCAATTATTGCAGATTATTTTCATGTTACGATAGACACCCTTTTTCATGGTGTGATAGAAAGTGCAGATGACGTTATTCCGGGGGCAATGAAGGACAATCTTACTGAAAATAACGAAGGCTGGAATCTTGCACAAAAAAATGGATGGACAGGAACCATTCTCCCTGAATATGGTGCTTACACCCCTACCGAAGATAAATTATGCCTGTTTGATGATATAGAGGGTAAATCTGTTCTTGAAATTGCATGCGGAGATGGAAGGTCATTACTATATTTAGCAGGAAAGGGTGCGAAAGAATTATATGGACTTGATATTTCGGAAAAACAAATTGAAGCGGCAAAAGATAATTTAAAGAGTAACAAAGTCAAAGCAACTCTTTTTTTATCTCCAATGGAGGTTAACCCTGGAATTCCATTTCATCACTTTGATTGTGTGTACTCTATATATGGCATTGGTTGGGCGCAGGACTTGTATAAAGTATTTGGACTTATCTCTAAATATCTTAAGCCAAATGGTAGATTCATCTTTTCATGGGATAACCCAATACTGCCGTGCATAAAAGAGAAAGACGGCGAGTACCTGATTACTGAATCATATGTGAAAGAACAGGAGAGACAGTGGATCAAGTTTGGAGAATCTTTTACCACTAGGAACTGGAAGATTTCTTCATACATAAATGCTCTTATCTGTTCAGGTTTTGAAATAGAAAGAGTAATAGAAGAATCCGATGATTACTCAGATTCCGCACCTGTTACGGGTAAATACTATTCTGAACATAAAGCTACAATAATTAATCATACAGTAATAATAAAGGCACGGAAAAAATAAAAATTCTACTCTAGCGAATCTTTTTGTTTTAGATAAAGAATCTATTTCTAGAGTTTACTGATGATTGGAGCATATTACTGTTATTCTCTTTATTGATGGGGTGGTATTTTTGGGACTACTATTTCTTGGTTGGAGTAAGTTAAATATGGGAGTAAAATCGAATAGTAAAAGTAGATAGAAATTAGATTTATGATGGAAGATGTATTAGTTATTATCAAGATAGATTAATTTGAAGTAACAGATGATTTGAATTTACTTAAGAAGGGGTAATCATAATGCAATTTAATTCTTTATATAACCCTATAACTGCTACACCATTTAGAAATGAAAGTACATATATTGAGATGATTCCATGTCAGAGTTTAAAGCCTTATATTAAGTGTTTTTGGGGAACCCAGAGACCCATTACTAATATAAAAAAGGATATAACAACGAATGAGTTGATAATACCTGATACCTGTATGGATATTATTTTTAAAGTAAATTATTCAGAAAATATCATAAACAGTAGCTTTATTGGAATAAATAATGAAGCTTTTATTGCCACCTCAAAAAATGACAAAGAGGAAACAGCTTCTATTTTTGCGATTCGATTTTATGCATGGACTGCTGTATTATTTTCTGATGAATCTATGGCTGGTGTTAGGAATAGTGTTTTTGATGCAGAACAACACTATTCAAAAATAAAGTCAGCCATAGAACCCTTGCTATTTGATATAGTTACATTAAAGGAGCGGGTTAAAATAGCTGAAAAATTTCTTCTTGCTGAGTTAAATATAAAACGATTTAATCATAATTTAGAAACCGCATTATTTTGCATTTTTAGAAATAAAGGCAATATTAAAGCAGCTGCACTTGCAAATGAGACTTTTATAAGTAGCAGGCAATTAGAACGTATATTCAATGATTACATAGGTGTTTCTCCCAAGCAACTCACCTCGTTGGTTCGATATCAGAATATTTGGAACGATATTTTATTTAATAAGTATTTTAATATGGCAGATGCTGTTCATCTTTATGGTTATACAGACCAATCACATTTATCACATGATTTTAAAAAATTTCATAAACTTTTGCCTAGTGAAGCAAAACGGTATGCATTAGGTTCGAAAAAATGATGTCGCAAATTTACAATACAACTATGTGATTATAGTGTAATATGGAACTTATAAAATAATGCATGAAGGGAAAAGTTATGATATCAAAGAATAGTTATAATATGATAAAAACATGGGTACATAAAAATGCAAGAGACATTGAACTTAGCTTATGGAGGTACTATTTTGAAAAGGGAGGCAAAGAAGATATAATAGCAGCTTTATCCTTTTATCAGAATGGAGATGGTGGATTTGGAAATGCGCTAGAGCCTGATAATTGGAATCCGAATTCAACACCCTATACAACCTTATATGCTATAAGCATTTTAAATGATATTGAATTTATGGATTTAAACCATCCGATTTATAAAGGGATTATGAAATATTTGCATAGTGAAAAAGATTTAAAGGAATATGGTTGGAGATTTTGTGTACCGTCGAATGATGGCTTCCCACATGCACCATGGTGGAATTTTAATGAGGAGGCAAACTTAACCGAAAGTATCGGAGTCACTGCCCAATTATCAATATTCGTCTTAAACCATGCGGATCGAAGTTCTATGCTATATCAAAAGACAGCAGTGTTAGTTAAAAACTTAATGCACAATCTGTTATCTTGCAATAGTTTTGGAGAGATGGGTATTGGTGGATATGTACAGCTTATAGATGCTTTGAAGAAATTAAAATTTGATGAATATGATTATACTTCATTAGAACTAAGATTAAAGGATTTGGTTAAAAACTCTATAGAGAATGATGTATCTAAATGGCAATATTATGGGGTTCGTCCGTCAAAATTTATTACAAATCCACAAAGTATTTTTTACAACGAGAATAAGGATGTTGTAGAGAAGGAAATAAAATATCTAATCGAAACGTTACCTACCAATGATGTTTGGGGAATCACCTGGACTTGGTTTGACAACAACAGTACATATGCAAGGGAATTCGCAATTAGTGAAACTTGGTGGAAATCATATACTGCAATTGAGAAACTACGTTTTCTTAGAAATTTTGGCTATCTCGAGGAATAAAGGCAAAATAAAAGGTCCAATATGAATTATTAAAACTACTTTACTAATAAATCAAATGCTAGGAGAATACGGTATGTTTAGGGCCATATTGCAAATTTATGTTAAGGGAAGTGACGAAGCTTTCGAGTTTTATAAGAGGGCATTTGATGCACAGATTGGTTATCAAGATGTTGATGAAAACGGTGTCTAGTGGTGTTTATTTGCATAGATGTAATTGAATGGTGTTAGTAATAACATAAAAGAATGCTCCTCACTGATTGACTTCCTAAATCAGTAAATGTATAATGGAATAAATTTCAATTACTATCTATGAATGATTTGCAATTCATAGGTATTGATTCTGGTTGTGACATTTTTAGGTAATTGAAACATTTGAGAACCGCAGCGGCACATGAGGTATCAGTGCTTATAAAAGACTATGTCTATCATGAGAAAAAAGCAATCATTTGAGGAGAACATTAATGAGGAAAAAGAAAATAGGCATCTACATCGGTATACTTCTGGTTTTGTCAAGTATTTCCTATTATATATGGAATACAAGTACTTTATTGGCTGAGATACATAAAAATGTAAAACAAACAGAAGTGATTGCTAGGGAAAGTGGATTTAAACTTAACTATCAAGATGAAGTGAAAGTTTTCGTAAAATCGTCCATCAAAGAAGGCAGTGCATTAATTACATTACAAAGTGAAAATGGTGAAACCCTTTATACATTTAAAACAGATTGCTCGCAAAAAGAAACTTTTTCTTTAGAAGCAGGAAACTATAAAATTCGTATTGATGGTGAAAATAGTAAAGGAAAATTTGATATAGTCGTGCGTAAGTAATAAGTTGTTTCAAATGATTTAACCAAAGCATGAAAAATTAATACATTTGAGTATAGCAACTTGTTTTGTGTATACCTAATATAAAGAATTTACAATAGAGGAAAATTTACATGAGAGATAAAATAATTCGGATATTTAAATCGGATGAAAATTACAATGTGGAGGTTAAACAATATAATTCTATAGACGGTATGTTAGCGTTTGGCTTATTTATATTGCTTTATGTATCTTATTATTTTTTGGGATATCTGTATCAATCAAAGCATATATACCTTGGAGAGTTGCTCAATATAGTATTGGCGTTAACTACTATTCTTATAGTAAAGTTGCGTGGTCAGAAAATAAGTAGTGTTGGAGTTACAAAACACAAACTCAAGAAAACCATTGTAGTTGGACTTATTACAGGTGCATTATTCCTCTTTACATGTTCACTAATACCTGGGATTATAAAAGGACTAGAGTGGAATCCACCTCTTACTATTTTATATAAAATATTTTACTTCTTTATCATTATCGGATTTGTTGAGGAGTTGGTTTTTAGGGGATTTATACAGACAAGGCTTCATGGTCTGATACATAATGAAATGGCTGTGACAGTAGTTACTGGCATACTATTTTCATCGATGCATATACCTTTTCAAATGGCTTTGTATAATATGAAAACGTTTCAATACATTTCCAATAACAGTATTACCTTGTTCTTATTATTTTTTTGGCATATTTTATTTGTATTTTTATATAAAAAGTTTAATTCAATAGTGACAGGTACATTATTTCACGGATTTATGGATATGTGTAATGGGTTATTCAGATAGATTATCAAAAAAACAATATATCACAAAATCTCATTAAGTGAAGAAGTATAAGTAATATTTGTATAGGGCGTTTACAGAATTGAGTTACCTTATCATAGACATCTCAATTGTGTAAAGCCCTTATTTTATTATTAAACTGAATGGAAGGTTAACTTAAAGTTAAGTTCTCTTGCTATTTTAAATATGGTTTCTATTGCCGATAGTACCTATAATTATAGTATCAACGTTGAATAAAAATGTAAGGAGAGAGATTTATGTTAGATACAAAAAAAGTAGGAATTAAAATAGCTGCACTACGAAAGAGTGTTTTATTACCCCAAGAAAAGCTTGCAGAGATGCTTCATGTTTCACCACAGGCAATCAGCAAATGGGAAAACGGCCACACCTTGCCGGAAACTACCTTGTTACCAGTCCTATCACAAATATTTCAATGTACTATTGATGAAATTATTATGCCGGCTTATTCATTTGATGAGATAATTGAAGCAGATAAACCAACAATTTTGGAGCAACAGGCTGAATATATAGCTAAATATGTCATGAAAAAAATGGACATTGAAAATGTATCAAAGGAAAAAAACGGTCTAGGTCTAGACAATGATACTATTATAAACGGTGTATACAAAGCGTTCCCCAATATAGGATATTGTTCAGTTACTAGGGGTAAACCGGTTAAAAAAGATGGTAATGCAATTGTAAGTATTATAATATCAGCCCCACAAAAAGAAGTGAAATTACTCGAAAAAATTTATGGCAGAAATGATAAAGAATTGCTTGTATTAAATTTTATCAAAGAGTATACCATGGCTATTCCACAAATATATCATATTGATTTAAAAGAAAAGACTGTTCTCATGGACGATTTATCAAATCGCTATATACAAGGTTTTGATTTTGATGAAATGAATGAAAATGGTGAGATTATAAGACAGAACTATAATGCCATCTTATCAGCGACAGCTAAATTGCACTCCATTTTCTGGGAAAACACGGAAGCCTTTGAAAAAATACGACTTGACTGGAGATTAGAATCAAAAGAGAATATTTTTTCTCATATTAGCTGCTTAGAAAAGGATTACAAAGAATACAGAAAAAACGAAGAATCAGGGAAATTACCTAAAATATGGATGAATCTTGAAAATAATACGGAGCCTGGAAAACTCGATTATTTTCAGCACGCTATCCAGTACTTAAGAGAGGAATATCCAAAACTAATGGATGAAAGATTTAATTCTAGAAAAAATATTACAATTATCCATGGTGATCTCCATCCTGGCCAAACATTTATGTCAAAAACAAATGATAGAACAATTAAGTTTGTTGGGCTTCAGGCAGTCAGAATAGGTTTATGCACAGAGGATTTAGCTATGTTATTAGCTCTTCATATGGAACCAGATAAAAAAAGTGCAATACCTTTGCTCGCTTATTACTATCAGTGTCTTTGTGAACATGTAATGGATTATTCGTATGAAGATTTTATTAAGGATTACAAAATTTCTATTGCAGAGACTATGTTCTTTACAATTAAGTTAATAAACAATGGAATTTATGATTTTAATATGAGAGATAAAGCAATAAAGGCTTATGAGACGTTTTTCATAGAAGAAAACTAAACATAGACTCTCTTATAAACATGGCAGAAGAGAGGATTATAATTTTTTCTCCTGGTATACTTGTGGATGAAAGGAGATGTGCTATTTGGATTGGAATATACGGTTGAACAGGGCTCTTGATTACATTGAAGATAATTTGAGTAACGTGATTGATTTTGATCATGCCGCTAAACTGGCATTTTGTTCTCGTAATGATTTATCAAATATGTTTTTCATTATTACCGGTGTACAGTTAAGTGAATACATCAGGCGCCGACGTCTTTCGCTTGCTGCACTAGATTTACAAAACAGTGATGAAAAAATTATAGATATAGCTCTGAAATATGGCTATGCATCGCCAACTGCTTTTAATAGAGCTTTTCAAAATCAACATAAGGTATCACCTCAATATGCAAGAAGCCGGAAGATTTTTATAAATTCCTATCCTCGCATCACTTTTCAAATAATACTGAATGGAGAGTTTAAAATGAAGTGTAGAATTGAAAAAAAAGAGGCTTTTAAAGTTGTTGGAGTAAAAAAAACCTTTAGAAATGATGCCATAGAAAATCTAGTGCCTCAATTTTGGAGTGATTTACCCCAAGAAACCTATGATAAAATCATAAAGCAATCAAATGGTGAACCAAAAGGGTTGCTAGGTTTGTGTACCGACTTTGATGGTGAGCATACCTTTGATTACTATATTGCAGCATCGACTAAAAATTCTAAGGTTCAAGGATTAGAACAGATTGATATTCCTGAGGCAACCTGGGCAATTTTTGAAGCAGAAGGTGCACTTATGGAGTTAGTGAATCGTATATGGAGAGAATGGTTTCCGTCTTCCGGATACAGAAGAGCAGATAATTCTATCCCTGATGTTGAGGTTTATTTTGATTATGATTTTCCAAAAGATAACTATACATATGAACTTTGGTATCCGGTTGTAAAGGAATAGTTGACTCATTTACATTCTGAATAAATATTACGTGGCTTTGCCGTTGTGTTGTACTGTATCATTGAATTGCTTACTAAGTTATGAAAGAGAGATATACATGGGTGAACTTATAGAATTTTGCAAGGTATCGATACAGTACGACATTACTGGGAGGGTTAAAGTAATACCTATTACTCATAAAATTTCTTTGTAAGATAATAATGTATCAGAATGATATCTATTCGTTATCAGCTCAATTAGACTTGGTTGGAAATACTCTTCTTAAATTAACCGAGTAAATAGAGATTATGAAAGAATTATTTGAATGGTCAGAATGAGAGATAGTTATTTTTAATGTGATGTTTTTATCACTTTTATCTTGACATAAATTATTTGATGTGATATTATTGTCACATCAAGTAGTTTTATGGGAGGGTTTTATGATAAAAAAGAATTACAAGCATAAGCATTTTTTAATTGCATCTTTGGCAATTATACTAGGCGGATTGGAAATCATCCCTTTCTATATTCCTAATTTTATTGTGACCATTTTGGAAGTGGCAGTTATTGTTCTTTTTTGCGGACCATACGAAAAAATCGATGAATTAGTCGAAAAAAATTTAAATAGAGCAAATAAGATTACCATGGTCTTATTACTTATTACGCTTATGATTTTTTCATTAATTGGAAATAACAAAATTATTATTTCGGCAAATATTTTTTCGTGTGCAGCGTGTATTGCTGTAGGCATAAGAAGCATATTACTTATTTTTTATGATGGATATGGTAATATGGATATAGGTTTACAGTAATGCTGTTAACGAATTTAAAAGAATACAGAGCAATAAGGAATATGAAACAAGATGAATTGGCTGAATTAGTAGGTGTTAGGAGAGAAACCATTGTTCGTTTAGAAAAGGGGCAATATAATCCTTCATTAAAACTAGCTATGGATTTGGCAAAGGTATTTGAAGTAAGTGTGGAGGAGTTATTTTCATTTACAAAAGAAATAAGTGATAATAGAAAGTAGTATGTAACTTGGTGCTAAAGACTATATCTTTTGTACGTATGTAAGTTGTTTTAGCGGAGTGACCACAATGTCCATTGATGAATGTTGGGATTGTGGTTTTCTTATTATTTCTTTTATAAATTTAGGAGAATGACAAGTGGAAAACAGGAGTTTATACTATAGGAACTTAGAGATAATGATTGACATTTTCAGTAAAAAGCTATATTATATTTCGATAGATATTTCATGGAGTCTATACTTGAATGGAGTGATTAGATTATGAAGAAAATGATGGCGATTAACATATAATATGGAGTATACAAAAGTCATTTTATTTTTGTATACAGCGCACCCTTTCACAAATACTGTATTAACAGGCTTGCTGACAGGCAAGTTTTTTTGTGTCCAAAATTATGAAGGAAAGTTACGCATATACCAAAAAAGCTGCAAAAAGTTTAGTATACAGGGAGATATATATGATAAAAATAAGAAAACTATGTCCTAACGATATGAAGCAGGCCATAGGACTTAAGATATTATGTTGGCCGGAAGAGTTAAATCATTATTCCGAGAGTGTAAGTACTCCGATTCTGACAAAGTTGAACTTTCTATGACAGGAATATCAGTACTTTCTAAAGTAAAATGATACTACCAAATTAGGGGGAAGATATATGCCAAAGAAAATGTATAAAGAGAATAATTATGCGATTACAATTGATAAGGTACAGAACATTATAGACTATTTAGAAGAGCAGCTGCTGGAATTATTAACACCGGATACTATTGCAAAACAATTTTATATGAGTGTTTCTACTCTTAATAACTTATTTAGAATTGTTTGTAATATGACTATAATGGAGTATGTGCGAAACAGGCGGCTTTCACTTGCAGGATTGGAACTAAAAGGTTCTGATATACATATTATTGACTTGGCACTCAAGTATGGTTATGAAACACCAGAGGCATTTACTAAAGCATTTACACGATTTCATGGTTTCCCGCCAAGCTTTGTCAGAAGAGCCTATCCCAATATCAAAGTATTCCACTCGTTACAGATAAACATACAAATACAGGGTGGGTGGTATAACATAGAAACTGAAAATATAATGTCCAAACTGACAGATCTGAACTCTTCAGAACAGGAAGAAAACCTTCTTACTTGTTATAATGAAATTTACAAAGTAAAAGGAGGATTAACTATGGAGAATGTAAGGTGTCAATATTGTATTCATGTAGAGGATATGCAGCAGAAAGAGGATTGGTATATTCTATTATCACTGGCGGATAAACTCAATCAAAGCAAAATTAAGTTTAAAGTGGATGGTAAAACAATGATATTCGCTCATGGGTTAGAATTTAAACTTGAGAAAATATGCTTAACCTTTAAGTGGAACGAGGAGCAAATAATACAGGATTTTTTTGGATACAACAAAAAGGCAATAGAATGTTTTAAAGGATTTAAATACTTTGATGTAATATTTGAAGGAATGAAAGTCCGGTGTATGTTTTATGGTGATTGTCCAGGGGATGACACAGATGATTTTCTATATCGTAATACGGAACCTGTAGAGGTAGACGGAAAAATTCTTCCGGTGCAAAAATTAGAATTTTACTATGCCAATACCGAACCCAAGGATCAATACTATAAGATGGTGGAACAATGGCTTAAACGCTAATCATGAAGAGGTTATAAGAAAGCTGCTATAAACAATTCGTCCATGGCTAATTTGGGTCATGGACGAATTGTAATAAAATATTTTAATACACTTTGAAAGGTAGAAGCAAATGGACATAAGTTTAAAGTTCGTCATAATAATCAATTAATCCTTTACTTACTTTTCCATCCTCATTGGATTCTGAAGTTGCCATTGGAGGAAATACCAACCGGTTCTTTAGGGGCAGTTTATCATTTGCTAAAGATTTTTTTAAGAAACTCATAGTATCCGTTCTCCTTTTATTGTTAAATTTTTGAACTTAGTATATAATGAACTTATCCTTATACTGGTACTTAACCCTTTGTGTGGGTGGGGAGCGGAGCATTTACCGGTATAAAGAATAGATTTATATAGCATTCGTAGATGTGGCCTGCAATGGCTGCAGATAGAACTAAAGTGAAAGAAAAATAAGAATATGAAAGGCGCCACAGGAAAACTTTCACTTTTTTTATTAGTGGCAGTATCGCAAGCTTACCTGCGATATGCAATGGGTGTAAACATGAGAAGAAGCATCAGCAGTATTGCTGTTGAAAAGATTATATCACATATACCGGGAAAACGCATGACCAGCAATAAACTAACTTATAAAAAGTCAGTACAGGCCATCTATAAGAGAGGGGAAGAACCATATAAGCTTACCTATAAAAGTTTTTCAGTTGACATTAAAAAAGAAACATATCATGGAGTAGAATACATTATTTTAAATCCTAAAAAAAATAGTAACAAACTATATAAGAGTAAAATCATGTATTTTCATGGAGGAGCATTTCTTCATCAGCCTCGAATCCTTCATTGGAGATTTTTAAATAAAATAGCCAAGGATACGGCTGTCCAGATATGGGTGCCTGTATATCCGAAGATTCCCTTTCATAATGCAAAAGTAGCCTATAAGGCGTTAATGAGATTATATGTATTATTTGCAAAAACAGTGAAGGAAGAAAAAATTATCTTCATGGGTGATTCGTCAGGGGGTGGCTTAGTACTTGGTATGGCACAGCAGATAAAGAACAGGAATGTAAAGCAGCCGGCTGAACTTATTATGATATCACCTTGGTTGGATGTAACTA
This sequence comes from Anaerocolumna cellulosilytica, assembly GCF_014218335.1. Taxonomy (GTDB): domain Bacteria; phylum Bacillota; class Clostridia; order Lachnospirales; family Lachnospiraceae; genus Anaerocolumna; species Anaerocolumna cellulosilytica. The sequence goes on along the minus strand of NZ_AP023367.1, from coordinate 4,077,725 downwards.
TGTCATCTCCTTATGTGCAGGATATCGAAACGAGGGACAGCATGCTAACTTCTAACGGACTGCGTATCTGCGGTGAATACTGGGCAGGACATAAATCCAAAAAAGATCCAATGGTAAGTCCCTTGTACGGTGATATTAGGGGTCTTGGGAGAATGACAGTTTTTACCGGTACACATGACATCCTATATGTAGATTCTTATCGGCTATATAAAAAAGCGAAGCAGCAGAATATTGCAATTGACTACATTAAAAAGAAATATATGGGTCATATCTATCCACTCTGGCCAATTCCCGAAGCAAGAGAAGCAATAAAACGAATCGAGAGAATTATAGAGAATGATTAAAGCATGACTTCTTCTTATTTAGTAATACTGTATCGAAGTAAATTATAAAATTTTGAGTATTTATACAAAATAATTGAAAAAATATCAAGATTGAAATATAATAGATATTGGTTAAAATTAGAAGGTATAGATATAATATACATTTTGGGAGGAGGAAATGCTATGCTTGATTGGATTGTCTGGTTAAATACCAATATTATATGGGGGATTCCAATGCTAATCCTTATGTTGGGCACTGGGGTATTTTTGGTCATACGTATTAAAGGAGTTATCTTTACCCGTTTTGGAACGGTAATGGCAAATACATTAAAAACTATTTTTAAAAAACAAGTAAATGATGTAGAAGGTACCATTACTCCATTTCAGGCAGTATGTACGGCTCTTGCAGCAACGGTTGGAACCGGTAATATTGTTGGAATTGCTATAGCAATCAGTATCGGAGGGCCAGGTGCTATCTTTTGGATGTGGATTTGCGCTGTATTGGGTATGGTTACAAAATTTTGCGAGACCACTTTAGCTGTAGCCTATCGTGAAAAGAACGCAAAGGGGGATTTTGTGGGAGGCCCTATGTACTATATCAGCAAAGGACTTGGATGGAAAAAAACTTCGGTTGCATTTTGTGTGTTTGCTGTATTTGCTTCATTTGGTGTGGGTAACATGGTACAGGCCAATGCGGTCTCTAGTGGTTTAAAATTATCTTTTCATTTATCAACTTATGTGACAGGAATTATTCTGGCTGCATTGGTGGGACTGGTTATTATCGGGGGAATTAAAAGAATTGCAGCGGTAGCAGAAACATTAGTACCTTTTATGGCAGCCATGTACATTATAGCAGCAGTAATTGTTTTAATTATAAATGCAGGAAAGATACCGGCAGCCATCCAGATGATATTTGCAGATGCATTTAAGGGAAGCGCAGCAGTAGGTGGATTTGCAGGTTCAACAATGCTGTACGCTGCGAGAATTGGTATCGCAAGAGGTGTTTTTACGAATGAAGCAGGTCTTGGAAGTGCACCCATAGCCCATGCAAGTGCTAATACGGACCATCCGGCAAGACAGGGATGTTGGGGTGCTTTTGAAGTCTTTTTTGATACAATAATAATGTGTACTGTTACTGCTCTGGTAATTATTACAAGTGGTTTATGGAGTGATTCCAGTATGGATGGTACACATATATCTTTATCCGCTTTTAGAAATACAATCCCTGGAGGGGAATATGTAGTTTCTATTGGTATTGTATTATTTGCCTTTGCTACCATAATAGCATGGTATTATTATGCAGAGAAGGCTCTGGAGTACATTGCAGGAGTGAAAGTTATCAGACTCTATCAAATTGTATTTGTTCTATTGGTTTTTGTAGGATGTATAGCAGAGGTTGATGTAGTTTGGGAATTAGCAGACTTGTTCAATGGATTAATGGCAATTCCTAATTTGATTGCATTGTTTGCGCTCAGTACAACAATTGTTAAATTAACCAGTGATTTCTTTAAAGACGCCAAACGAATTCGACCAAAAGATACGTCCTTTTCTACCTTTCTTCAAACGAAAAAATAAGAAGAGCAAAAGAGTAGTAAGAGGTAACAATAGGTCACCTTATAAATAGTAGGACGATATAAAAGAGGAGTGGCCAGCAGGAAATCCTGCTGGCCTTTATGAAAAAAAGTTTTATATTAGCTAGGTTGTAAGTTTTCTATTGCCTTATCTATGAATATAGTATAACGTTCACATGTGTATAGAGTTTGAATGATTATTGAAATTATTGTGAACAATTATCAAAAAGGCAATGGCATGGTTTGTTTTATTTTGTCAAATTTAAAGATTTGCTGAATTTGAATATTGTATATTTTTAAAAGCAGGAATATAATAAAAGTGTACAAACTTTAATTTAACTACATTACTGAAACGGAATATGAACTATCCCTTTTGTTAACTCTATACATACCAGATGTCTTTATATATATATTATATATAGTAAAGTGGTATCGGTATATGGAGTCAGACCTTAATTTTAGGCAGAGTCACAGTTGCAAGGAAGATGTAGCATGCAATGAAAGCTACTGCATGATAACTTGATGACGTTCACCTGATTGCCGCTTAGGCGGCGGATTGAGAGGAAACTATGAAAAAAATTTTATCTACCGCTGCAATTATTACCGGTGTTTTCGCTGTTGTCAGTACAATTATAGCTACAGTCTGTTGTAAATTTTATAAAAGATATCAGAAACTTACCTACGATATATCATAACACCCTAACTCCCTTACACAGGTAGATGGTTGTTACGATTACTTAGAGTTAAATGAGCGGAATAAAATAGCAGACTGGACAGGTATCTATGAGATATGTCCAGTCTGTTTTCTATGTGTATCTCTACTATGAGAAGCAATTTATGCAGCAATAGCCATTTTAAGTTAGAAAGGCTATTTGACAACAGGGTATTTCAAGTTCAGTTTTTGGCATTCTGAGCGTTAGAGGTTGTATTAATTACGTACCTTTTATATAATAGCACCATACTTTTTACAATTAGTTCTCTGGGAGGCAGGATATGAAATTAACCATTTACGAAGGCATGAACGAAATAGAGGATGAGATTGTTATTAACTGCGGCATGGTTGATAAACGATTGAAACATCTGATTGAATATATCAGGCAATATACCTTTTCCTTACAGGGATATCAGGGAAGCGAATTATTTCATCTGTCGGTAGAAACCTTATTTTATATTGAATCCGTTGATGGTAAGACCTTTTTATACAGTACAAGTCAGATTTACGAAAGCAAGGACAGTCTGACAACTTTGGAGGGAAAGCTATATAACACCTCGTTTGTAAGAATTAGTAAAAGTTGTCTTGTAAATACTGCCTGTATTAAAAGTGTTAAACCATATGCAAATCATCGTATGGAAGCTGCTCTAAAAAATGGAGAAAGGCTCATTATATCCAGAAATTATATTGATACATTAAAAGAGAAGCTGTTAAGGTGATAGTTTAAAAAAGGATAGAGTATCCTTAGGTTAAATAAAATAGTATATCTAAGAGGATACGGGATAATGGAGATTGATTTAAAATTAAATGGAAAGGATGCCATGATTTATAATGTGGCAATATCGCGGATTGCCTGCGATATGCAATGGGTATAATTTATGAGAAAAGTATGGAAATCATATCTGCCGGGAATTTGCATAGGCTTTACTTTTTCGGTCTTGTTTAGTGCGATTTATAACATAGTGACTCACAATAGCAATGAGGGATATTTTTTATCTATATTACAATTGTTTGGTTTTTTAATAGTAATTAACGGTATGGATTATTTGCTTTCCTATATTGATTTTAGAAGCTACAAGACATATTTTATAACAGAATTAATTTTAGGGTATGCACTTTTTATGGCAACAGCGTTTGTGTTTCACTGGTTTTCTTTCCATTATAAAAATCTTATAATAATGACAACTGCGTATGTGGCTATTTATACGTTTATTCATAGTTATTTCAATATGCTGGAAAAAGAACGGGCAGCGTATATTAACCGCTTAATTTCAAATAAGGAGAAATAAATTTGCGCAACCTTGTATAACAATTCTTTATACTTTCCGTTGTATTAAGTAATTTGCTATGCTATAATATCTCAGAATGTAATTCAGAAACAGTGCGATGGCAGGTATACAAAAGAAATGTATGTACAAAGGAGGAGAAAGAAATGAAAACTACGGCATTAATACTATTTGCATTAACATATGTATTGTTATTAAGCTTACCCAAATTGAGAGCCTATATTGCGTTAGCATCTGCTGCTATTTTTGTGGCTCTTGGCATTTTGCCAGTTGAAAAGATTTTTGTAACAGTTGATTGGAATGTCATAATGATGATAGCAGGTACTATGGGGGTGGTGTCCTTATTTATCGAATCAAAGATGCCTTCCTTGTTAGCTGATTTTATTATTGAAAAAACCCCTAATGTAAAATGGGCTATCGTTTCACTGGCCTTATTTGCAGGTATTATCTCAGCATTCGTAGATAATGTTGCCACTGTATTAATGGTTGCACCGGTAGCTTTAACCATTGCCAAAAAGCTCAATATTTCACCGGTTTCCAGCGTAATCGCAATATCCATAGCATCCAATCTGCAAGGAGCGGCAACTCTGGTGGGAGATACTACGTCAATTCTTTTGGGCGGATATGCAGATATGAATTTTATGGACTTTTTCTTTTTTAAGGGAAGACTGGGTATCTTTTGGATAGTTGAAATAGGTGCTTTCGTTTCAACTTTAGTACTTTTATTTATTTTTCGTAAGGACAAAGAGCCGGTAAAAGCCATGGAGAGAACAAAAGTCACAGACTTTTTTCCAACTGTACTTTTATGCAGCATTGTTGCTTTACTAATTATTGCGTCTTTTATTGAGAATAAACCGTCAATAACAAATGGACTTATATGTATGGTGTTATTTGCAATTGGAATAACGAGAAAGCTTTTTATTACCAGAAATATTAATACATTAACCGACGCTATAAAAGAGATTGATTTTCAGACCATTCTGTTGCTGACCGGTTTATTTGTTGTAATCGGAGGAATTACAGAAGCAGGTATTGTATCAGACATCAGCAAGCTGTTTGTTAAGGCTAGTGATAATGTTTTTGTCATCTTTACTTTGATTGTGTGGGCTTCGGTATTATTTTCTGCCTTTATTGATAATATTCCATATGTAGCCACAATGCTTCCGGTTACAGCACAGATAGCAGGCATTCTTCAAATTGATCCTTATATATTATATTTTGGCTTGTTAATAGGTTCTACTTTGGGTGGGAATATTACACCAATAGGTGCTTCTGCCAATATAACAGGTATTGGTATCTTAAGGAAAGAAGGGTATGAGGTTAGTGCAGGTCAGTTTATGAAAATGAGTATACCATTTACTTTATCAGCAGTAATCTGCGGATATATTCTTATCTGGTTAATCTGGAGATAGACTTTCATTTATGAACAATATGCAGTCAGAGAGCATATGCTAACCTAAGGATATTTTTAGGGAGACATATAGTTTGGTTTACCGAATTCTTGAAAAAAAGGACAGCATTCATAACGATTTATATTATAAGAATCAGAAAACACTTACTTACACCATTTATTACCCCCAATTTGCATCCGATAAGTTTAAGCCTTTTATTAATAAACTGAACATATATTACAAGGCAGAGGCTACTCTCTATCAGAAATACCATGTGATGAAGCTTTATCAGATGTCTGTGGATGATTATGAGTATGCCTCTGCCAATAATTTTCCGTTCCATCTCTATGAGGTTTTAGTTGAATACCAATTAACCTATAATCAAAATTGTATGCTAAGTCTGTACTTTGACCGATATGAATTCACTGGTGGTGCTCATGGAATGACCACCCGCAGCGGAGATACCTGGAATCTGCAAAAGGGGCAGAGAATGACTCTTAGTGACTTTTTTCCCGACAATAAGAATTACCTGTCAGATATTATAGAATTCGTCAATCAGCAGATTGAAAATGATATAAAAAAAGGAAATGAATATTACTTTGAAGACTATGCGGTATTGGTAAAGGAGAATATAAATGAGCGAAATTTTTATTTGGTACCGGAAGGAGTAGTTATCTTTTTTCAATTATATGAAATTGCTCCCTATGTAAGCGGCATCCGAACCTTTTTAATACCCTTTGGTGAAGGGGCTGCCGCTATGCCAGGCTGTAAATAATAAAATACCTGCCGTTAATCAATGCCTTTCATCCGGCTGCTTATTGTAACAGCCAGAAGATGGAAGAGTTTCCTAGATTAACGGCAGGTATTATTTTGCTTTTGATAAAAGGACGTTACGTTTATTACACCCGGAATTTACGGGCATCATAGGCAAGTTATTTATTACAAGTAGCACCTAAACATTTGCGGATTAATTCTAAAAGTTGTGAGCAGTCAAAGTTATAGAAACACATGCTTTTTCCTCCTTCAAATTATGACTTCTCCGATTTGTATCGGGTTGCTGTTACTTGTTCTAGAACAATTTTGATTATAGCACAGGCATATTAGATTAGATAGCTGTAAGTTATGGATGCCAAGGAAATATTAACAAGTTATTAAATAAATATTACAAAAGTATTAAATAAAGTATTTTCTATAATAGCTAGTAACAAGTCTATAAGTAGTAGCATTAATCAGGGATGTAAAAAGTATTTAACATCGCCTGTATCCGTGCTCCATATCCTTCTTCCGCTTCTAAGAAGTATTGTGTTTCAACGAGATATACAGCCTTATCTGCTTCTATTATATAATAATTACGGATTACAGAGTTCCATTCACGACCTGCTTGCAGCGTTATTTGTATGCAGTCGTAATTTTTTCCTATGGTAGAAGAATAGGTAGTATCCATGCTTTGGTATTTGGCGGCTTCTGATTCTGTAATAATTTTAGCGGCGTGTTCTCTTGCAGTTGTATTCTTTATTCGGCTGACATTCACATAAATATAGGGGTAGATGGCCGGGTCTGTATTATCAGCTGCAAAGCTGTCTACATCTCCTTCTTTCGTGTGTTTAAAACGTTCTGAATCATAAGTGATTTCGAAGCCGTCCTCACTTTTTAATATTTTTCCCGGTACGGCTTCCTTTATGCCTTCAACCTCCACTAGCAGGGGGGGATCTGCCTCAGAAGATTCTTTTGGCTTGTTCTGAGACAGTCTTTCTTTTTCAGCTTGACGGGCTGCTTCTTCACGAGCTACTTCTTCTGCCTGCAGCTGTTGCTCTTCTGCGGGGTTATCAACTGTATTGGTTGTTGTTCCTTTTATAGTTTCGTTTTCTTTCATCTCTTCACTTATCTTTGTATCCTCCTTGGATTTATCCTCTTGCGTGTCAGCTGCGTCTGCTGTTTGTGAGGCCTCAGGAGCAGTGGAGACATTAAGTTGTGCGGTATTGCCAATAACAACAGGCTGCTTCTCTACATCAGCTTTGGAGCAGCCTGAAATGGCGAGTACTGTGAGTGATAAGGTAATAAGTAGATTTTTTTTCATAAAAGTTTCCTTCCTTCTTCCGTTTTCTTGTTAATTCGTTTCTGATAACGTTTGGGTTATCTGTAAACAGTGTAAGGGATAGGATTATCAGAGTATCAATCAGCTTGTAACAAAGTTGTAAATTTTTATTATTTAGTCCATAGAAGTAGAAAATATAATTCTTACAGTAGTGCCTTTCCCCAATTCAGAATCAATGAGTATCTCTGCTTTATGCAGGTCAGCAATTCGGCTTACCAGTGCAAGACCCAGACCAGCACCACCGGTTTTTCTGGAACGGGATTTATCTACCCGGACAAAAGGTTTTATTATCTCAGTGATTTTGTCCTTAGGAATACCGCAGCCGTTGTCAGTTACTTCTATTACGGGTTTATTTTCTTTTTCATAGGCCAGAAGATGAATCATACCCCCTGACTGTACAGCTTGGAGACTGTTATTGATAAGATTGGTTAAGAGCATCTGGAGAAGTATACGGTCGGCCTTCAAAGTCTCTAATGTTGTTTCTGCTTTAAAGACAATCTGATGCTGTATGAAGGTCGGTTTAAAGCTTTCTTTTAAGGTATCTAACAGCTCCGGTATATTTACAGAGTAAAGTAAAAGAGCATGTTCTCTGGCGAAAGTTAATGCCATAAGTTTATCATACATTTCCCGCATGCGTTTTGCATCTGTATGAATGTTTTGTACTGCCCGGCGTTTCTGTACTTCTGTTGCATTTGCACTTAGTAAAAATTCAGAGTAGCCTTGAATTGAAGTCAAAGGAGTATTCATTTCATGGGACAAATCATCAATAAATTCCTGACGTTCTCTGGCGCGTTCTTTTAGTTCCCTCGTGTGCCTGTTTACATTTCCGGCCATCTGGTTGAATGCTTCTGCAACAGATGAAAAATCCGAATCGGTTTCAGTAATACGGATACTGTAATCACCGGAGGCAACAGCCTTTGCACCTTTTTGGAGGACCGCTAAAGGTCTGGTAAGCCAGCGGGAGTAATAATAAGAAATAATGCCAAGTATTACACTTAGCAGTAGAGCAAGGGAGAAGATAAGCTTGATGCTTTGGTTTCTAGCTTCATATATTTCGTTTATATCACGACAATAGAGCAGTACAGTCCTATTTTTTTCTGAAAGTAAATCAGACACCAGCATATATCGCAGTGTTCCACCGTTTAGTACCTGTACCATCCGATGGTTGAGGGTTACAGATAATAAGGTTTCGTAGGAAGATGTATCTAATGTCTTAAGCTGGTTATAAATATATTCATTGTCCTGGTACAGCAATAGATAGATGCCCTTTTGCCCATAATATTCTCCGTAGCGGTTTATAATGGTCTTTATAGAATCTATAGAAGAGGAAGTAAAATCAACATTGCTTTCTAAGGATATACGAATTAGTTCTAATTCATTTAGCGAACGCTCCTGTTCCCTGTTTAAATTATTGATATGATTTTTGTTTATTACAAACCAGGTACTGATAAAAAGAGTAGTTAGGGAAAGAAGCAGAATACTTAAAAAGATTTTTAGCCATAATTTCATTCTATAGGTTCCTCCAGTCTGTACCCGAATTTGTATACAGTTTTAATAACGTCATCCCAGCCTAACTTTTTCCGCAGCCTTTGAATATGCATATCAACAGTACGGGTTTCACCGATATAATCATAGCCCCAGGCAGAGGCTAATAATTGTTCTCTTGTTAGAGCCAGATTTCTATTTTGGACTAAAACTTCAAGCAGAGCATACTCCTGCGCAGTTAATTCAATTGGTATTTTATTTTTAAATACCAGACGTTCCATAAAGCGCACCTCCACACCTTTGCAATAAAAAACATACTTTTGCTTACCGTTTCTTCTAAGAACCACGTCAATTCTAGCAAGTAATTCAAGGGTTTCAAATGGCTTTACAATATAGTCTTCAGCTCCAAGATTTAAACCTTTCACCCGATCTGGTAAGGAGCCTTTTGCAGTCAGAAAGATAACTGGAACATTTGCATCCTGAAAGTTTTTAAGCAAGGTAAAACCATCCGTACCGGGCAGCATTACATCCAAAAGACATAAATCAAAGGCAGCAGAACGTAAGGATTTGATTGCTTCAATGCCGTCGGCTGCTGCTACACTGGTATGTCCCACCATGGACAGATTCATAAGAATTAAATCACGAATGTTCTCTTCATCCTCAACAACAAGTATGTGTCCCATAATTTTCTCCGTTTCTATTAGAGCCCTATATGTCTAAGTAAGAGCTTGACTTTAAATTATAATTTATAGTAAACAATTCAAACTATATTATAATTATAACATAAAACTAGAAAGCTTGAACACTTAAGGGTAAGATTAAAATCCTTCTTTTAGTAAAGTTAACTACAGTATTGAAAATTTACGTATTGACATTGTTTATTTTACCAGTTATAATTGTAATATGCTTTAGGTTTGTAACTTACAAAAGGCAATGCCTAAACCATATCCTTGTATATTTTTATTTTTGTACCCAAAAATATATAAGGATATGGTTTAGGTTTTTTTTCGTTCAGGAGGTGATGGTATGTTTGTGAAAAAGGTTTTAAACAACAATATTATTTTGGCTACAGATGAGAAAAAGTCTGAAAAGATGATATTGGGCAAGGGGATTGGATTTAATAAAAAAGCGGGGGATACAGTTAATAAAGAACAGATTGAAAAAATTTTTAAATTGGATACAGAAGATACAGCAAATAAATTAGTGGAACTAATTGGGGATGTTCCTGCTAATTATTTGGAATTAACAAAACTAATGATTGACAATGCAGAAAGAGACTTAAACTGTAAGTTTAATGATTCTATTTATATAGGCTTATTGTCTCATATTAACTATTCTTTAACACGTTTTCAACAGAATAATATGATTCAGAACGCCCTCTTATGGGAGGTAAAAAAATTCTATCCGAAAGAGTTTAAAGCTGCCCTTAACTCCCTTGAACTGATAGAACATTACGAGAATGTAAAGTTAAATGAAGATGAAGCAAGCTTTATTGCCATGCATTTTGTAAATGGGCAGCAGGATGGTGAAGCAATTCGTAATACGGTAATGGCTACGAAAGTCATTCAGGATATATTAAGTATTATTCAGTTTCATTTTAAAATTGAATTGGATGAAAAATCTGTAAGTTTCAATCGATTTATCGTTCATATCCGTTTCTTTTTACAGCGGATTCATCAGCGTAACAATGATACTTCGGATGGTTTTTTATTTGAGCAGGTTAAAAGTAAATATCCGGACATTTATGAGTGCTCTTTAAGAATAAAAACCTATTTAGAAAGTAAGTTTGACAGTAAAATGGACTGTGACGAAATGATGTACTTTATGCTGCATATAGCAAGGTTAATTCAGCAGGACAATTAGTTAATAACCGAGAATAATCAATCAATAAGGGAAATTCCATGCATAGAGAGCTCTCAGAATTTCTTTTATATAAATCGGCGCACTTATTGATTTAAGTATGCCTAAATCTTAAGAAAAGGAGATAGCAGATGAAATACGAATCTTTAATAAAAGAAATTTTAAGTAACATCGGTGGGGAATCCAATATCGAATCGGTTACCCATTGTATGACAAGATTAAGATTTAACCTTAAGGATGATAAAAAAGCCAATGTGGATGCCGTTAAAAGAATTAGCGGTGTGGTTGGATGCCTCAATAAAGGAGGGCAATTTCAGGTTGTAATTGGTACACATGTATCGGATGTTTTTGAGGAACTGATTAAAACTGCCAATATAAAAGTTACAGCAAATAAAGGAGAGGAAGAAAAGAAATCTCCCATAAATAATTTTTTTGACACCATCGCCGGCATATTTATGCCTATTGTAGGAGCCTTGGCAGGTGCTGGTATGGTTAAAGCTATATTGGCTCTATTGGTATTTTTTAAAGTAATTGATACGACCTCTCAGACCTATACCATCTTATTTATGATTTCTGATGTTGTATTTTACTTTTTACCTTTTTTCCTGGCATATACAGCCGCGAAGAAATTCAATTGTAATCCTTTTTTAGCCATTATCTTTGCGGGTATGTTATTACATCCAACCTATGTAGGCTTTAAAACAGCAGGAGAAGCGGTTACCTTTTTGGGGTTACCTGTTAAACTTGCTACCTATTCTTCCAGTGTAGTGCCAATTATTTTAATTGTGTTTTTCCAATCTTTTGTGGAAAAATTGGCGAATAAGATTTCACCGAAAGCTATTAAAGTATTTTTTGTACCAATGTTAGTTATTTTTATAACTGCACCTATCGGGTTGATTGTGTTAGGACCCTTAGGTACTATTTTAGGCGGTTATTTGGGTCAGTTCTTTACCTTCTTGGATTCGAAAGCAAGCTGGCTGGTACCTACTCTTGTTGGCGGGTTATCTCCATTACTGGTTATGACAGGTATGCACTACAGCTTAGGAGCCGTTCAGGCAACACAAAGGGCAGCTATGGGTTATGCCACAATATTGGCACCCGGCATGATGTCTTCTAATATGTCTCAGGCCGCGGCAACCTTTGCAGTATCTATAAGAACCAAGAACAAAGAATTAAAATCCCTGGCATCCTCCTGTGCGGCTACGGCCCTTTGTGGTGTTACAGAGCCCGCCTTATATGGGGTTAACATGAAGTTAAAACGCCCTTTGTATGCTACTATGATTGCAGGAGCCTGCGCCGGATTATATGCAGGTGTTACTGGTGTTAAAGCATGGTCAGCAGGTACTTCAAATATTTTTGCCCTGCCAATCTACATAGGGCCTGATAATTCTTTTTTAAATATATGTATTACAGTGGCAATTGCATTAATATTGGGTTTTGTAATTTCCTATATTATTTACAAAGAACCGGAGGATTTTAAGGATACTGGGGCAATTAAAGATAACGGCAAAACCGTAAATGAGAAACTTGAGATAAAAGCTCCTTTACAAGGTACGATTGTACCATTAAAAGATGTAAATGATGATGCTTTCGCAACCGGTGCCATGGGAAAAGGAATTGCAATTGAGCCGGAAAAAGGTGAAGTGGTGTCTCCTGTAAATGGTACTGTATCCATGCTCTTTGAAACGAAACATGCCATTGGTCTTATAGCAGAGAGTGGCTGTGAAATATTAATACACATAGGCATTGATACGGTTAAATTAAACGGAAAATATTTTAGTACTCTTGTGAAAACCGGAGATATTGTAACAGTAGGAATGCCCTTGATTAAGTTTGATATAGAGGGTATTAAATCGGAGGGTTATGATGTAATTACACCGGTTATCGTAACCAACACCGCAGAGTATCTGGGTATTGTTGAGACTACCGCCTCTAAGGCAAAAACAGGAGATATTATATTAACCGCAGTTAATTAAAAGGAGGATTCTATGTCATTTCCAGATGGATTTTTATGGGGAGGTGCGACAGCAGCCAATCAGCTTGAAGGTGCATACCTTGAGGGGGGCAAAGGATTGTCCGTCCAGGATATTATGCCAAGTGGAGTTATGGGGCCAATTACGTTAGAACCAACAAAGGATAACTTAAAACTTATAGGGGTTGATTATTATCATCGATATGCAGAGGACATAGCAATGTTTGCAGAACTTGGCATAAAGGCTTACCGTATGTCGATAGCCTGGTCCCGTATATTTCCTAAGGGAGACGAAGAACAGCCAAATGAAGAAGGTTTACAATTTTATGACAGAGTATTTGCCGAGTGCAAAAAGTATAATATTGAACCCGTTGTTACCTTGTCTCATTATGAACCACCTTTAGCGTTGTGCAGAAAATATGACGGCTGGAGAAGCCGTGAAATGATTCAATATTTTGCAAAGTATGCAAAAGTGGTATTAACTCGTTTTAAGGACACTGTGAAATACTGGATTACTTTTAATGAGGTTAATGTGACAGTTATTTCTCCGCTTTTGGGCGGAGGAATATTGACACCGAAAGCGAACTTAACAAAACAGGATATGTATCAGGCAGCCCATCATCAGTTAGTAGCAAGCGGTTTAGTTACAAAAATGGCTCATGAAATCAATGCAGATTTTCAGGTAGGTTGTATGGTTGCATCCGCACCAAGATACCCAAGAACCTGTAATCCGGATGATATTCTAAAAGCAATGGAAGATCAGCAGGAAGTATCCTATTTTGTTCATGTGCACTGTACAGGAGAATATCCTTTTTATGCAAAGCGAATATTCAGAGACTATAATATATGCCTTGTAATTACGGAAGAAGACAAAGAACTTTTAAAAAATACAGTTGATTTTATATCCTTTAGCTATTATAACAGTAAGACTGTGGCGCAGGATGCAGGGCAATATCAGGGTGCGGGCGGTAATCTGATGAGGGGACTAAAGAACCCTTATTTGGAATACTCGGATTACAACTATCCCCTTGACCCGAAGGGGCTTAGATACATGCTCAATTATTTTTATGAACATTATCAAAAACCGCTTTTTGTTGCTGAAAACGGCCTGGGTCAAAGTGATACTTTAATTTCTGACGAGAATGGAAGTTTTACGGTGGCAGATGATTACCGGATAAAATTTCTGAATAATCATCTGGTTCAAGTGAATGAGGCAATAGAAGACGGTGTTAAGGTTATCGGTTATACTATGTGGAGTATAATGGATATAGTAAGTGCTGCATCTGCTGAGCTTACTAAAAGATATGGTTTAATCTATGTAGACCGTTTACAGGATGGAACCGGAACTCTGAAGCGTTTTAAAAAGAAGTCCTATCACTGGTATAAGAAAGTAATTGAAACCAATGGTGAAAGCCTAGTATAGTAAAAAAGGTCATTACGAGAGTCGTTTATAGACAATCGTAATGACCTTTTTATAAACCCTAACAATCCTTACAGTATCTCTTGATAGTGTTGACAGCTTATTTGAAATTATCATGTTCAAAATGATATAGATAACGTTCTAGTTCTTCCTTAGATTGAAAATCCTCTGCATTTCTTAACAAATAATCTCTGCGTGAATCCTCCATATCTAAGAAAGCATTTCTAGCCAAAATATCATCATTTAACAAGAGCCCCAGTACAGGGGGGATTAAATTCATGCCATCGGGATTATCCATGTTCATACCCTCCTTATTAATTTATTTAATAATAATTTAAACTTAGGATATGCAATTACGATTAGTTTATACGAGCAAAAATAATGGATATGTCATTTTTATTGTTTTTTCAACCTATATATTCTTAATCAGTTGTATTCCAAGAACTGTTCAGTTATAATAGTAAGAAGAATTTTTGCAGAATATTCATTATGCGTGTATTTATAGGTGTTTGAAGGAGGAAAGTCTATGGAAAAGTATAAAATAATGGTTAAAGGTATTGTGCAGCATGAAGATAAATACTTATTGGTTAAAAAGTGGTATGATGACAGGATTATAGACCCTTATCAGTGGGAATTTATTGATGGAAAATTAGAATTCGGAGAAAACCCGGAAAAGGGAGTTTTAAGAATTATCTTTGAAAAAACAGGTTTGACTGTACATTTAAACCGTATTCTTTACACTTGGTCTTTTATGGTAGGTGATGTTTGTAACATCGGTATCAGCTTCCTATGCGTTAGTACCCAGGATAGTGTAGTACTTTCCGAGGACTTAAATGAATATAAATGGATAGCAAAAGAAGAGCTTGGCAATTCTATCAGCAATAAGGCTGTTATAGAAGATATTGAAAGAGCAGAGCTGTAATATTCTTATAGTTTACTCGTCATAGCTTATAATTCGTTTGAAAAGGAGATTACCGTGTCAATATTAATTAAAAATGGTCATCTTCTGGATCCGGCAACGGGAACAGAAGGAATTCGAGATATTTTTATAAAAGATGGTTTGATTCAGAAGGTAGGAGAGTACTTAAGTGAGGATGCAGAGCAGGTTATTGATGCAACGGGATTCAGTGTTATGCCGGGGTTCATAGACTTGCATGTACATCTTAGGGAACCGGGTTATGAATACAAGGAAACCATTGCAACTGGTGCTATGGCAGCAGCGAAAGGGGGATATACCACAATATGTCCTATGCCCAACACAAATCCTGCTATCGACAGTAAATACATGGTAGAATATCTTCAGTTAAAAGCGAAAGAGGAAGCAGTTGTTCATATTCTTCCCATTGGTGCGGTAACGAAAGGACAGGAAGGAACCCAGTTGACTGACATTGAGGCAATGGCAGGAGCGGGAGTTGTTGCCATTAGCGAAGATGGAAAATCTGTTATGAATACAGTTCTTTACAAAAAGGCAATGACAGAAGCCAAGGAAGCAGGAATAGCTGTATTCGCACATTGTGAAGACAAGGATTTGGTACAAAAGGGCGTATTAAATGAGGGAGCAAAAGCAAGAGAACTCGGTATGCCGGGTATTAGTAACAGTGTAGAGGATATCATTGCTGTCAGAGATATTATATTAGCAAAGGATACGGGTGTTAGACTTCATCTGTGCCATTGTTCCACAAAAGACAGTGTGACTATGGTTAAGTTAGCAAAAGAGGAGAGGCTTCCTATAACTGGCGAAGTATGCCCCCATCATTTTACGATGGCAGATGATGAGATACCAGGTGATGATGCTAATTATAAGATGAATCCACCCTTAAGAGGCCGTGCAGATGTACAGGCTTTAAAAGAAGCCTTAAGAGATAATATTATGGATGTTATCGCTACAGATCATGCACCTCATAGTGAGGAAGAAAAGGCTAAATCCATGTTAGAAGCTCCTTTTGGTATTGTAGGGCTAGAGACAGCTTACGCGCTCACTATAACAGAATTGGTTCAGGAAGGGTATCTGACACCTATGCAGCTGGTAGAAAAGATGAGTTTAAACCCTGCAAAGGTTTTAGGAATTGATAAAGGAAGTCTGGCGGTAGGCAAAGTCGCCGATGTTGTGATAGCAGACCCCCACGAAACCTATGTAATAGATGTCAATGCGTTTGTTTCTATGGGTAAGAATACGCCTTTTCATGGAAAAAGAGTAAGTGGTAAAGTTAAGTTTACTATTGTAGATGGTGAAATAGTATATCAGGAATAAAACAAAAGAAAGGGCATGATTATTTTTATGATTAACAAACTGATACGCAAAATTGAAAAAAATAAAGCACCCATCGTTATAGGCCTTGATCCTATGCTTTCTTATATACCGGAGCAGGTTAAGGAAAAAGCCTTTCGGGAAAAGGGAGAAAATCTTTTAGGTGCAGCAGAAGCCATCTGGCAATTTAATAAAGCCATTATTGATGCTACCTATGATTTGATTCCTGCTGTGAAACCGCAGATTGCCATGTATGAACAATTTGGTATTGAAGGTCTGATTGCTTTTAAAAAGACAGTAGAGTACTGCAAGGAAAAAGACTTGGTAGTAATCGGTGATATAAAAAGAGGAGATATTGGTTCAACTTCTGAAGCTTATGCAACAGGACATCTGGGTAAGGTTACTATAGGCGGTAAATCCTTTTATGGATTTGATGAGGATTTTGTAACGGTAAATCCTTATTTAGGCTCCGATGGAATTGTTCCTTTTATTAACGTATGCAAGGAAGAGAAGAAAGGTTTATTTATACTGGTTAAGACTTCCAATCCCTCCAGCGGGGAATTCCAGGATCAGTTGGTGGGAGAACGCCCTCTTTATGAGTTAGTTGGTGAAAAGGTAGCCAGCTGGGGTGAAATGCATCTGGGAGACTCCTATAGCTACATCGGAGCAGTGGTAGGAGCCACGTATCCTGAAATGGGTAAAGCACTACGTAAGATTATGCCAAAGAACTATATACTGGTGCCTGGCTATGGCGCACAGGGCGGTAAGGCAGAAGATTTAGCTCCTTACTTTAACAAGGATGGTCTTGGTGCCATTGTGAGTTCATCCAGAGGCATTATTGCTGCTTATAAACAAGCACAATATGAGAAATTCGGACCGACTGCTTATGCCGATGCATCCAGACAGGCGGTTATAGATATGCGTGAAGATATAATGGGTGCTTTAACAAGAAAGTAATCAATGATGGATTTTCATTACAGCGAAAAATAAGGATGTCTTAAATTCCATTTATAATCAAAACATACCAAATACAGCAAGTCTTTTCACATAAACTATATTTGGTATGTTTTTGAAGATTTATGGCTTTTTAGACATCTTTTTGTTTTGCTATTAAGGCAGACTCTAATTGAAAGGAATACTATATTGAATCAATGGCAGCTTTTAACTGATGGAAAGCCTGTTCCAACGTTTTACGAGTGCATGCAATATTAAATCGTTGAAAACCAAGGCCTTCCGGACCGAACATGGTTCCGGCATCCAACCATAATTTAGCTTTATCTATGATTAACTTTTCTAAATCAGTTTCTGATAAACCTAAACCGGTAAAATCAATCCAGAGCAGGTAAGTGCCTTCCGGTTCAACAAGGGTAAGCTGAGGCAGATTTGTCTTTACAAATTCTTTTATAAACTGTAGATTCTCATATAAGTAATCTTTTAATCCGATAAGCCATTCTTCACCATATTCATAAGCCGCTTTGCAGGCAATAAGTCCCATATTATTCAGCTGACTGTAACCACTCTTTGTTATCTCGCTTTTAAAGGCGGCCTTTAACACCGGATTTGGAATTAGCACATTGGATACTTGTAATCCTGCAAGGTTAAAGGTTTTGCTGGGAGCAGTACAGGTAATGGTAATAGCCTTATATTCTTCTCTTAGGTTTGCAAAAGGAAGGTGTTCTTTTCCCGGATAGATAAAATCTGCATGAATCTCATCAGATACCACTAATACATTATGCTTTAAGCAGATATCTCCAAGTCGTTCCAATTCATCCCGGTTCCATACTTTACCCACTGGATTGTGAGGGTTACATAATATAAACAATCTCACCTGGTTTTCTGCTATTTTTTGTTCAAAGTCTTCAAAGTCTATATGGTAGGTACCGTTCTCATAAACCAGGGGACTATTAATAAGCTTACGTCCATTGGATAAAATAGTTTCAGAAAAAGGATAGTAAACAGGTCTTTGAATCAAAATACTATCCCCTTTTTTGGTATAAGCACGTACAGCCATGGCTATAGCATATACCACACCGGGAGTTTTTACCAGCCATTTTCTTTCGATATTCCAACGGTAGTGGGTAGAAAACCATTGTTTTAAAACGTTAAAATACTCATCTTTCACTTCGGAATATCCAAAGATACCATGTCTGCTTGCTTCAACCAGTGCCTCTGTTACCTGAGGTACCGTTTTAAAATCCATATCAGCAACCCACAGGGGAATTACATCAGTCGGCTTTCCACGTTCAGCCGCAAAATCATATTTTATAGAATTAGTATTTTTTCTATCTATCAGTTCATTAAAATCAAATGACATTTGTGTTCTCCTTTTGTCTTTATTTCTTTATAGGCGATTGTGAATCGGCAGGTCTATAGGTTGGAACTAGGCAAAATCACCAAAATAAAGGTGACTTGCCACTGCATCGGAACCTGTTTGGGTGATTTTGACTGTTACAACGCATAAAATAGCAGTTTCACAATTGCCTATTGTTTTATTATTGTAAAGCCTGTTTCAGGTCAGCAATTAAATCATCTACATTCTCAATGCCCACAGACATACGCAGAAGGCAGTTATTAATTCCTCTGGACAGACGTTCTTCCTCCGGTACATCGGCATGAGTTTGTAGCATGGGATAAGTAATCAGTGTTTCCACACCACCAAGACTTTCTGCATACAAAATTACCTGAATTCCTTCCAGTATTTGTTTTGCAGTAGATTCAGTGTCTACTTCAAAGGATATCATAGAGCCAAATCCGGTAGCCTGCCTAGTGGAAATTTCATAACCGGGATGATTTTTTAAACCGATATAAAACACTTTTCTTACTTTTTCTTGCGTTGTAAGCCATTCAGCAATCTTTAGAGCATTTTCCTGTTGTCGTTCCATGCGCAGAGAAAGAGTCTTAATTCCGCGGATTAAAAGCCAGCTGTCAAAGGGAGAGAGACAGGCTCCTGTGGTTTTATAAATGTATCTTAATTTTTCGGATAAATCTTCACGATTTGTTACTAAAAAGCCGGCCAGTGTATCGTTGTGACCGCTTAAATATTTCGTTCCGCTGTGAATAACGATATCTGCACCAAGAGTTAAAGGAAGCTGATAGAAGGGAGTAAGAAATGTATTATCAACAGCGACTAGTAGATTATGTGCTTTAGCCAGCTCTGCAACTGCTTTAATATCAGTAACCTGCATCATTGGATTGGTAGGAGTTTCGACAAATATTGCTTTAGTTTCAAGACGGATTAGAGCTTTAACACCTTCTATATCCGAGGTATCAACAAAATCAAAGGTTAAACCGTTTTTACGTGAAATATTTTCAAAAAGCCTTACCGTTCCTCCATATAAATCACCGGAGGCAATAATGTGGTCTCCTATCGAAAAGAGTTCCATAAAGGCGGTGATTGCAGCCATTCCGGTAGAAAATGCCAACGCATCAACCCCTCTTTCTAAAGCGGCAACACATTTTTCTAAATATTCCCTGGTGGGGTTTTGTAAACGGGAGTAATCATAACCGGAACTTTGACCTACGCCGGGATGGGCAAAGGTTGCTGACTGGTAGATGGGAACACTGATAGCTCCTGTAGAGTGTGTATTATTCTCTGCTCCATGTATACAGAGGGTATTAAAATCCATAATAGTTTCCTCCTTAATTGCATTATCTGTTGAATCCATAGTGGGTTATAAGTAAGAGTTGTAAGAATGTAATGTATTGTTAGGAAAGCATCTGCTTTATTGCTTTACAACAGCAAGGTTTATATATAAATAAAAAACTCGTCTTCCTTAACAGAAGACGAGTATAAGCCCGCGTTACCACTTCAATTTATCTGTACCTTTCGATACGAGACCTCAGAGAGTACGGCATTTTTTAATGCGTATACCCGCTTGCTATAACAGGCAATCCTGTCGCTGCCTAAGTACTATACAGTATTGATGCATAGCAGTTTGGGGCGCCACTCCTGAGCCATCTTCAGCACAATTTATCTGCTTTTTTTTCACCACCAAAAGCTCTCTGTAAGATTACATAATGCTTACTCTCTCATTCCTAGTGTTTTACTATGAATTTTATATGAGTATAGCAGAAGAAGCTGGGACTGTCAATGATATTTTTTATTCTACAGCTCTTGTGTACTCCTTCAGCCACTGGCATTCTTCGGCGGTCAGATAGGGAGATAATTTTTCATATACTTGTTGGTGGTAATCATTTAAACGCTTGATTTCGGTCTTAGACATATAGCTGGTATCCACTGCATCAAGGTCTATGGGAGCAAAGGTGATGTGCTCAAAATACATAAATTGACCATATTCATTTTTTTCACCACGATGGCACACCAGTTCATTTTCGGTACGGATACCATGACTGCCTTCGATATAAACACCGGGTTCGTCGGTAGTTACCATGCCCTCCTCCAGTACACAGCCGTCATCTCGTTCCGGAACCTTTCTCCATCGGAAACCATTAGGTGCTTCATGGACATTTAATAGATAACCTACGCCATGCCCAGTTCCGCATTTATAATCCAGATTCATTTCCCAGAGAGGCCCTCTCGCCAGAATATCTAGATTAAGTCCGATACACCCATGTAAAAAACGGGCATCAGCCAGATTTAACATACTGCGTAAAACAGCAGTGAAATGTCGTTTTACTTCATTACTTATTTCACCAAGTACCACAGTTCTGGTAATATCAGTGGTACCTTCATAATACTGACCACCGGAATCTACTAACAATAGGCCCTCCGGTTGTAACACGGCATGACTATCCGGACTTGCAGAGTAGTGCATCATGGCGGCATTGGAATTATAAGCGCAGATGGTATCAAAGCTTAATTCAATAAAACCCTCCTGCTCCTTGCGACGTTCTTCCAGATAATCACTGGCAGATATTTCAGTAATTTCAGTTTTTCCGATATTATTTTTAAGCCAGTACATAAATTTTGTAACGGCTACACCATCTTTTATATGAGCTTTTCTCAAATTTTCAATTTCTACCGGATTTTTAGTGGCTTTGGCTAAAACGGTAGGATTGACTTCATCGATAATTTTGACTTCTGATTTCAGATTGTTATAGATTGCATAGTTGACTTTTTTTGAATCTAACAGGATAATTTCAGTAGATGAAATGTCCTTTACGAAATCATAAATAGCAAGATAATCCTTAACTTCTATTTTATCAGTTGTAAATTGTGTTTTAATATCCTCAGATAATTTGTCCTCATCCACGAAGAGATAAGCCTTATCAAGAGTAATGACAGCATAGGAGAGTACAACTGGATTATAGGCGATATCATTACCCCTGATATTAAATAACCATGCAATGTCATCCAGAGTGGTAAGAATATGAACGGTTGCTCCCTTTTTCTTCATTTCATCTCTTAATGCCAATAGTTTATCAGCGGAAGCTTTTCCGGAGTATTTTATATCTAATAGAAAAGCTGGCTCTTTAGACAATTCAGGGCGGTCAGTCCAGATGAAATCGACTAAATCTTTCTCATATTGAATGGATATGTTCTTAGCTTCTAATTTTTGCATTAGATTTTTTCCGAATCTGGCATTAATAATACGTCCATCAAAACCTAATACGCCATTCTTTGGAAGCTTATCTTTTAAGAATTCCTCAATAGAAGGGACACCCTCTTCACCCATTTTAAATAAGGTAATGCCGGTATCACTTAGCTGCCTTGCGGCCTGAATAAAGTATCTGCCGTCCGTCCAAAGACCGGCTTCTTCCGTTGTAACAACTAAAGTTCCGGCAGACCCGGTAAAGCCCGACATATATTTTCTGGCTTTAAAATATTCTCCTACGTATTCGGATTCATGGAAATCAGAGGTAGGTACAATATAAGCATCTATTTGATTTTCAGCCAGTAAGGCACGTAGATGCTGTATTCTTGTTTTAATCATAGTGCGCATTCCTTTCTATTATTAATTTAAATATAAGCAGTTATTGAAAAAGCGACATAAGTGCAAGGGTTTAGCAGCTATGTCGCAAAGATCCTATAATTGTTTGGTTTTAATTACATTTTTTCCGGTTCGTTATATGTTTCGCCAAATAATTCAACAGTTACTGTTTTCATTACCTGAGGAGTTTCCGGCTTGTCGGAATAATCTGTTTTAACCTCAGCTATTTTATTTACTACATCAAGACCCTCTGTAACTTTACCAAAAGCTGCATAAGAGCCATCTAAGTGAGGAGAATCTTTGTGCATAATAAAAAATTGGGAACCTGCTGAGTTTGGCATTTGAGATCTTGCCATGGAAATAACGCCGGCAGTGTGTTTTAAATTGTTTTCAAATTGATTGTATGAGAATTCACCTTTTATGGAGTAACCAGGGCCACCCATTCCGGTTCCTTCTGGATCTCCTCCCTGAAGCATAAATCCACGGATAACTCTGTGAAAGATAAGACCGTCATAAAACTTATTCTGTACTAAAGAAATGAAATTATTAACTGTATTTGGTGCGATATCTGGATATAATTCAATTTTAATTATATCACCATTTCCCATTTCTATTGTAACAATAGGATTTTTCTCTGCCATTTTTTTATCCTTTCTGAAATCAAATGTTTACATTGGACAATTATAACACATATTAATTAGGGTGTCTAATATAATTATTCTCAAACTTAGGGCATTCTAAGTTTTGAAAATAATTCCATATAAACGAGAGTAGAGTTACAAAGGCGTGAATACTAGTAGATTTTCTATATGTTTGTAGGAATAAGTAAAAGTTTTGTTGCAGGGAGTAGACGAATGGAACATTTAATGCAGACCGTAAAAACAAAATATAAAAGTAGTTTAACCTTAGTGTTACTATATTCAGCTGTATTTCTGGTGCTCATAAGCGTGATATATCTTCCATTTATTCTGGAAAGTAAATCAATGGTGTGGGAATATGATGGGATTAATCAGCATTACCCTTCCTTAGTGTATTTTAGTGAACTACTAAAAGGTATATTTCAAGGAAAGGGTTTTCCAATGGTGGACTTTAAAATAGGTATGGGGTTTGATACCATAACTACGTTACATTACTACGCCATAGGAGATCCGCTGAATCTACTATCGGTTTTTGTACCGAAGGAAAATATAGAAGTGTTGTATACTGTTTTAATTTTGCTGCGTTTATATCTATCAGGACTTAGTTTTATGAAGTATTGCAAGGTAAGAAATATATGCTGGTATCCTGCTTTACTTGGGAGTTTGTTGTATGTATTTTGTGGCTATGTGTTTTTTTCTGCTGTCAGGCATCCTTTTTTCATAAACCCAATGATTTATTTACCGTTATTACTGGTTGGAGTTGAGAGGTTATTGAAAAAAAATAAACCAGGATTCTTTACTCTTATGGTTTTTCTCAGCGCAGTCAGTAATTTTTACTTTTTCTATATGCTTACTATTCTTGTATTTGGTTATGGTCTCTTCCGGTCTTATGAATACAGTAAGAAGAGTATGCTGCCATTGGCTCATAAATCTTTCTTGAAGGTTGCCAGGAAAGCCATTTTGTTTTATATCCTTGGAGTTCTTATGGCAGCTTTTATATTTCTTCCGGTATGTGGGGCTTTTTTAAATAACGGAAGACTGAACAGTGGCTATGAACAGAATCTTTTTTTGTATCCTTTTCATTATTATGGGCTTTTGGTTCAGTCTTTCTTAGCCGCCAATACAACGGGAGGTTATTGGACGATACTTACCTACGGGGCGGTAATACCGGCGGCAGTGGCAATCATTTTTACCAGAAAAAACTATAGAGGGCTAAAATGGTCTTTTCTTATATTAACAGCAGGACTTATGTTTCCTTCTTTTGGTTATACCATGAATGGTTTTGCCTATATCAGTAATCGATGGGAATTTGCTTATAGCTTTTTAGCAGCTTTTATATTTGCTGCCTCTTTTCAAGAAGTAGAGAATATGAATAAAAGAGAGTTAGTACTGATAGTGACAGAGAGTGTACTTTATGCCATAGTTGGTATTCTAAGGCCAACCGTCTATATTCTTATTGCCTGTATCTTTTTAGTACTTTCAGTGCTTTGTCTGGTGCTGTTATCGGTAACTGGTAATAAAAAACTGGTAAAGGGATTTTTATTTATTCTCATCTGCTGTAATCTATCTATCAATGGCTTTTTAGTTAATGATTCCCGATATGGGGACTATGTCAGTGAATTTGTAAAGTATAGAGAAGTGGATTCTAGGATAGGAGCGTCAGCAGTAAGTATGCTGCCAATTATTGCAAGCGACGATTTTTACCGGGTGGAGACTTATGGTGACCACTTTTTGAATGAAGGGCTGACAATGGATTTTTATGATGTATCTGGTTACTATAGTGTAATGAACAAACGGGTAACAGAGTATATGTCGGGTTTGGAGTTGGCGTCTCAAAGGGCAGCATACCGATTTGATAATTTTGATGCTCGCGTCAGTGTATCATCTCTTGCAGGGGTTAAGTATTTTGTAACAACGAAAAAGAAATCCGTACCCTATGATTACAAGTATGTATCATCTTTAAAAACGGAGGATAAGACTTATTATTTATATAAAAACAAGAATCAATTATCCCTTGGATTCACCTATGACTCTTATATGCTGAGGGAGGGATATGAGGCGCTTTCTGCTATTCGAAAGCAGGAGGCTCAACTTCGAGGGGGCGTTTTAGAAGAAATACCAGTGGGAATTTCGCTTCATTCTTTAACCGGACGATTAGGAGCCGATGGTTATTCATTTACCGAACACAAGGTAAACTATAGGTATGAGGGGCAGATAAAACCAATGGGAGATTATCTTATAGTTAAGGAGAAGGGAGCAAAGTTACGGATAGATTTTAATGGTGTAGCTGATGCTGAGACTTATTTAAGACTGGAGGGTTTCCATATTAATGAACAGGAGGCTTTAGCAGTTACTCTTAAAGTTAAAGGAGATAAAGGTGTTACCAAGACAATTCATATAAGAAATAAAACAAATAATGCATACTTTGGAAAAGAGGATTATCTTATTAATTTGGGATATTCTAGTGCAGCAATGAATTATTGCGAAATATCTTTTAACCAGCCCGGACGTTATCACTTAGGAGAGCTGGAAGTGTTCACCGTACCAGTCAGGACTTACAAGGAAATGGTACAGGAAAGGCTTCAAAACCAACTGAAAGAGGTTCGCTTAGGTAATAACACAGTATCCGGTAAGATAGATATAGTAAAGGATAGTCTTTTATACTTTTCCATACCCTATAGTAAGGGCTGGAAGGCTTATGTAAATCACGAAGAACAAAGGCTGTTACCTGCTAATATTATGTATATGGCTTTGCCTCTTCATAAGGGGACCTATAATATAGAACTTATTTATACAACTCCTTATCTGAAAGCAGGAGCGGTCATATCGGCAGCAGGTTGGTGCTTATTTATCTTTTTGTGGTATAAGAACAGAACAAGTGAGAAATGAAAGAAATTTTCACAGCTGATTTAAGGAGATTGTATGACAGAAGGAGTGTTACATTTGGATAAAATATCAGTAGTTATACCCTGTTTTAATGAAGCCAAGGTATTGTCTTTATTCTATAGGGAAATGGAAAAGGTTATGAAGCGTATGAATGAGGTGGACTTTGAGCTGATTTTTGTGGATGATGGTTCTAAAGATAATACGCTTGGATTAATTAAGAAATACCAGGAGAAGGATAAAAGGGTACATTATCTTGCCTTTTCAAGAAACTTTGGGAAAGAAGCAGCTATATTAGCAGGTCTTAAGTTCAGTGCAGGTAATTATATTGTTCTTATGGATGCCGACTTACAGGATCCTCCCTATTTACTTGACAAAATGTACTCCCTTTTAAAAGGGGAGGATTGTGATTCGGTAGCAACCAGAAGAGTCAATAGACAGGGTGAACCAAAGGTCAGATCGTTCTTTGCCAGAAGATTTTACAGGTTAATGAATCGGATTTCAAAAACAAATATTATAGACGGAGCCAGAGACTTTCGAATGATGAAACGACAGATGGTAGATGCTATTTTAAACATGGGGGAATATAATCGTTTTTCTAAAGGTATTTTTGGCTGGGTAGGTTTTCGAACTAAATGGATGTCCTATAATAATATAAAAAGAGCTGCCGGAGAATCAAAATGGTCTTTTTGGAAATTGCTTTTATATTCCTTTGAAGGAATTACTGCTTTTTCGACCCTGCCTTTTGCATTTGCCTCCTTTGTGGGTATCTTTTTATGTATAGTTTCTTTTATTAGTATATTTATTATTGTTTTTCGAAAACTTTGTGGGGCGAAATCAGCTTTTGGCTGGACATCTATGACCTGCATAATTCTGTTTTTAAGCGGAATACAATTATTTAGCATGGGAATATTGGGACAGTATCTGTCAAAAACTTATCTGGAAGTAAAGAAGAGACCCATCTATATTATCAAAGAACAGGGATAATATAAAAACATAATAAATATGTTGACATATTTTATAAACAAATCTATAATATGTCTATAAAATAAATAAACTATTCATGGTATATAGATGGAGGTTTGCTATGAAACAGGAAGTTATGGAATATACCATAGATGAGATTAAAGATGGGTTCCGCTTTGAGGAAAAAGATAAAAAATATATCTGCAATCACTGTGGTAGAGAATTTATTGACGGAGAGATACATCACATTGATGGGCGTTTTTTTGAAAGCCGTCTTGCTGTAAAATTTCATATCAAATCAGAACATCACGGACAGTTTTCAGCTCTCTTGGAAAAAGAGAATAAATATCTTACACTAACAGAGAATCAGATAGCTATTTTAAGATTAATTTATAAGGGACAATCGGATAATGAAATTGCCGGAGAGCTTGGTGTTTCACCTTCTACCATACGCCATCAAAAATTTATGTTTCGGGAGAAGGCAAAACAGGCGAAGATGTATCTGGCGGCTTATGAATTGGTATTTGGAGAACCAACAGCAGCAGAAAAACTGGTCTCCATACATAATTCTGCAACTATGGTAGATGACAGATATATTACCACGGAAGAAGAAGGTGAGAAGATTATAAAAACGGCTTTTTCTTCTTTAACTCCTTTAAGACTTTCTAAGTTTCCGGTAAAACAAAAGAAAAAAATTATTATTTTAAAGAAAATAACGGAGTTGTTTGAGTATGGAAAGCGATATCAGGAAAGTGAGTTAAATGAAATATTAAAAAAGGTCTATGAAGATTTTGTTACGTTGCGAAGGTATCTTATTGAATATGGTTTTATGGATAGAACAAAGGATTGCACAGAGTACTGGCTAAAATAAATGAGTAACTTATAAGCAGCCAAGATAGGGGGGATATGGAATGGATGCAAATATAGAACGGTTTTTAGATGAGAATCATAAAATCAAAATATGGCCTGCGAAAAATCAGTTTAAAATTGCTGTACTGGTTTATCTGAGTGAAAAGTTTGAAACAGGTGTTTTTTACTCGGAAAAAGAGGTGAATGAAATCATTAAAAGATGGCATACTTTTGAGGATTTTTTCTTACTGCGACGAGGGCTTATCGACATGCAGTTTCTAAAACGAGCCAGTGACGGCTCTAAGTACTGGAAGAATGATTCTAAAATCAGTAATATTTAAAAAACTGTAATTTATTTATAAAGCGGCGCTGACGGTATAGTCGGCTGCCGCTTTTCATGTATTTTTCTTACTATCAGATTTTGAAATTACGGGAACGTCTAATTAATACTTGTACAAGCATATGTTTTCGTTTATAATGTATAAGATTAAGATTTAGAACCTGTAAGGAACGAAAAAATCCTGGGAAGCCAAGATATAGGAGATGAAGTGTATGGCCAGATCGTATAAGAAAAACGTTGTAATCACAGACAAAACTCAGTTAGATGAAGGTATATTCAGTATGTGGGTAAGGGATGAGGAGATTACAGCAGAGGCAAAGCCCGGACAGTTTCTTTCCCTTTATTGTAAAAGTGGAAACAGGCTGCTTCCAAGACCAATCAGTATTTGTGAAATTAATCATGTAAAAGGGGAATTGAGGCTGGTTTACCGGGTAGCAGGACAGGGGACGGAAGAAATCTCCGGATATCATATTGGTGACAGCATTGAAGTTATGGGACCTCTTGGGAATGGATTTCCTTTAGAAGAGAAAAAAGTAATCCTCATAGGAGGAGGAATTGGTATTCCTCCCATGCTTGAACTGGCTAAACAGATACCGGGCGAAAAGAATATTGTGTTAGGATATCGTGATACCACCTTTTTAAAGGAAGAATTTTTACCTTACGGAAAAGTATATATAGCTACAGAAGATGGAAGTCTTGGTACGAAAGGAAATGTACTGGATGCTATTCGGGAAAACGGACTGGAGGGGGAACTTCTATACGCCTGCGGACCGACACCTATGCTTAAGGGAATTCAAGCCTATGGAGTTGAAAGGGGAATAAAGACGTATTTATCTTTAGAGGAACGAATGGCTTGCGGTATTGGAGCCTGTCTTGCCTGTGTTTGTAAAACCAAGGAAAAAGATCATCACACTAACGTGAACAATACAAGAATCTGTAAAGAAGGACCGGTATTTTCTGGTGAAGAAATTGAGTTGTAGAAACTTGTATAATGTGGATACAATAGGAGCTCGTATGAATAAATAGGCGTTTAGACGCTTTAGATTGGAGTAGGAATGAATACGAAAGTAAATATAGCCGGAATAGAGTGGCAGAATCCGGTAACAACTGCTTCCGGAACCTTTGGCTCGGGTATTGAATATAGTGATTACGTGGATTTAAACAAGCTTGGTGCAGTTACAACAAAAGGCGTATCCAGTATCCCCTGGACAGGTAACCAGACGCCCAGGATTGCGGAAACATATGGCGGGATGCTCAATGCCATTGGCCTTCAGAATCCGGGAGTTGATGTTTTTATGAAGCGGGATCTGCCTTTTCTTAAAAAATACACCAGTAAAATAATTGTAAATGTATGCGGTAAGACTACAGAAGATTATTGTGAAGTGGTTGAAAAGCTGGGAGATTCCTCTGTGGATATGCTAGAGATTAATATATCCTGTCCTAATGTTAAGGAAGGCGGAATTGCATTTGGACAAAATCCCTGTTCCGTTGAAGCAATAACTAAGGAAATCAAAAAGTATGCCCATCAGCCTGTTATAATGAAGTTAAGTCCCAATGTAACAGATATTGCTGAGACAGCAAAGGCAGCGGAAGCAGGTGGTGCGGATGCTGTATCTTTAATTAATACGTTAACTGGGATGAAAATAGATATCCATAAGAGAAAATTTGTATTAGCTAATAAAACTGGCGGACTTTCCGGTCCGGCAATAAAGCCGGTTGCAGTACGGATGGTTAATCAGGTTGCCAATGCTATAAAACTTCCGATTATTGGTATGGGTGGTATTATGACCTGGGAGGATGCACTAGAATTCCTTATGGCAGGTGCGACTGCCGTGGCAGTCGGAACAGCTAACTTTAATAATCCTAGAGCAACCTTAGAGGTGATTCAGGGAATTGAAGAATATATGAAAAAAAATAATATTGATGATATTTTGGAAATAATTGGTTGTGTTAATCAATAAAATATATGGAGGATAAAAAAATGGAACAATACAAGCAGGAATTTATAGAATTTATGGTAGACTGTGGAGTTCTTACCTTTGGTGATTTTGTGACCAAGAGCGGAAGAAAGACCCCATTTTTTATTAATGCCGGAAACTATAGGACAGGTTCCCAATTGCGTAAGTTAGGAAAATATTATGCAAAAGCGATTGAATCTAAGTTCGGACTTGATTTTGATGTATTATTTGGTCCCGCTTATAAGGGAATCCCTCTAAGTGTTACAGCTTCCATGGCAATCAGTGAATTTTATGATAAGGAAATCCGCTATTGTTCAAATCGAAAAGAGGTAAAGGATCATGGCGATAAGGGAATCTTACTTGGAGGACCAATTCTTGATAAAGATAAAGTTATTATTATTGAGGATGTAACGACTGCGGGTACTTCAATTGCGGAAACCATGCCGATTTTAAAAGCACAGGGAGAGGTTAATGCTTTAGGTCTGATAGTTTCGGTTGACCGTATGGAAAGAGGCCAAGGAAATAAAAGTGCACTAGAGGAAATTGAGGAAGTTTATGGGTTGAAAACAGCAGCAATCGTTACCATGGAAGAAGTGGTTGAACATTTATATAATAAGCCTTATAATGGTAATATCGTGATTGATGATACCCTGAAAGCAGCTATTGAGGCATATTACGAGCAGTATGGTGCCAAAGCGGAGTAGTAAAGAGATTTAATAATTGCATAAGCAGCAGATAGGAGCCAAGTATGAGTGAAAAAATCTATAATACAATGAAATCAGTTGGCGTTGGTAATTTAGTTATGGGAATTTTATTTATTGTAGCTGGCATAGCAGGCGGTGTTTTAATGATTATCAGCGGCGGGAAATTACTTAAGAAAAAATCTGAAATATTATTCTGATGAAATGAAACAAAAGAATGTAAGGAATAGGCTGCATAGTGTATTGTCAGATTGGTAATTAGTCCAGATATCAGTCTGAGAGTACACTGGGACAGAGCTTTTATTAATTTTTACTTTAACCAGCCTCTAGATAGACAGGAATCCTATAAATTCTTATTCTACAATTTACTTTACAATATATCAAAAATCAATTATTATAAATATATCTTAAATCTTTATTCTATTAATCTATTATTTCATTTCAAGAATCCAGTACAAATTCAAAAAGTGAGGTGGAAGTGATATGTAAAAGCTATTTTTATACCTAATAATTTAATATCGAAAAGGGGAAAAGTATGAAAATTGCTTTTTGGAGCAGCGCTAAGGGGGGCATTGGTGTAAGCAGTAATTTGGCAAGTATCAGCATAGCTGCAACGATAGAGTATTCTTGTAAGTCTGTACTGATTGAAAATCACTATCAGAAAAACAGGCTGGGAAATATATTAAGATACCAGCAGACCCATCAGTTTAAGGACAATGGTAATACTAAGTGCGGTAACGCAGGAATGGATTATATTTTAAACGAATTTTCCGCAGGAGAGTCTTACGATTTATCCGGTAATCCTATGGATAATATACCAATAACGGTTGGAGGCAGAGAGAGAAATCCTCTTTGGGAACTGAAAGATTCAGGTGATAAAAAGAATTACTATGAGAATATAAAAGATACATCGGTAATCATCAAGGAAGCATCCATGGAAATACTGGATAATTATCTATACTATATCCCTGTTAATCATTATCTAAATCGCTACATATTTGATTACCAGTTAAATGATAATATAGGGAAAATCTTAAAGGCATCAGAAAAATTTGCTGATATTATATATATTGATACATCTAATGAAAATAATCTTAGTTCTAAGTATATTCTTGAAGAAGTTGATTTGGTTGTTGTAAATTTGGTTCAAAATTCATCCATGATAAAATATTTCTTTGACAATTATTCTTCAATCCTAGATAAAAGTGTCTTCTTATTTAGCAGGTATCATAAAACATCTAATTTAAACATTCAAAAAATATCCAAAACCTATTCTATAAATAAATCGGATTTAGCAGTCATACCATACAATATAGAGTATCAGGAGGCAGTCTTAAAAGGAACCGTTGTTGAGTTCCTGTCAAGCAATTACAATTGCAAACGGAAGAACCCCAATTATGGTTTCATGAGAGAATTACGTAAAGCTGTTACTATGATATTTAATAAAAGTGAAGAAATAAATTGGAAGGAGGAGTAGAGGAAAGGTAAATAGTAACTTTAGTCTGCTATTTATAGTGTTCTTTTATATCCATTCTATGACCTTATCATATTTTTATGGTTTCTTTTTGGTCTTTATTTATGCAAATAACCTCTCAAAGTTTAGACTTAAAAAGAAACCGCTGCCTGACTAACGTAATGTTAGGGGCAGCAGTTCTTGTACTAATCGTTATTTATAGAAACTTTTAGTTTACTAGAATTTTGTCTCCATCCTGGGGATTTTGATAGAGCACAACTAGATGTACCTTATCGATACGATTCTTTTCAACTGCATGGACAGTATACACAACGTTGTTATCTGTGACACTTTCCCCGGCTTCGGGAAGATGATCCAATAGATAGATTAAGTGTCCGGCGATAGAATCATAGTCATCGGATTCCAGGTTCAAACCAATAATTTCGTTAATTTCATCTAATTTCGTATTACCATCTGCAAGATATTCGTTATCACCAATTTTACAAATTGCATCTTCTTCGTCGTCATCATATTCGTCTCTAATCTCACCGACAATCTCTTCTAAAAGGTCTTCTAATGTTATTAATCCGGCAGTTGCACCGTATTCATCTAATACAATGGTAAGAGGAATGGAATCCCGTCTCATTTCTTTTAAGAGCTCTGACGTTTTCTTATATTCGTAGGTAAAATAGGGTTCTCTCATAATATCTTTAATGCAAAAATCTTTCTTGTCTCCCTGGTAAAAAAAGATGTCCTTTAAATTTACAATTCCAATTATATTATCCCGGTTTTCACTGAATACCGGAAGCCTTGTATATTTGTCGATGGAAAATATATTTACAAGTTCTTCGTAGGTTAAAGAAACTTCAGCAAAAGCCATATCGACTCTGGGAATCATAACATCCTTTGCGAGAGAATCACCAAAATCCACAACATTTGTAATCATTTGCCGTTCTTCGCTTTCAATGACGCCCTCCTCATGACTGACATCAACAATAGTTCGTAATTCATCCTCTGTAATAACAGAGGGTTTTGCATGTGGATTGATGTGTAAAAGCATTAAAAAAACCAAGGATATCTTATTAATTAAAAAAATAATTGGTGTCATTAGCTTTGTTAATAAATAAATAACTCGTCCATACTTTAAAGATAATTTTTCTGAATAAATAGTTGCTACAGTTTTTGGCATAATTTCACCAAAAATTAATATCAGAACTGTTAGTATTCCAGTTACAATACCAACACCGACACTGTTAAAATGATTAATGGCGAGAGCAGTGGCAATTGATGAGGCAGTCAAATTGACAATATTATTACCGATTAATATTGAACTTAACATCTTTGACGGATTTTCAATCAGCTTATTCACTATCAGTCCCTCCTTTACATTATCTTCGGCTAAGCTACGGATTCTTAACTTGTTTACCGTAGTAAGAGAGGTTTCAGCGGATGAAAAAAAAGCTGATAGTATCAATAGAATACCTAATATAACCAGTTGCGTGACTTCACTCGGGTCCAAAAATTATCATCTCCTAATTCTTAAGTTGTTGGCAAGTATAACGGTATATAGGCTCTTAGCATAATATATCATGGTGAGAAATCGAAAAATGTTATGTTGTGTTATTTTCTTTAACCTATATTGAGCGGTTTTTATGTTAAATAAGAGGATTTACACATAGTATATACATGTAAGAATATTGTATCTATGTGCCTGCCCCTGTGCTAAGCCTCAGGTATAGTGTATGTCGGAGGCAGTTGTTATAAGTGCCATTGGTTTATGTGTTATCAATTGCATTTTTGTACAATTACTCCAATTCTACATGAATATTGTGGTAATGTCAATATTCATAGTTATATTTTAATACAAGTGGTCAATTGTTTCGTAAATCATCTTATTGATTAGAATTTATTAATTCTTATTTTACAGATATTTTACTATTGTGTAATAACCATTTTAGTAGTAAAATAAATATTATTATCAGCGTCATGATATGTCGATTTGCAAGGCTGATAGATGACTCAAGGTAAGTTAACTGAATTATATGACCGAATGAATGGGGGACTTTATGAGAAAAAAATCACATATCTCATTAGCGAAATATTTAATAAAAAGCATGAATGTGGAAGGCTTATTTAACCATAAAAAGTCTTTTTATATAGGAAGTATACTCCCTGATTGTGTCCCCTCTTTTATTACTAGGAGACACACTATAGATGAAACCTTTGAAATCCTAGAGAATGAAATTAAGAAGATAACGGATGATTACGAAGCAGAAAGAGGGTTAACCCGCTATTATACCAGGCATTTGGGCGTAATAACACACTACATTGCAGACTATTTTACCTATCCCCATAATAGATCCTTTACCGGAACTATGAAGGAGCACTGTCTTTATGAGCGTGATTTAAAGTTTGCGTTAAAAGAGTATGTCAAGAGTGAAGATGCAATTAAGGCTAGAGACAAGAGCCATACCATGGAAACGGTAGAAGAGATTCTCCAATTCATAAGACAAATGCATGAAGAGTATTTAAAAGTGGTTGGTAAGATAAAGAACGACTGTATGTACATTGTAGAATTATGCCATAAGGTAGTCGATGCTATCTTAAAGATTTTTGAGTTTAATTATCTGCAGCTTGGTATTGGAGAAATGGAAGCTGCTTAAAAAAGCTTACCTGCTCCATGACTTTTTTATTTCTAAAAGTCATGGAGCTTTTTTTGATTGCTTTCTGAGTGATTTATTCTTAGATGGCTGGGATTTTGAAGTTCAGATTTTTTGGGAATCAATCAAAGTGCAGGTAAATTGGTAATTGAATATGCTAGAATAATTTAGTAGAATAAACGTTGTAAAGAATAATAAGTTCGATTGATGCTCACTAGCAAGTATTGATTTAGGTGCGTATTAAAGTACGCAGATGGGAATAACGATGAAAACATATAAAGCGATTGAAGCTGTTGGAAGTAAGATCATACAGGACGGACTGTGTGAAGCCATTCTTTTAAAAGGATCCATTGGACGTGGCGATGATGATGCATATTCTGATGTGGACATGTATGCGGTAGTAACAAAGAAAAATTATGAATCTTTTCTTGAAAGAAGGCTTTCATATCTTAATGCTTATAATTCGATTGTTTATACTACAGAGAATGATTTTGGCATGAAACAGACCTTAGCCATATTTTCAGATGTACTGCATTTTGATCTGTATACGGTTACAAAGGAGGATTTTCCCTGCTATGGAGAACCGATTAAGGTTTATTATGATCCGGATAATTTATT
The DNA here is from genome assembly GCF_014218335.1 of Anaerocolumna cellulosilytica. GTDB lineage: Bacteria > Bacillota > Clostridia > Lachnospirales > Lachnospiraceae > Anaerocolumna > Anaerocolumna cellulosilytica. The sequence goes on along the minus strand of NZ_AP023367.1, from coordinate 4,042,405 downwards.
TGGAGAGTATAAGGTGGAGACAAAAAGGCTGAGTAAAGAACAGCTTGTCAATTGTTTTAATAATACCTTATATTATTTTGTGGAGGCCGATAGTGCCTATCAAAGAAAAAATTATGCATGGACTGCCAGAATTATGGATGAAGCAGTGGCAAATGCAGCAATACTACTTCGTTATATTTATGATAAAGAGTATGCTTATCTCGGCTTAAAAAAGCTGAATGAGTTGATTCCAGAGGAACAGTATAACTGGGTTGAAGGGGCGTATAAAAATCTTACTCCAGAGGGGTTTACTATAGCGAATGCATATATAATCAGGATTCTTGAATTTGTCCTTGAGAATCTTTCGGAGGAAATAATAGGGGTTTTCGACTTAAAGTTTTTGCAGTGGATTAAGGATAATTTGCATGCAGTATTATTTCAAAATTCTATAAAGTAATAATAAAATCCCTCTCTGCATCTCATAGGGATAGCAGAGAGGGATTTTACTATAAATTAATTCACTGCGGGCGTCCTTATCTAAGATAGGGCAAAGTCAACATAAGAAACCTTTGTGAAGTTTTGTATAATAATTACATCTCATCTTCGGTACGGTCAATCTGCATTACTTGTCTTTTACGTGCAAATTCATCGCTGTCCAGGTATTCGTCGTACGTAGTTACTTTGTCAATCAGGCCGTTTGGAGTAAGTTCCATAATACGGTTTGCAATGGTTTGTATAAACTGGTGATCCTGGGAAGTAAATAATATAACACCCGGGAATTTTATTAATCCATTGTTTAAAGCAGTAATGGATTCCATGTCCAAATGGTTTGTAGGTTCGTCCATAATTAATGCATTGGCACCAACAATCATCATTTTGGATAACATAACTCTAACCTTTTCACCACCGGAAAGAACGCGAACTTTTTTGACACCCTCTTCACCAGCAAAGAGCATACGTCCTAAGAAGCCACGTACATAAGTAACATCCTTTTCAGGAGAATATGGCATAAGCCAGTCAACAATAATATCATCAGTATCAAAGTCTTTTGTGTTATCTTTTGGGAAGTAAGACTGAGTAGTGGTGATTCCCCATTTATAAGTTCCTTCATCGGGTTCTAAATCCCCTGCAAGGATACGGAATAAAACAGTTGTTGCCTGGGTGTTAGGTCCCACGAAAGCAACTTTATCATCTTTGTTAATAGTAAAAGAGATATTATCAAGTACTTTAACACCATCAATGGTTTTTGATAAGTTAGTTACGGTTAAGACTTCATTTCCGATTTCGCGGTGTGGTCTAAAATCAATGTATGGGTATTTACGGCTGGAAGGACGGATGTCATCCAGTTCAATTTTTTCAAGTGCTTTCTTACGGGAAGTGGCCTGCTTTGATTTAGAAGCATTGGCGCTAAACCGCTGAATAAATTCCTGAAGCTCTTTAATTTTTTCTTCCTTCTTTTTATTGGCTTCTTTCATTTGCTTAACCATTAACTGGCTGGATTCATACCAAAAGTCATAGTTACCGGCATAAAGCTGGATTTTAGCGTAATCAATGTCAGCCGTATGAGTACATACCTTATTGAGGAAGTATCGGTCATGGGATACTACGATTACTGTATTTTCAAAGTTGATTAAGAATTCTTCTAACCAACGGATGGCTTCTAAATCCAAATGGTTGGTAGGCTCATCCAATAAAAGGATGTCAGGATTACCAAAAAGAGCCTGGGCAAGTAAGACCTTAACCTTCTCACCACCACTTAGTTCACTCATTAACTTGGAATGAAGGCCAGTATCTATGCCTAGACCGTTTAATAAAGTTGAGGCATCTGCTTCCGCTTCCCAACCGTTTAAGGAAGCGAATTCACCTTCTAATTCACTGGCTTTAATACCGTCTGCTTCTGTAAAATCTTCTTTAGCATAGATGGCATCTTTTTCTTTCATTATTTCATATAATCTTTGATTCCCCATAATAACCGTATTCAAAACATCATACTGGTCATATTTAAAGTGATCTTGTTGTAAGAAAGATAATCTTTGTCCGGGAGTTATTAAAATATCTCCTTTACTTGCCTCTATCTGTCCGGACAAAATCTTTAGGAACGTAGATTTTCCTGCACCGTTTGCACCGATTAAACCATAACAGTTTCCTTCAGTAAATTTAATATTTACATCCTCAAATAAGGCTCTCTTGCCAAGCCTCAAAGTTACATTACTTGCTTGTATCATTTAATACACCATTTAATTGCCACAAAAAAGGCTAAAGAATTAATAAGTGGCGTCCTTTCTTCTATATATTTTCTTTCACCTTGACTCCCATCTGTGTGTCAGGTACAAATATGCATTTGCTAGGTTAAAATGCAGTCACCCTGCTTTTCTATTGTGTACCTTACCTGGCTATGGGCTATAAGTGGTAAACATTCATTTCTATTTTATCGTATATTTACTATTTTGCAAGTGTTTTTATAGATTTTTCTAGGAATACTACGCCATATTGTGTCTAAAAGCCCATTGATCTGTTCTTAGTACTTCACTTTGAGACTTACGAACATCATTTTAGGAATGTAAACCAGATGGATATTAACGAGTATAAAAGTGCATTAAGAAAATCGTAAGACTTTTTAAGTTGTTTAGAATGGTATTTAACGGTAGAATACTTAAGTATAGGAAAAACAGGAAGTTGCAGAATCTTTGGAAGCTGGAAAGCAAATCTTTCTTTTTGTGCAGTACCGCAAGCTAGTTTGTAGTATGCAGAGAGATTTGTGTGAATCTAGAAAGCAATTTTACACAAATGTGTGCTTGCCGACAAAGTGTGCAGATATCGGAAAGGATATGGTTATTAATATGGTGGAAGTTTTAAAAGTGGATAACCTTCAAAAAAAATTTGGTAAAAGATCAATTATAAAAGGGATTTCCTTTACAATTAAGGAAGGAGAAATTTTTGGATTTTTAGGACCCAACGGTTCCGGTAAGACAACAACCATTAAAATGCTGGTAGATTTAATATCTATGGACAGTGGTTCTATTACCATAATGGGAAATGATATCAAAAAGAACCGGGAAGCCGCTTTAAAGCATATCGGAGCAGTCGTAGAATCCCCAGAGCTTTACAGTTATTTATCCGGTTATGAGAATTTAATGCAGATAGCAAGAATACGTGGTATTTCAAAAAATAGAATTGATGAAATTGTAAAACTGGTTGGTTTAGAGGGACGTATCAAAGATAAGATGAAGAAATACTCTCTGGGTATGAAACAAAGACTAGGTCTTGCAGCAGCACTGCTGTCGAATCCCAAACTGCTGATTCTAGATGAGCCTACCAATGGATTAGATCCTAACGGCATTGTAGAACTTAGAGAAATTCTAAAGGAATTGGCAGAGAAAGAAGGAATGGCAGTATTCGTATCTTCTCATATTCTTGGTGAAATTCAAAATCTTTGTGATACAGTAGCCTTTATTGAAGATGGCATAATAACTTCTGTAGAAAGCATGGATTTGATGTATGACTCACTGGTGTTTAGTTTGGAAACCATAAAAGAGGAAAGAACATATAACATACTATCAGGGATTGAAGGAATCGTATCCGTAATTGAGAACCCAATCGGCTACACACTGGAGCTTTCAGAAAGAAAATCCAGCGAAGTCCTTAAGGATATAGTGGATGCCGGAATAGAAGTTGATTCCTTTGCTAAGCATTTCAAAGAGCTGGAAGAACGGTATATGGAATTAATCAGGGGAGGTATCAGATAATGTTTAAAGGATTAGTAATAAATGAATTTGTAAAACTATTTTCTAAGAAAAAGACCTATATTATATTAGCTTTATTTGTATTATTATCTGGTGTGCTGGTATATGTCAGTGAAACACAGGAGAGAAACTATTTAAAATACAACAGCCCGGAATACCGGATATCCAACCTGGAGTCAGAAATTTCTTACCAGCAAACTTATGTCAGCGGGTTAGAAGAAAATGAAACAGAAGATGTAAAAGAGGAAATTATAAGTGCAAGAGCATATCTAACCAGTTTGGAAGAACAGTTAGAGCAAGCCAAGTTAGATCTTGAAGTTAGGAGTGAATTTGACTGGAGAGAGTATGCAAAAGAACGGATAGAAAATATACAAGCGGATTTAGAAGATGAGAGCAACCAGGATTCAAAGGCATATCTTGAACAGGAATTAGAACGTCTTACAATGAGCCTGGAGCATAATGTAAGACCGGATGATGAATCCTATAACACCGGAATCAATTATTACGTAGGGAATATTATTTTAGTAGCTTCTGTTTTTCTGGCTTTTGGTTTAATACTATTTAATGCGGACTGTGTGTCCAACGAATATAACCCGGCCACTTTAAAATTTTTATTAATTCAGCCGGTTAGCAGGATTAAGGTATTACTGAGTAAATATATTGTAATGCTTTTTAGTTCCCTTGGGTTAATTATGCTTACGCAGTTTGTCTTCTTTTTGGGAGTTGGACTGGTGAAAGGTTTTGGAAGCTTTGCCAGACCGATGTTAGTAGGTGTACAATATGAATATATTATTGAGAATGGAAAAGAGGTTCTGAGTCAGATTATGGGTTCGGGACATTATATTTCACTGTCAGAGTACCTGCTGCGAGGGCTGTTTTTGCAAGGTCTATTTATTGTTGTTATGGTCACCTTTATTTTTATGATATCCACTTTGGTTAAGTCCAGTGTTGTATCAATAACTGTTGCTATCTCAACTATTCTTGGAACAAATATTGTCTATATGTTATCAACTACTTACCGTAGACTATCTGCTTTCATCTTCTTGCAGTATACGGAAATTGAAGGAATTCTCTCCGGTAGAATTATATCATATACCGGGTCTTTAGCATTTACTTTGCCGACGGTAATTATCGTATCAGTTATTTCTACGGTAGTATTTTTAACCATTTCATTGGTGGTATTTAAGAAAAGAGACATACAAATATAATACGAATATTCAAAATTAATATTGTTAAAGAGGCAGAGACATTTTATTGTTTCTGCTTTTTTGTTATCAGGAAGCTTACCGTTTCTGCAGGCCTATTCATTGTTATGTTAGATTGATATCTATGATTGATTTTAGATGTACATAAAAAGTAGTTGATAAACATCAAAATTTATGATAGTATATCTAAAAGATTAGATGAGGTGAATGATGTGGAAAACTATGTGATTCAAAAAACACCCTTATGGATGCTAGAGGCTGTTGAGAGTATTTTAGACGTGGAGAACACAAGGATTCAGGAGGTCATTAATAACTCTGAAAAGTTTGGAATGAATGATATTCAAATGAAGGAATATCTATTAAAGCTAATTGAGTTTAAGAAAAGAGTAACAGAGGACAACTTGAATTTATTGGAGAAGTATCCGGTTTTAAAGCCGTATTTTGTTAAGACAGAATTTGAGAAAGATAATTTATCATTGCTTTCCTGTCTGGTACATAACAACCAGGAGAGGTTAGAGAAAGATTTGTCCGTGACAGATATCGATGAAATGATTGATTCATTGGTTAAAGATATACTGGAGCTGGATACAAGAGAGATTTTATCAGATAAATTTAAGATTTCAAATATTTCGGATATAATCAGTGTACTTCGTAAAATGGAAGTAGATGATGGATTCAAGCTGCGCATGATAGAACTTTATAGTGACAGATATAAGGTTTTTAATGAAATGCAGCAGTTTTTAAAAGCTGCTTCTGAAATCGTTAAAGCACACTTTTCGGTTATTCAGGAGGATTTTGAGAATTATGTGGAATTAATGAAGGATAAGGATGCTTTTTACAAAGGATTGGAAGACAATAAAACACTTCGTTTTGAAACGGAGGTTGCTTGTAAGATTCAGCCGACTATTATTTGTTTTAACCAGTTAACCGTCACCAGCAAAGTGAACACAAGACAATTTATAATCGGCATCTATCTCAATGATCTGCTAAAAAGAAAAAATATGAATGAGTTTAATGACACGCAGTTGACAGCAGATTTGAAAGCCATAGGTGATGCTACCAGGTTAAAAATATTACACCTGTTATCAGGCAAAGAACTGTATTTACAAGAGATGGCAGATGCCCTTAAGCTTACTCCGGCAACTGTATCCCATCATATGAATATACTTCTACAGTCTGAAATGGTCTGTATTACTGTAAATATTGAAAAAGCAAAAAAAGTATATTATAGCTTAAATCCTGTAAAGCTTACAGAATTAGGTGAGACTATAAAAAGACTGGCAGTAACTGTATAAAAGATGTTTAACAAGATTTTTAACAGCTTGATTAGAATGTGTGCTAAAGCACACGGATGGGAGTTTAAGTTGAAAGAAGAAAACTTAGAGAAATATCCAGTTGGAGATATGTTAAAGCGACTGCTTTTGAATGTAAAAGACCATAATAAAACTATATTTGTATACTTTCTTATCTATACCATAACCGGAGCAGTCTATCCATTCATAGCGATTCTATTTCCCAAGTACCTTATTGATGAAATAGCAGGTACCGGTAGTTATAATGGAGTTTTAATAATAATAGGTATATATTTAGGACTTAGCATAGTCTTTGGATTTTTAAAAAACTATATAGAGAACCTTTCGTATCCTTGTATCACTAAGTTAAGGATTGATTATATTAGAGATACCTTTAAAAAGCTTGTGAGTATTGATTATAAATATATGGAGGATGCGAAATTCTTTGAGAAAAACGGAAGGGCCTTAGAGGCTACCAGCAGTAATGATAATGGGGTAGAAGGGGTTTATCATAAATTGTTCAAACTGCCGGCAGAGGTAATCACTATACTTATACTGACCGTTTTCATAGGGCGTTTACATTTTTTCATATTAGCTGGCTTAATTAGTAATATACTGATGGGTATTTATATTAACCGTCAGGTACATAAGTTTCAATACGCCAGAAAGGAAGCCATTGCCCACAGTGAGCGGAAAAAAAGATACTATTATAATACCACTCATGATTTTGGTTATGGTAAGGATATCCGTTTATATCAGTTCAAACATAGGATTTTAGAAAACTATGACAAAGAGATACACAATTATATAGGAATTCAAAAAATAATAAAAAACCGGGAGTATCGACTTGGTTTTCTGGATTTAGGCTTCTTACTGATTAGTAATTCGCTTACCTATGGCATATTGATATATAAAGTAATTCACGGAATGTCCATTGCAGATTTTTCTATGTATCTTGGTGCAGTAACAGTATTGAGCCTCCTCTTAAAAACAGCAATAGAACAGTTCTCTTTTATCCTAAATGAAGGACAATATGTATATGATTATTATACCTTTATGGAATGTGATATGGGGGAAAAGGGGGGTGATAAAAAGGCAGTTAAAAATGATACGTTAGAAATTATATTTGATAATGTCAGTTTTAAGTATCCGGACACAGATAATTATATTATTAAAAACTTTAACTTTACTATACATAAGGGTGAAAAATTAGCAATCGTAGGAATCAACGGAGCCGGAAAAAGTACACTTGTAAAATTAATGACAGGGCTTTTTGATGTTACAGAAGGTGAAATCCGTATCAATGGAGTGCCCATAAGGGATTATAATAAAGAGGAACTGTTCTCTATGTTTTCAGTTGTTTTTCAAGATGTAAATATTCTAGCCTTTAATATTACAGAGAATGTAGCATGTTCCTCCGGTAAGGTTGATTTGGCCAGGGTAAAAAAAGCGATTGAAAAAGTAGGACTTTTAGAAAAAATAGAAAATCTTCCAAAAGGCTATAAGCATACTATGCTTAAGGTGATTGAAGATGACGGAGTAGAGTTCTCCGGTGGTGAAAGCCAAAAGCTTGCTATTGCAAGAGCCTTGTATAAGAATGGGAACATGGTTATCATGGATGAACCAACAGCAGCGTTAGATGCTTTGGCTGAAGCAGAAATTTATCAGAATTTCAGTGAACTAATAGCGGGAAAAACCGCCCTTTATATATCACATCGACTTGCCAGTACAAAATTTTGTGATAAGATTGCCCTATTTGACAGGGATGGATTAAAAGAATACGGCAGCCATGCGGAACTAATGGAGAATAGAGGGGATTATTACAAGATGTTTGTTGTCCAAGGGAAATATTATAAGGAAGGAGTAGTGCAGAATGTATCAGATTAATAGCCTAAAAAGATTTATGGTAATGTGCTTTCGTATATCTCCTATGTATTTTATACTGTTATGCTTGAACTCTTTGGCCAGTACAGGGCAGATATTAATTAATGTTATTCTGCCCAAGCATTTAATTGATGAACTGATTGGAAACCGGGATGAAAAAAAGCTGCTATTCCTAGGTGCAGGTGTAGTACTGTCTAATGTATTTTTTGCTTTCTTTACCTTGACGATGAAACGGTTAATGGTTATTAAGAACATTTATATGAAAGAAAAAATGAATGAAGCCATGGCGGCAAAAATTATGAATGTGGAATTTTCCTTTCTGGAAAATCCGTATTATCTGGATTTAAAAGAGCGTGCTGTGTTTGCTGCAAATAATCAAAGCGCCTTGGAAAATCTAATCAATAACGTTGCTGATTCCATGAAAAATATGTTTACTATCGTTAGTTTACTGGCAGTTATGTTTACACTAAGTCCGGTTTTTATTATCTTGCTAGGTGCCACCATTGGTATTACTCTTTTGTTTCAGCGATTTTTTGCGAAGTACCAGATGCAGTTTTTTCAAGATATTATTCCTATAAACCGTAAATATGGCTATTATGTAGGCTTGGCTTATAATGATAAACTTCAAAAAGATATTCGGCTATTTCATATGGGAGATATGTTGACAGACCGAGTCGGTGAATACAATAATGAAATTAACAACTGGTTTACAGCCTACCATAAAAAGCAGGGATTATTTTTGTCTTTATATGGTATTATAAATGACTTGCAGGCTGCTCTATCCTATGGATATGTAGGATTACGTGTTATATCCGATGTATTTGGTGCTAGAATTGGAATAGGCTCTTTTACGATGTATGTTTCGGCAGCAGTAAATTTTACAACAGCAACAACTGCTTTTGGGAAGAATGTAATGACAGTAATTCAGATGTTGGGATATCTGGAACCCTTTATGGAATTTATGGCATTACCGGATGAAGAAAAGCAGGAAGGAACAATAAGTTTTAAGGGTGAGATAGAAACGTTAAGTTTTGAAAATGTTACTTTTTCCTACCCAGGCAGTACTGCATTGGTACTAAAAGGAATATCCTTTCAGATAAAGAAAGGAGAGAAAATTTCTATTGTTGGTATTAATGGTGCCGGTAAGTCAACAATCGTTAAATTGCTTTGCAGGCTATATCGACCAACTTCCGGTAAGATATACATTAATGGACAGGATATATATGAGTATGAATTCTCCAGCTATATGAAGACAGTCGCCGCTGTGTTTCAAGATTATAAACTATTTGCATTCTCTATTCATGAAAACATAGCAGGTGTTGCCAGAGAGAATGACAGAAATCATGTTATGGAAATACTTAACCAGGTAGGTTTGCAGGATAAAATCAGTACATTGCCTCAGGGAGCAGACTCCTTGTTTGGAAAGTCCTATGATGAAAACGGTATTGAGATGTCAGGTGGAGAAGGTCAGAAAGTTGCCATCGCAAGAGCATTATATAAAAAAGCATCCCTTATAATCTTAGATGAACCCACCAGTGCCCTGGATCCTCTGGCTGAGGCGGAAATATATGAAAAATTTAATCAGCTGGTAGGGGGAAAGACAGCTCTTTATATTTCTCATCGTATGTCCAGTAGTGTTTTCTGCGATAAAATATTAGTGCTTGATAAGGGTGTTATTTCAGATTTTGACAGCCATAGAAAGCTTATGGAGAACAAAGATAGCATGTATTATAAACTATTTAACTCACAAGCAGTTAATTATCAGTTATAATATGTCTTGCCTTGCTTATTTGGGGATGTTATAATTATTTCTATCGTCTCTTAGTACTAGTGTGCCGTCCGATTGGTTCGGACTTAAATTCTACATGCTAAGAAGTATAAAACAAATCGTATTAATAAATCATATATTAATATACGGATAACAAGATAGAAAGGAACCCCCCAAAGGGTTTGCTATAAAGGTGTAACTATGAAAGGTCGTAAAAGAGTCGAATGGACAAGACTTGATAATGCTGCCAAGATATTTCCTGCTACCAGCAATGAGAAGGATACAAAGGTATTTCGTTTTGCTTGTGAACTTATGAGTAAAGTAGAACCGGATTTATTACAGGAGGCATTGGATGAAACCATAGAGATATTCCCTTTGTATAAGTCTGTACTAAGAAGGGGTGTGTTTTGGTATTATTTGGAAAGCAGTTCCATCCGTCCGGTAGTAGAAGAAGAGGGTAAACCCGTGTGCGCAAGGCTTTATCAGGAAAGCAGGAGAACTCTTTTATTCCGGGTTTTTTACTATAAAAATAGGGTGAGTCTTGAGATTTATCATGCCTTATCTGATGGAACCGGTGCTTTGTGGTTTTTAAAAACCTTATTACATCAATATTTTATTCGTAAATATAAGGAGGAGCTTAAAGGGAATATACCAAAGGCGGAATATGAAGCGTCCGTCCGTCAGAAGATGGATGACAGCTTTCAAAAACACTATACCGGTATGAAAATATCCAAAGGAAACCTTGGTCCAAGAGCTTACCATATCAGAGGTACCAGAAAAGAAGAGAATCGTATGCAGCTAATCGAGGGTTCCATGTCTGTAAAAGCAGTGCTTGCTGCGGCACATGAATATAATACGACTTTAACGGTGTATTTAACTGCACTTTTCATGTATTCTATATATAAGAACATGACAGAACAAGGGCGTAAATTACCGGTGGTTCTGTCGGTACCAGTTAATTTACGGAACTACTTTGAGTCGGAATCTGCACGAAACTTCTTTAGTACTATCCATATTTCCTATGATTTTGGGAAAAATAGCACCGATTTTGAAGCATTAGTTTTAGAAGTCCAAAAAAGCTTCACCCGGGAATTATCACCCGATAAGTTAAAAAATCACATAGAACGGCTGGCAGCCCTTGAACACAATGCATTTACAAGGGCAGTTCCACTTGTTTTTAAGGACTTAACCTTGCGGCTTGCCAACTATATTAACAATCGTGGGATAACAGCTGCATTATCTAACATCGGTAAGGTTACCATGCCTGCCGAGTATGCACCTTTTATCAAAGAATTTGATGTTTTTACCAGTGCCATACGTCCTCAGGTATGCATGTGTTCCTATGGGGACAGACTAGTAGTCAGTTTTACATCACCCTATGCCGAAGCAGATATACAAAAGACCTTTTTCCAGACACTGGCTTTAAAAGGAATAGAGGTAACAGTTTCTGCAAATTATTAAGGGAGGAGTAGGTTATGCAATTTTGTGAACATTGTAAAGTGCATATCCGAGGGAATCGGAAATATTGCCCCCTGTGTCAGAATGTTCTGACTGGTGAGGGCAGGGAAGAAGAGGAGATAGTTCCGGCTATACCAACTTCCTATCAATATAACCTGATTTTAAGGGTAATGGTGTTTTTATCCATATGTATTATAGTACTCAGTTTTGCAGTGAATGCTCTGTTCCCTGTACAGGTTAACTGGCCTATGTTTATTATTGCAGGAATTCTTTGTGTATGGATTAGTCTTGCCATGGTTATTCGCAAACGTCATAATGTACCGAAAAGTATTATCTGGCAGGTTGCAGTCATATCCATACTTGCAGTGATTTGGGATTGGAGAACCGGATGGATTGGCTGGTCTCTGGATTATGTTTTCCCCATTGCTTGTGTAGTAGCTATGATTGTAATGTATATATCAGCCAAGGTACTGCATTTGGGAGTACGAGATTTTATTATCTATATTTTATTAGATGGTATCTTTGGTATCCTTCCGGTAATCTTTTTGTTGTGTAATCTGCTTCAGGTAAAATATCCTTCTGTTATCTCGGTATCTTGCAGTATTTTATCTCTGGCAGCAGTACTGCTCTTTGAGTGGGAAAATATCTGGGAGGAGCTGAAAAAGCGTCTGCACATGTAGAGAGTCATTGTTTTCTATAATAACTTCTGGTATAATATGTAAAAACACTAAGTTTTTAAAATGAATGCCGTAATTACATAGCATAAAGTTATTTATGGAAAGGGGCAGCAGATGAAATCAAAAATAGGTCTAAGGATAAAAAAAGGAGAACCCTACCCTTTTGGGGTTTCTTTTTGTAAAAATAGTGTTAATTTCTCGCTTAGCCTGCCGGAATTTGCTGCCTGCTGTCTAAATTTGTACCGTCTATCTACTGGAGAATGTCTGGATACCATATACTTGGATAAAGAATACAAAACCGGTCATGTATTTGCTGTTCGGTTAGAATGGAATCGTCAAAAGTGCAGTATTACCAATGTTTCAGACTTTTCGGACTTGGCATTTGAATATCAAGCAGGAGAAAAAGCAATAACAGACCCTTATACTTTTCTTCTTTATGGCAGAGACCAATATGGATTGAATAGCAGAGATACGAAATTGCTTTCTGGTTTTCCAGAGGAAGATTACCCCTGGAAAGAAGAGGGAAGATGCAGTATCTCTTATACTCAGTTAATTATATATAAGCTTCATGTAAGAGGTTTTACGATACACCCTTCCTCCGAAGTAAAGCATAAGGGTACCTTTCTTGGTATATCGGAGAAAATACCTTATCTAAAAGAACTAGGGATAAACAGTATACTTCTAATGCCTGCATATGAATATAATGAGACTCTTACAGCCAGGGGAATTGGTGGTAAGGAAAAACTTAATTATTGGGGATATAGTGAAGATAATTTATATTTTGCCCCCAAAGCTTCTTATGCTTTTAGACCGCATCAGGTAATGAAAGAGTTTAAAGATATGGTACAAGCCATTCATAATAACGGTATGGAGGTTTTCATGGAAATGAACTTCGCACCGGGCACCAATTCGGTACTGATTCAGGAATGTTTAAGACACTGGGTTCGTCAGTATCATATAGATGGATTTCGGTTAGTTGGGGATGGGCAGTCCGTGGCCTTAGCGGCAGCAGATCCTCTTTTGGGAAATATAAAGCTTATGACCGAATCCTGGGAGGGCAGGTATTCATATGAAGCGTATAAGCTGCCGGTTTTTAAAAATCTTTCAGAATACAATCAGGGTTTTTCGGTAACTGTAAAACGTTTTCTACGAAGTGAAGAGGGACAGGTAGAAGAATTCAGCAAGCGGTTCTTGAAAAATCCCGAACAATGGGGCGTTGTAAATTATATTACCAATCATGACGGTTTTACACTGATGGATTTAGTATCTTATGATATCAGACATAATGAGGCAAATGGGGAAAAGAATCTGGATGGAATGGAATATAATTACAGTTGGAACTGCGGAAAAGAAGGCGTTACTAAAAATAAAAAAATAGTGGCGCTAAGAAGAAAGCAGATTCGAAACGCACTAACGCTGCTTTTTCTTAGTCAGGGAACTCCCTTAATATTAGCGGGAGATGAATTCGGCAATTCACAACAAGGTAACAATAATGCCTATTGTCAGGACAACGATTTATCCTGGTTGGATTGGGATATATTAAAAAATACAGAAGATATATTCCATACGGTTCAAAAGTTGATACAAATACGTAAAGAACATCCAGTATTTCGCATGGAGCAGCAGCCTCGCTGCATAGATTATATGTCCTGTGGTTTTTCAGATGTCTCCTTTCATGGTGTGGTGCCTTGGGTTCCTGATTATTCATTCTATAGCAGAGTTCTAGGTATTCATCTTGCAGGCCATTATGTAATGCGAAACCGTCAGGATAAGGACAACTGTTTTTATATTGCTATAAATTTCCACTGGGAAGTGCAAAGTTTTAAACTGCCGCCTTCTGCGCCTGGTACCAAGTGGTATATATATTGGAATACGGAGGAAGAACAAACCTTAACAATGCTTCTTGAAAACCAAGGGATATATCAGGTGCCGTCAAGAACTGTTATAATTTTTATAAGTAAGTAGAAGAATTGGAATTTATTTTAAAAAAAGAAATAAAAGAATTAGGACAGACAAAATTTATGGACGAAAGGTTAAACAGGTGTTAAAGGTGAACGGATTTGTACTGAAATTAATTGCTATGCTTACTATGTTATTAGATCACAGCGCAGCAATATTTTTAGAGTATGGAAGTAGTGAATTTATAATATGCAGAACCATCGGAAGAGTATCCTTTCCTATATTTTGTTTTTTACTGGTAGAAGGATTTCTTCATACCCATAATGTAAGAAAATATTTATTGCGATTAGGTGTTTTTGCATTACTGTCTGAGATTCCCTTTGATCTTGCTTTTTACAATCAATTTCCTAACTTTTATCACCAAAATATCTATTTTACCTTATTTATAGGACTGCTGGTTATCTATCTTATTCATTTAATAGACAATAAAATGAAAAACAGAATGTTCTTATGCAGCCTAAGTGAAGTAGTGGTCGTTGCAGTAGGCTGCATAGCGGCTCTTTTACTGGCGGTAGATTATAATTTTGCAGGTGTTCTTTTGATTGTAGGTTTGTATATTTTTAGAAGAAGTAAAGTATTACAGGCTCTTATAATGATTTTTATGAATGTAATATTAATAGGAGATTTACAATCGTATGCAATTTTGGCGATGATTTTCATCTGGTTTTATAATGGAGAGAGAGGGCCTAAGATTAATAAATATGTATTTTATGCTTTTTATCCGATACACCTTTTGATATTATATTTCATTCGTGTAGTAATAGTTTAAGGAAATTGTTTTAATAATAACAGCATAAAGAGTAACAGTCCCTTAGAGCCTGTTTAAAAAATCATTGCACTGTTTGCCTACTCTTCATTAAGGGTATTGATGTTATAAAGTTAAGTAGTTGGTACAGCACAAGTATTTTTCAAACATGCTCTCAAATGTTTAAAATAATAGGCTTATAAGCTTAGGTTATGTGTATTTTGATTATACACTAAAAGGATGCACCTTGATTATCCTGAACATCTTCGTAATTATTGTAATTTGCATCCCTCAGGCTTCCCATTAAATCGTCTCCTCGAAAGGAGTACTTATCTGGGAAATAGTAGGGGGTTTGAGAGTCAAAGTCAGTTACACGATTTTTACTGGGAAAACGATAATAGCTTCTTTTGGAATGGTCAAAGTACATAATTTAATCCTCCTTGCTTAAAGTCCTGCCATGAATAATTATATGGGTTCATAGTATTTGCATTACAGGAGGAAATATGCATGGTTTCATTAAAAATTATTGACGTAAAAGCCTTTATGTCTAACCTTCTTATCCAAAATATCTTTGATAATTTTCTGGTTTCCGAAGCAGAAATATATACTTTTCATCAAGTACACATTGATGGTAAACTAAACCGTGATTATTATAATAATGATGAACTGGAGGTCTTAGGAGATAGAAAATACAGCCTTTGGAGTGAAATAAAACCTTTTATATATTCCCTGGTTAAAGGAAACAAACTGCCCAAAGTTATAAAATTAGTAATGCTTTTATCTCCTGCCTATACAGAAAATGTTTTGAAAAAATCAGGATTGGCATTTACGCCAGAGGAAATTAATGGACTCTTTCTAAATATTCGCTATGAAAAGAATGTCTTAATTTTGACTACTGGCACTTCTTTAAAGACCTTTACACTAGATAAATCCTTAGAATATGTTTGGGATTCTGATTTAAAACTATTTTTGAAATACCATGAAATTCCTGTGGAAGAAATGTAAAATTCATTTTGTTAGCACTCACGTGAAATGAGTGCTAATTTCTTCTTGACAAATTTAAACAAGCGTATTAATATTATTCTCATAAGAAAAATTCTAATTCTGAGAAAAATAGCTCGTCTGAGAAAAATTTCTCAGAATGAGAAGAATTTCTCAAAAAATGAGAAATAAAAATATGAGAGAAGATTTGTAAAGGAGAGCGTAAAAATGACAAATGAACACGGCAGTTTATCAATTAATTCCGAAAATATTTTTCCTATTATTAAAAAATGGCTATATTCCGACCATGATATTTTCTTTCGAGAATTAGTATCTAACGGTAGTGATGCAATTACCAAATTAAAGAAGCTAGAGCTTATGGGAGAAACTTCTTTACCAGAAGACAATAAATTTAAAATTGAAGTCATTGTGAACCCGGAAGAAAAGACATTAAAGTTTATTGATAACGGTGTTGGTATGACAGCGGATGAAGTAAAAGAATACATTAACCAGATTGCTTTTTCCGGTGCAACTGACTTTTTAAACAAATATAAGGACAAAGCCAGCGAAGAACAGATTATCGGACATTTTGGTCTTGGATTTTATTCTGCTTTCATGGTTGCTGATAAAGTAACTATCGATACATTGTCTTGGCAAGAAGGTGCACAAAGTGTACACTGGGAATCTGAAGGCGGTACCGAATTTACTATGGGTGAAGGCAGTCGTGAGCTTCGAGGCACTGAAATTACTCTGTATCTGAATGAAGACAGCTATGAATTTTCTAATGAATACCGTGCTAAAGAAGTCATCCAGAAATACTGTTCCTTTATGCCAGTTGAGATTTATTTCCTGAATGCTAATGCACCGGTGGAAGAGGAAGAAAGTGAAGAAGAGGAAGAAAAAGCAGAAGACATTATTGACGCTACTGTAGATGAAGAAGGTAATGTTGCAGAAGCTGGTGATGATTCCGATAAGGATGAAGAAACAGCGGAACCCAAAAAGAAAGAGAAGAAAAAACCTGAACCGATAAATAATACAACGCCTCTTTGGACAAAGCACCCAAATGACTGTACAGAAGAAGAGTACAAAGAATTTTATCGCAATGTATTCCATGATTATAAAGAACCTTTATTCTGGATACACCTGAATATGGATTATCCTTTTAATTTAAAAGGTATTTTGTATTTTCCTAAGTTAAATACAGAATATGATACATTGGAAGGAACCATTAAATTATACAGTAACCAGGTATTCATAGCAGATAATATTAAGGAAGTAATTCCGGAATTCCTTATGCTGTTAAAGGGAACCATTGATTGCCCGGACCTTCCTCTAAACGTATCCAGAAGTGCACTTCAAAATGACGGATTCGTTAAGAAAATCTCTGATTATATTACAAAGAAGGTTGCAGATAAATTATCCGGTATGTATAAAACAGAGAGAGAAAGTTATGAAAAGTTCTGGGATGATATTAGTCCATTTATTAAATTTGGTTGCTTAAAGGATGATAAATTCAGAGATAAGATGAAGGATTTTATTATCTTTAAGAATTTAGAGGGTAAATATCTTACTTTGCCAGAGTATGTTGCAGCTTCTAAGAAAGATGACAACACAGAGGAGCCTGTTGAAAAGGTAGAATCAGCCGAGGAGAAAGACAAAGAAGAAGCTGATAAGGAAGAGAAAAAAGATACCATCTTCTATGTCACTAATGAACAGCAGCAGAGCCAGTACATCAATATGTTTAAGGAAGAAGGAATTGACGCTCTTATTCTTACACATAATATTGATTAGCCTTTTATTACACAATTAGAACAGCAGGAACAATCCTATCGTTTTCAGAGAATTGATGCGGATATCACAGATAGCTTTAAAGAAGATGGAAATGATGAAGAAGCTTTAAAGACTGAAAATGAAAAGTTGACAGAATTATTCCGTAAAGTTTTAAGTAAGGAAAAATTAGAAGTAAAAGTAATGAAGCTGAAAAATGATAAAGTATCTTCTATGATTACTCTTTCTGAGGAAAGCCGTAGAATGCAAGATATGATGAAACAATACAACATGTATGGTATGGATCCAGGAATGTTTGGTAGCAGTGAAACCCTTGTTTTAAATTCCAATAACAAGCTGGTGCAATACATCTTTAATAATGAAGAGGCAGAACATGTATCCATGATTTGCGAACAGCTTTATGACCTTGCCATGTTAAGCCATAGACCTCTCGCAGCAGAAGATATGACAAAATTTATCACCAGAAGCAACGATATTATGATGGTGCTGACTAGTAACTAAATAATTCTATGGTAGATCTTATAGTGGAAAGATTGTCAAGCTCTTAGGGCGGATGGTTTCTATAGAATCGTTTCATATTAGATGTACACCAGGCTTCCTAACGTTGTTGATTCTTTCGCAACGGTAGGAAGCCTGTTTTATATAATGCAGACATAATGTTAAAATCTTTATTTAAGTGATTGTGTACTGGTTATACTGTTCAAATTGAATTATATGCATGAGAATAATACAAAAAAATTTAGAAAATATTTATAAAGTATTATAGAAAAGGACTTTAAAAAAATGACTCAGTATGCTATGATTGATAGTAATGAAAACCATATATCATAGTTAAGCATATAAATTAACATGGTTGTTGTTACCAATATATGTAATAAGAGGTTGAGATATTTTTAGGAGGACATAAAATGGCATACCGAATTATAATAGACAGTTGCACGGACTTAACAGAAGAAATGAGACAGGATAAGCATTTACAGTTAGTTCCTTTAACTTTACAAGTTGATGATACATTAATCATAGACGATACTACTTTTAACCAAAAAGAATTTTTAAGACTGGTTGATGCCAGCCCCAACAGTCCGAAATCTGCTTGTCCTTCTCCTGAGGCATATATGGAATTATATGGGGGAGAAGAGGATATCTATGTAGTTACTTTATCTGATAAACTAAGCGGATCTTATAATAGTGCTGAACTTGGCAAAAAGCTGTATCTTGAAGAGTATCCTGCTAAAAATATTCTGGTAATAAATTCCTGTTCTGCTTCGGTTGGACAGACATTGATTACGAGGAAAATAAAGGAATATGTAGAGGCAGGTAAAAAATTTCAGGAAGTTACACAACTCATACAAAATTATCGGGATACGTTAAGTACGAAGTTTGTACTTGAGAATCTGGATACCCTTAGAAAAAACGGTAGATTAAATGGTATACAGGCAATCCTTACCAGTGTCTTAAATATTAAGCCAATTATGGTTGGTAATGACGATGGAAGTATTCGCAAGCTTGATCAGGCAAGGGGAATACAGAAAGCCTTGCTGCTTATGGCAAAACATATAGAAAAAGATGTGAGTGAACCGGAAAAGAGAACGCTTGGAATCGCACACTGCAACAACTATGAAAGGGCACTTTTTGTAAAAGAAGAAGTGTTAAAGAAAGTTCCTTTTAAAGATGTAGTTATTGTGGAAACAGCAGGGGTAAGTACTATGTATGCAGGTGACGGCGGAATCGTTGTAAGTTATTAATTTACTTGTTTTGAATCTCCTTAAACATAGCCTCATGTTACAGGGGATAATGAAAAATAACTATATAGAGCTTAATTATATAAGAAATAGACCCTAAGGATTGGATAATCCATAAGGTCTACTTTTTGTTGTTATAAAAACAACGGTGTTTAAATTACTTACTTATATCTTTTTTCAAAATATGATAAAAGCTGGTAGAGGGCAGTAGCTAATATACACAGGATAACTATGGACATAATAACCCAATCTAGTTTAAAAACCTGGCTTCCATAGATAATGAGATAACCAAGTCCTGCTTTTGCGGCTAAAAATTCTCCTATAATAACACCAACCAGGGACAAACCGATATTTACTTTCATGATACTTATCATAGAAGGTATATTACTGGGGATTACCACCTTTAGCAGGATGTCTTTTTTACTGCCTCCTAAGGTACGGATTAATTTGACTTTATCTTCTTCAACACCTATAAAAGCTGTATATAAAGTTATAACTGTACTAAATACTGCAACAGAGACAGCTGCAACTATTATTGTCTTAATGTTGTTACCTAGCCACACGATAAAAACCGGGGCAAGAGCTGATTTGGGAAGACTGTTTAATACAACTAGGTAGGGTTCTAAGATTTTTGCTAGATTATGATTCCACCAAAGAAGAATTGCAAGAGCAATACCTAATACGATAACCAGAGTAAAACTAAGGAAAGTTTCCAGCAAGGTAACACCAATGTGATAGAAGATACTGCCGTCTCTTGCCATTTCAAAAAAAGTTCTGCTCACCCGTGAGGGACTGCTGAAGATAAAAGAATCAACCAGCCCCACACGGGTTGATACTTCCCAGAGGGCAATGAAACCAACGATAATAATAACTTGAAAAAATCGGATTCTTTGTATATTTTTCAGATGTTCTCTGATGTAAGCTTCATGAGAAGGAGAAATAGATAACTGAGTCTGGCTGAGTAATTTTTTTTTAGTTGTTTTCATAATGACTTAACTCCTTCCAGATTAGATTAAAATAATCCTTAAATTCAGGAGCGCTTCTGGCTTTAAAGGGAGTTTTATCTTCAACAGATAAATTGACATCAATAATACTTTTTACAGTTCCGGGACGGTTTGAAAGAACTATAATACGGTCAGCCATGGAAACTGCTTCAGCTATCAATACAGAAATGCTCATAGGAGGGGAGATTAAGTTTAATGCTTGCTGATTGACCATCCCAATATATGGATTTAATAAAAAGTTCAGCCAACGCTCGAAGATTTTTGACATCATGACAAGCTAACAGCGTTTCCACAGAAGTTAACGTAGTATAGGTTTTCAGTACATCCGGAGATTGTGTATCAGCTTTTGTAATACCTATTGTCAGGTTATGTAATCGCTCCTCGGATTGCTTTTTTTTCCCATCCAGCTTATCTAACTGTGGAAGGATGTATTTTGCCAGTAGGGGAGAACTGTTTTGACTTAGTTGTTTAAGAAGATTAGAGATTTCATCATTAATAGCTGTCAGTTCCTGATTTAAGGTGTTGATTTGAAAAACAGCAGTTTCAGCTTCACTCTTAATAAGATATTCTTTTTCCAGTAATAAATCAATGGCGGTATCTGTTATATTAAGATACAGAAGGATATTTCTTATTAATGTAAGAAGTTTTTCATCAAAAGAAGCACCGGGTAGATTTTTGTTCTGGCACCGCGCGCCTTTTGATAGAACTTTCATCTCACAGACATAAGAATAAGTAACTTTATCTTTAGTTCGTCGGATATTTTTAATCCTTAGCCTGGAGCCGCAGCAGCTGCATGTGATTAATCCAGAAAACAAAGCAATTTGTGAAGTATCTTTACGAGGCGATCCTTTTGTCCTATTTTGTTTTAATAAATTTTGAGTGAAGGCAAAGTCCTTACCGGTTATAATACCCCGGTGCTTCCCAATGGCAACAATCCATTCCTTAGCAGGTCGTTTTTTTTGACGGTTTCCAGCCAGATGCTTTGTACGGTTGTAGCATAAAATTCCATTTTGTCCGTTAAAATCGCTTATAGAGAAGGGAATAATACAGTTAAGACCTGAAAAATAGTCATAAGCCTCTTTGTCTGCAATGCAATAGGTAGGATTTTGTAATAAGAGAGATAAGGAGTTTTTTGTAAAGTCACAATTTTTCTGCGTTTTAATGTGATTGGTTAGACAATAAGTCTCTAATTGGGAAAGGCTCTGTGTCTCTTTATATTTTAAAAAAATTAGAAGCACTTTATTAAGCTCCTTTTCAATTGGAACCAATTGATAAAGCTGGCGTTCTTTTAAAGATTCGTCCATATATAAAATGGATTCGGATTGATATCCAAGCGGTGAGAGACCTCCTAACCACCTGCCGGTTCTTGATAGGGCAAGCATGTTGTCTCTTACTCTTTCGGCGGTGGTTTCTCTTTCTAATTGAGCAAAAACAGAAGCTATGTATATCATGGCTTTGCCCATAGGAGTCGAAGTATCAAAATTTTCAGTAGCTGAAATGAAAGATATGTTGCATTCTTCTAACAGTTCTAAGGTTTTTGAAAAATCAGATACGTTACGGTTAATACGGTCTAGGCGATAGCATATTAAAACCTGAATCTTTTTGACTTTTATATCTTCTAATAGTTTTTGGTAACTGGGTCGTATGGTAGTGGCAGCAGAAAAGCCCTCGTCTTCATATATTATAAAATTTGGTTCGGTAATTTGCTTTAAGTGCATTTTTACATAATCCTTACAGTATTGTATTTGATTATCAATAGAATCACCTTTTTCTGAATACTTTGATTTCCGGCTGTAGATTGCTATATTCATATTCACACCCATCACATATCGAAGTTTGCCTGCGATACTGCCACAAATAAAACAGGTCGAAAGAATCGCTGAGTGGCATCCTTTCTATACATTTATATTTTCTTTCAACCTTATCTCTTATACAGTATATCGTGAAGAGATATGATTCATACTTAATTTGCCATAACAGTGTCATAGACATGAAACAAGTACAGGCTTATGGAATAAATACTATTATAATATAAAACAGAGCAGGACGTTCGCCTATGGTGATTCAGGTTATGAATGAAGATTCAACGGAGCAGGAAAAAGAAAAGATAAATAATATGAATAAAATGAAAGAAGAAGCCACATACATAGTAAGTGATTTAATGCTCAGCCAGTTAATGAAGCAACCAGAGCACATACGCAGTAAAGTATATGAAATGCTTCAAGAACATTTGGAGAAAAAGAAGTATTTATCTGAAAACTAAATAGAACTAATGTTGTTTAGGGGTTAACAAGTCGAGTTACATAGCAGCCAGTTAACCTCTAAACTATTTTTATTAGGAAACTACTTTTAGATTACCACCTTCCAGAACCAGGACCCCACGGACCGGAGCCCCATGGGCGCTTATGAGGACCACCATAGCCAGGACCCCATGAGCCAGAATCCCAAGGTCTCTTACCGGGACCGTAGCCGGAACCCCATGGGCCGGAACCATACCCGGGGCCGTATCCAGGTCTCCATTTATCAGACCTGGGATAACCAGGCCAATTATTACAGGATGGGCAATAGGATTGATCATTAACCTTTTTATTGTATTCAGGCATATTCTGCATACTCCTTTCTTTTTTTACATTATATGACAAAATAATAAAAAGGTGATTAGAACAGTCAATTCTAGGGGAGTATTTCGCATAGTATTTTAGTATCGATAGCTTCTGATATGTCGTGGGTAATTAAGATAGCTGTCTTTTTCTCTTTTCGTATGATTCCCCATATATCATCAGATACCTCAATACGGGTTTGGTAATCCAAAGCAGAAAAAGGTTCGTCTAAAAGCAGGATATCGGGCTCTAATAATAAGGTTCTAATTAAAGCGGCTCTTTGACGCATTCCGCCGGAAAGCTCGGAGGGTCTTGCATTTTTAAAAGTTATTAATCCGTAGGTAGCAAGCATATCATTGATTAAAATGTAGCTGCTGTCTGCAAGTTTGTGTTGTATTTCCAGACCTAAGGTTAGATTACGAAGAGTGGATCGCCATTCTAACAAGTGATCCTTTTGAAGCATATATCCTATATTTTTGCCGGAAGCTTTAACATCTTTATTATTTATATATATATTACCAGTATCAGGGACGATTAATCCGGCAATCAATGAAAGAAGTGTTGATTTACCGCATCCACTGGGGCCGACAATAGCAAGAAATTCACAATCATTTACATGAAAAGAGATATTTTGCAGTGCGGGGGTTTCTCCTTCCAGACTATGGTAGGTGTAGCCTACGTTGTCGATTCTTAAAAGTTCTCCCATATATTCCTCCTGATTTTTTTATATAATAATATATGATTAGTGTAGGGATAGGGTTACTTTTAAGGGGAATATATGGAATAAAGTAAAAAAATATAAAATTATAAATTGTTTATAAAGTAATAATAAAATAAGGATGAATAAGCTAGTAAATATTAGTTGCATTGTTGTATTATATCATGTAAAATAAGGAAGAAGTTGTTTACATAATAATGCATTAACAGCAAGCAGTTAATGAGAAAACCCTAGTAATATTCGTTTTTTGTGAAAACAAAAATGATTTCGAATATCCCGTAAAAGAAAAAAAGAAGATAAGGAGATCGATAATGAAGGATTTTGTCATTACAGCAGATTCAAACTGTGATTTATTACCGGAATATATAAAAGAGAAAGCCATAGGTATTATACCGCATTATTACGATATTAATGGAGTAACTTATGGTGATGAGTTAAATTTAACACCAAAGGAATTTTATGATAAAATGAGGGCAGGTGTAATGCCGACCACTATGGCAAGCAATCCTGCTGTTATACGGGAAACCTTTCAGTCTTATTTAGACAAAGGATTAGATGTATTGCATATTAGTTTTTCCTCAGCTTTAAGCGGTGGACATAGCAATGTGGCTGCGGGAGCAAGGGAATTGTGTGAAGAAAATCAGGAGGCAAAAATCGTTGTTTTAGACTCTTTAAATGTTTCTTTAGGTGAAGGCTTAGTAGTTATGAAGGCTGTTCAGCTAAAGGAAGCAGGCATGGGGATTGATGAAGTTGCTGCTTGGATTGAGGAGAATAAATTGAAATTTTGTGTCCAGTTTACAGTGGACGATTTGTTTCATTTGCAAAGAGGGGGAAGGGTGTCAAAGATGACAGCCATAGTTGGCAGTATGATTAATGTAAAGCCAATATTAGTGGTGAATAAGGATGGTGCATTAGTTCCGGGAGGAACAGTCAGAGGACGTAAAAAGTCCTTGTCAACGATTGTAAATCGTATGGAGACCCAGATGGGTAACCATAAGAACGGAAATAACCCAATATGTATTGTTCATGGTGATGCTGCTGAGGACGCTGCCTATATTGCAGAGTTAATTAAAGAAAGATTACACATAAATAATATTATGATCAATACGATCAGTCCAAGCATAGGAGCCCATTCCGGACCAGGAGCTATTGGTATTTGTTACTTAGGAGAAGAAAGATAGACAGCAGTAGGTAGAGAGCCAAAATTTCTTATAGCTGTGTATATATAAACATATAGAAGCATATTCGTTGAAGTAATGATAGCAATAAAATTGCCACGGCATCTCAAATAATAGATGCAGTGGCTTTTAAATTATCTAGGTAAAAGATTAGCAACTAACAGCGTTCGCTAATAGGATCTTCGATTAAGGTGGCTACTCTGAATTTATGCTTGTGACCATCATTAACAGAAGTTACTGATTCCAGGAAGTGCACGTGTCTTCCACCACCAACTGGAATAGCACCCGAAGTTCTTCCGCAGAATTCATGAAAATGTTCTTCATAGAAATCAGTTCTAAATTTGACCTCATGAAAATGGTCGCAGCCATAAGGAATTGCTTCTCCTGATACAGTAGCAAATCTGTGGTTATGTGGATTTTCTTGAGGTTCGGCTATTTCAACGCTTCCAAGCACTTCATGAACATGCTTTTGCTTATTATGGTTGCAATCACACCCTTTATGAGGGGAGTTTAAATTATTAAACGGATTATCCATATTTGAACCAACCCATAACACATAAGACTTAGATGTGTTAATGCCACAACATCGGATATATGAAAGAAGCGTGGCATATCCTTTCTTTTCGATTATTTTTACAGTCTTTTGGTATAAACGGATGGAGTTCTCTCCGTTAATATAATATGCTGATAAATAAAAAGAGTGATTATGTAGCAAAATGTATTATCAATTTTATTTGTATGCAAAGTATTGATTAAATTAGTTATTATTATTGAAATAAGACATATAGAACTGTCTGGTCGTGTTATAATAACAATGGATATTTCATAAAAAATGTTTTAGATTAGTCTTGACTTCTGGCAAAAAAAGTAGCATAATAATTTGGCAAGACAAACAAAATTGTAACGAGGTGTGGCTCAGATTGGTAGAGCGCTGCGTTCGGGACGCAGAGGCCGTGGGTTCGAATCCCGTCACCTCGATTTTTTTAGGAATCTGCTGGAATAACTCAGTTGGTAGAGTACCTCACTCGTAATGAGGAAGCCGTGGGTTCAAATCCCATTTCCAGCTTATTTTAAAACGTGTGAACATTTATAAAAAAGCACTCGACCGGGTGCTTTTTTAATATGATAGGATGTATAAATCCGTTATTTAAACAAATGTTAAATACTACAGCTTATATGTTGGCAAATAAGGGAAGTATCAATTTTTTCATGTAGAGTATATATTTAGAATTAAGGTTTTTACATAGTTTTGTAATATTTATTAAAAGAATTTATATACATTTTAATTCGAAAATTTTACAGGGAAGACTAGTGCTGTAATAGCAGCAAATAAAGTGATAATAATAAATTGTATTTTTGTTGCATAGAATGGTAAGTAATAAGTTTTCACAGAAATGTATTTTTTATGCATTTTAGCGAGCTATCAACATAAAAATACAATTATCAAAATTAGTATATCAGTTATTAACAAGCTTTGCTTGACAAGTGTAGGATTGTATTATATAATACACTTTGTTGAAGGCAATACGAATTGTCTGAGATTGTTGTTTGATAAAGATGCATAAAAAAGATTTGCAACGGGGCTTTTCTAAAGCATTCAACCAAATGGATGTAGAAGAGCCTTTTTAATATCATACTTTAATTCTTTATCTCTTTACCGAGTTGAAGCGATAGAATACATAGTTTGAATAGAATCTAAAATGCTCCTAAAAACGACGAAACAATACTATATTTTTAAGGAGGACATTTATGTTAAAAAAGTTACTTTCAGTTTTACTAGTAGCTGTGATGATGATTTCTATCGTTGGTTGCAGTAATGGAAATGACACAGGTGTATCTACAGAAGAACCTACTACAGTGCCTGTTGAAGGAACTGATCCTACAACAACACCTGAAGCGGAAGCAGGAGCTCCTGCAGAACCAACAGGACAGATTATTATCGGTAGCACAACTGAATTAGGCGGGGATTTCGTTCCTTATTTTCAGAACGGTGCAGCTGACTATGATGTATTCCAGTTAATCAGTGGACAGATGACAAATGCGACTTCCAGTCTTACAACAGGTGGTGAATTTGTTGTTAATACTGCTGTTGTTGAAGAACCTAAAGTTGATGCTAATGAAGATGGTTCTAAGACCTATACATGGACTTTAAAAGATGGTCAGGTATGGAATGATGGTTCAGCTGTTACAGCAGCTGATTATGTTGCAACCATTTTATTATGGTCTTCTAAAGTAGTAGGAGATATGGGCGGAAAAAATAACGCTGGACAGTACTTTACTGGCTACAAGGAATTTGCAGCCGGAGAATCAAAAGAATTTATCGGTGTTCGCTTGCTTGACGAAAAGAACTTTGCAGTTACAATTGCAAAGGAAAATCTTCCTTACTTTTATGAATTAGATTTAGCTAGTACGTATCCAACTAAGCTTTCTTTCTGGACAGATGATACTGTAACAGTGGTAGATGATGGTAAAGGTGCTTATATTTCTGATAACTTTACGAAAGAAGCTTATGAAAGCAAAATCAATGATGCCAGAACTGCAGTTCCTCGTATTACAGCAGGACCTTATAATTTAACAAGCTATGATGAATCTTCTAAAACAGCTGTTTTAGATGTAAATCCTTTATTCAAAGGAAATTACGAAGGACAGACTGCAAAGATTCAGACAATTATCTATAAAAAAGTTACTACTGAAACAGCTTTAGATGAATTAAGAACTGGTTCTGTAGATATATTAAATGCTATGGCAAGCGGTGACGAAATCAATGCCGGTCTTGATTTAGTAGATGCTGGTGGATTTTCTTATACTTCTTATGATCGTAACGGATATGGTAAATTAGCATTTGTTTGTGACTTCGGACCTACACAGTTTGTTGAAGTTCGTCAGGCTATTGCTCACTTATTAGACCGTAATGATTTTGCGAAAGCTTTCACAGGCGGTTTTGGTTCTGTTGTTAACGGACCTTATGGAACAGCAATGTGGATGGTTCAGGAATCTCCTGAATTAGCAACAAACTTAAACTCTTATGCATATAGCTTAGAAGATGCTATCAAGTTATTAGAAGATGGCGGCTGGGTATATGACAAAGACGGAAAAGATTATACTTCCGGTGTTCGTTACAAGAAATTAGAAGATGGTACTTTAATGCCTCTTATCATTGAATGGGCTTCCTCAGAAGCAAATGCTGTATCTGAACTTTTAGTTGTTAAACTACAGGAAAATCCCGATCTTGCAGCAGCAGGTATCCAGATTAACCAGACAGTAATGACCTTTACTGAATTATTAAACTACTTATATCGTGATGGTTCCATCGATGCTAAATATGGAGTACCTACTTACAGTATGTACAACTTAGCTACAGGCTTTACTCCTGTTTACGATCAGGCACAATATTATACAACAGATCCGAAACAGATTGAAGCTGGATATAATAACAACTACATTGTAGATGAAGATTTATATCAGACAGCTAAGAAAATGGTATTAGTTGATCCTTCAGACAGAGATGGATATAGAAAAAACTTTGTATCTTTCGTTGAAAAATGGAATGAATTATTACCAGACCTACCACTTTACTCTAATGTCTATCATGACTTCTACAACGCAAAACTTCAAAACTATAATCCTAACAGTATTTGGGATTTAACAGAAGCACTTATTTATTCTTACGTACAGGAATAGGATAGCGTTGTAAATATATAGCATAAGAAATAGGGTATTTCGTATACCCTATTTCTTTATGAATAATAGTATTCTTCACTGTGCTTAGTGAATACGGTGAGGTTAGACTACACATAAGGGCTTTAAAAAGTATTTTCTAAACTTGGTGAAGAAGCCTATTTTTCATGTATGTGAAATAATATTAAGATAACGAAAGTAAAAATGCATAGAGATAATTTTAGATAAAGGTAGGTATAGAAATGATAAAATATATTTCTAAAAGAATAATGTTCATGGTATTTGTATTTTTTATCATGTCACTTGTTATGTTCTTTCTTTATAATTTGATACCCGGGGATCCTGCAAGGGCAGAATTAGAACCCATCAAAAATACGTTAACTTTAGAAGAATATCAACGTAGATACGAAAGTTTAAGAGCACAGATGGGGTTGGATGATCCTACAATTGTGAAATATGGAAAATGGATTGGCGGAGTTTTACAAGGCGATTTAGGTAATTCTATCCGTTATAAAAAACCTGTTATAGATTTAGTTAAAGAGCCTATGAAAAATACAATATTTATTAACATATTTGCTATGATGCTGGCTTTGGGTATTACCATACCTTTAGGCATTATTTGTGCTGTTAAGAGAAATTCTTTATTTGACAATTCTGTGCAGGTTGGTACGATTGTGGGGTATAGTCTGCCACCATTTATTATTGCATTGATTAGTATATTTTTGTTCGCTGTTACTTTAGGCTGGTTTCCTGTTAGTGGTATGAACACACCCAATTTTAAAGGAACCGGGTTGGCATTTTTTGTAGACAGAATGTATCATTTGGCATTGCCTTTGTTTGTAATGACCCTTAGCTCCTTGGGTGGTATGACCAGATATGTTCGTGCCGCTATGATTGAATCTTTAAGAATGGATTATATCCGTACGGCAAGGGCGAAAGGACTTAGGGAAAAAGTAGTTATCTACTCTCATGCATGGAGAAATGCCCTTCTTCCAGTTATTACATTAATTATTGGTTGGTTTATTAATATTTTCGCCGGTTCCTTAGTAGTGGAAGAAATGTTTAGTTTAAATGGTATGGGTTCCTTCTACATGGATGCACTTCGTAATCAGGATTACAACATAGCATTAGCGGTACAGATGTTTTATATGATAGTAGCTTTAGTTGGTAATCTGGTAATCGACTTAAGTTATGGTTTAGTTGACCCTCGTGTCAGAGTGAATCGATAGAAGGAGGAAGAAATCAATGAATAATGAAACTAATAATAAGAAAAAGAAAAAAAGCTTCCTTCACCTTCTATTTATTAATATGTTTGGTACTGGAAAGCAGAAACTTTCAATGTTAGAAGAGGAACAGATGCAAGGTCCTATCAGAAACATTGTTAAGAATTTTAAGAGTAACAAGATTTCAATGACAGGATTAATCGTTTTTATACTTATTTTTATCGGAGTTATAGTAGGGCCGTTCATATTCAAATTGGACTTATCTTATACAGAAACCAGCCAGCAAAACGTTGCACCTGGTCAGAGTTTTCTGAAAGTGCCTAAATCATTAAACGGTAAAGCAGAACAAATTTCTGTGGGACCGACTTTCAGTATTGCTGTTACGGATGACGGGCAGTTATATATGTGGGGAAAAACCAAAATAAGCAAAACCATCAATCTGAAATATGTGCCAAAGCAAATGGGCAAAATAGTAAGGGTTTCTGCCGGATATGATCATATCTTGGCTTTAAATGAAGAAGGAAAGTTATTTGCCTGGGGCAGTGACAGACAGAGACAGTGTGCCATACCAAGTGATGTTGCAGGCTTGACTAATATTGTGGATATTGTTGCAGGATATCAGTGTTCTGTTGTACTAACAGCAGATGGTAAAAGTTATTTCTTTGGTAACTCCAGCAATAATGATTACTTAACAGCCCATCCTTATCAGGGGCAGTTAACAAAAGTTGCGATAACCTCGGATGCTGTTATGGGACTAACAAAGGATGGTCAGGCAGTTTATCTTGGATCACAAAAAAATAGTTATAACAAAGTTCCAGAATTTAAGAGTAAAATTATAGATATTGCTACAACAGCTTCCACAATGGCAGCAGTGGATGATCAGGGACAGGTTTATGTCTGGGGTAATGTATCTGAACGTGGTGAAGGCAGATTCCCAGCTTTTGATGAGAAGATTACCTCATTACAGGGAGGCAGATACCACTATGCTGCCTTAACTGAGAATGGAAATGTGTATGCTTGGGGATATGATAATTATAATCAGGCAACAGTACCGGATAAAGTTACAGATGCAGATATAAAAGCTGTTTATACCGGATTCTATCAGAATTATGCTATTACAGAAGATGGAAGTGTATTACCTTGGGGGTTAAAAGGTTATATTCTTGGTTCTGATGAATTAGGAAGAGATATCTTAAATAGAATTGTAAACGGTGGTCGTATGTCTATGACTATCGGAGCGATTTCGGTAGTTATATCCACCTTTATAGGTGTTATAATAGGTAGCTTATCCGGTTTCTTTGGAGGAAAAGTGGATATGGTACTGCAGAGGGTTGTTGAGATAGTATCAGCACTTCCATTCTTGCCATTTGCCATGATATTGTCAGCGTTATTAGGCAATTCCCTAACCTCCACCCAGCGAATCTATCTTATGATGGTAGTACTTGGTGTTCTCCAATGGCCGAGTCTTTCCAGATTAGTACGTGCTCAGGTTTTAGCAGCACGTGAAATGGAATTTGTTACTGCCGCAAAAGCAGTTGGCATTAAATCGATGACGATTGTATTTAAACATATATTACCGAATGTAATATCTGTTATCATTGTATCTGCAACCTTAGATTTTGCAACCTGTATGCTTATAGAGGCTACCTTATCGTATTTAGGCTTCGGTGTACCGGCTCCTCAGCCAACCTGGGGTAATATGCTGTATGGAAGTAACAACAGTATTGTTATTCAAAATTTCTGGTGGAGATGGGTATTTACCTCAATAATTTTAGGTATTTGTGTAATCTGTATTAACTTAACCGGTGACGGTCTGCGTGATGCAATCGATCCGAAATCTCAGGAACGTTAGGGGGAAATGAAAATGGCATTATTAGAATTACGTGATTTGCATACATTCTTTGATACAAAAAAAGGTACCGTAAAAGCTGTTAACGGTGTATCTTATTTTGTTAATGCAGGAAAAACCCTTGGTGTTGTTGGTGAAAGTGGCAGCGGTAAAAGTGTTTCTGCAATGAGTATATTAAAACTATTAGATGGAAACGGAAGAATCGATAGCGGGGAAGTTATTTTTGATGGTAAGAACCTTGCAGATGTTTCGGTGAAAGAAATGAGTAAAATCAGAGGAAATGATATCTCAGTTATCTTCCAGGAACCGATGACATCCTTAAACCCTGTGTTTACAATTGAACGTCAGGTAGCCGAACCATTTAGAATTCATCAGGGTTTAAATAAAAAAGAAGCTGCAAAAAAGGTTGTTGAGATGTTAGCTCAAGTTAATATCCCCAATCCGGAAGCGGTGGCAAAGCAATATCCTCATCAGCTTTCTGGTGGTATGAGACAGCGTGTCATGATAGCTATGGCACTTGCCTGCAAGCCCAAACTTTTGATTGCTGATGAACCTACTACTGCACTGGATGTTACTATTCAGGCACAGATTTTAAAATTAATGAATCAATTAAAGAATGAAAATGGGACTTCTATTTTATTCATTACCCATGATTTGGGTGTAATTAACGAGATGGCTGATGATGTTGCTGTTATGTACTGTGGACAGGTAGTAGAAATGGCACCTGCAAAAGTTATATTTGGTAAGGATTCAAAATATTCTCATCCATATACAGAAGGACTTATGTTTTCGATTCCAAGACTGGATACACCTTCTGGTGTACGCTTGGAAGCAATTCCTGGTGCTGTGCCTCATCCTTTGGATTTGCCAAAGGGATGTAAATTTGCTCCTAGATGTAAGTATGCTACGGATAAATGCCGCGAAGAAGAACCAGCTTTAGTTTCCATCGAACAGGATCATCAAACTCGTTGTTTTTATCCTGAGAAAGGGGTTAGAAGCAATGGAAAATAATAAGAAAAAAGTCTTAATTAAAGTACAAAACTTAAAGCAATACTTTCCGATAAAGAAATCTTTTGGTCAAAAGGAAAGATTATATGTAAGAGCAAATGATGATGTAACACTTGACATATATGAGGGTGAAACGCTTGGTTTAGTTGGTGAAAGTGGTTGTGGTAAATCTACACTTGGCCGTACACTGTTGCAGTTATATAGCCAGACAGATGGTCGCACCATGTATTACGGTCGTGATATTGATGAAATTGCACCAGGCTATGTGGAAGATATTTTAAAAAACCTTGTATCCAGAAAACAGACATTGCAAGGGTTAAGGGATAAAGAGGACAGTGCACGTAAAGCGTATGAAGCCTTACCTGATGGAGATGAAAAATATGCGGCCCTAGAGCAGTTGCATACAGCAGAAAAGAGTGCTCGTGATGCATTTCTTGATATTGTTCAGTTAATCGGGGGCTTTTATACGGTAGATGATTTAACTCCTATATCTGATATATTGTTAAAAGAATATAAACAAGGTGTTGAGTATCAGAAATTAAAGAGAAAGATTAATGAAGAGCAGATTTCTCTGGACGGTACAAAATCCACATTAAAGGAAAAAGGAAAAAGTAAAGATCAGATTGAAGCAACAACGGCATCCGCTAAGAATAGAATTAGTAAACTGGAAAGTGAATTAAAGGTAATAGAGAGCCAGTTAACTACCATACGTTCCGGTATTTATGAACTAATGAAAAAACACAAGAGTAATACGGATTTTGATAAGTATGAAGTGTATAGGGACAAGGGAATTAATCTTGCAAGGCTTACGGCTGAAGAAATGAGATTCTTGAGAAAAGATTTACAGTTAATATTCCAGGATCCATATTCTTCATTGAATCCAAGAATGACCGTTGGACAGATTATATCAGAAGGCTTATTGGCACATAAATATTTTGACAAGAATGATGAAAAGCTTCAAGAATATGTTTTGAATATTATGGAGAAATGTGGTCTTGCGCCATATTTTATCCATCGTTATCCCCATCAGTTCTCTGGTGGCCAAAGACAACGTATCGGTATAGCGAGATCATTAGCTCTAAAGCCCAAATTCGTAGTATGCGATGAAGCTGTATCAGCGCTGGATGTTTCTATTCAGTCACAGATAATTAATCTATTATTGGATTTGAAGGAAGAGGAGAATCTTACCTATCTTTTCATATCACATGACTTAAGTGTTATTAAATATATTAGTGATAGAGTAGGTGTTATGTATTTAGGTAATATTGTAGAGCTTGCAACAACGGAAGAAATCTTTGCACATCCTACCCATCCATATACGGAAGCTCTATTATCGGCTATTCCTACAACAGATGTGGATACAAAGAAAGAGACCATTATTCTCGAAGGTGATATACCAAGCCCTATTAAACCACCATCAGGCTGCAAATTCCATACTCGTTGCAGATATGCAACTGATATTTGTAAAAAAGTTGTTCCAGAATTTGAAGAAGCCAGACCTGGACATTTTGTAGCTTGTCATCATAAATTGATGTAGTAGACTGGAGAGAGTATTATGCTATTTCAGAAAAAAGTAGACAGAGCCATGGATTGGCTGACACAACAAAATAAAGATAAAAATGATAAAGGTGAACAGGATTATGAGATAGAGCAATCAATATTTGATCAGCCGGATCAACCAGAAGTTTTTAAAAGAAAAAAGAAAAAGTCTTTTGAAAAGTCATCGAAAGAGGATTATCTGGATATTGAAAAGAATGATTTACCTGCCTTAATGATTGCTGCATTTTTGATTTTTGTCCCTGCTATTGCTTTAATACTAGGTTTGTTTGTTTTAGTTGCCTGGCTGTTCTTTTAGAGGGAATAGAATAATATATATTTAGAGTCGTCTTTTTTAAAAGCTCAATGTACTGGTAGAACTCGTTTACAGTTCATAATGAATGGTTAATAAATATATGTAATAAGTAATAGAGCTCCAAGATTTTCAAGTCTTATAGAAATGAAAATCTTGGAGCTTTTTGCGTATTTTTATATCAGGAGAAATAACCGAAAAAACTAACGATTTTTATAGTAAAAGATAGCTATTTGCGTTCTATCTCGAAGAGATAACTTTTCAAGTATTAAACTGATGTAATTTCGAATCGTTCCTTCACTCAGAAATAGAATTTCTGAAATCTCCTTATTAGACAATCCATCGGCTATCTTACAGATGATTTCATATTCCTTTTCAGTTAGACCATAGGACGAATAATCGGTGATAGGACTGGACTGGTGTAAAAGGTTCGGAAGCTTAGTTATAATTTCATTACCATACACATTTTGCCCTTTGTGAACGGCGCGAAGAGCGGGAATGATACTGTCAAAGTCTTGTTTCATCATATAACCTTTGGCTCCGATATTTAACGCTTTAATGATATAGTCATCATCTAAAAAAGTAGTTAGATATAATATTTTGGCTTCTGGATACTTTTTTAATAGGATTTCGCCGGCATCCAGACCTGACATTACATCCATACGGATATCCATAAGCAGTACATCCGGGTTTAAGCTTTCATATAAACTGATACCCTCCTGACCGTTATGCCCCATTCCGATAACTTCAATGTCAGAATCTGCAGCCAGTATAATTTTTAAAGATTGACAAACTAATTTATCATCATCCACAAGCAATACTTTCATAAATCTCCTCCCTTGGACGTATTATTTATTTTTTGGTATAGAAATAAATATACGAAACCCTTCATCAAAGCTAAAATTAATATTTCCTTGAAAGCTTTTCACACGATCAGTAATATTTTGTATACCCATTCCTTCCTGGTAAACTTGATTTTCAAAAAGTCTTTTTAAGCGTAGTTGTTTTGGGTCTTCAATCATTCCATTGTCAGACAGAATCAGCTGATACATAGCAGGATGTTCTCTTAGGCTTATGAGAACTTTCGTGGCGTTTGAATGCTTAATAATATTTGCAAGGCCTTCTTTTACAATGGCAATAAATGTATATTTCAACTTTATGTCCGGTGAGGATTTTAAATCATATTCAAAATTAATTTTACAAAAAGTAAAATCTTTCACAAGAGTATCTATTACAGTGTATAAATCAATCGACTCATCATGCATGTTATGGATACTAGAACGTATACTGTCCATACCACTTGAGATAGAATCTTTTAAGGCAGTTAAGCCTTCTCTTGTAGTTTCTTCTCTTGTAATTGTTAGCAATGCACCTAACTGTAATAAGGATCGGGACAGTAAATGCCCAATGTTATCATGAATATCCTTTGAGATACGATTACGCTCATTTAGTGTGGCAACATTTATTTCATAATCCTGGTTTTCTAAAATACTTTGATTTTTTTGCTCTTGCAATAGTGCCAGCTCTTTGGAGGTATCCTGTAACTCATTATATTCTAGCCTAATTCTTTGATAGGTTAAAGAGCGGTATTTAATAATCCAGCTAAGTATAAAAAACAAAATGGTAATAGCAATAATTGCTGGTGAGAAATAATTAAAATTTAAAAAAAACGGAAATAAAATTAGCAGACTTAAAAATTGGTAGTCGTAATAGGCAATATCATAAATCATTAAAGGCAAAAATACGAAGCAATAAGGAATTAGCTGACAGCAGGCAATATAGATAAGAAAGAATCCCAACTTCAAACGCCGATCCTCCATATAAGTGCTCAGACTGGAAGTGATAACAGCCAAGAGCACTGGAATAATAGAATATTCCCAGTGTACTTCTAAGAGATATAGAATAAAACAGCTAAAAAATAATAGAAGCTTATCTTGAATTTCTGCCATAGGCCCTCCCACTATGCTATAGAACTATCTATCTGCAAATATTGCCACTAATGTAACAGATTAGTATTATCATACCAAAAGCTGTATTAGAAATCAATGGTTGCACGGAAGGAAGCTTTGTGATACTGTTACATTTGTCAATAATTAAAGTGACACGGTTCACTGGGAGTAAAATATAAAATATACTATAGTTATTACACATGGGTATAGACGCAGCCCTAAGTTTACAGGCATTGAGAAAGGTATGGTTAATCATATGATAGTAGAGGTAAAAAACTTGGTAAAACGTTATGATAGACTGGTTGCCCTGGATCATTTTAACCTCACGGTTGAAAAGGGCGAAATATATGGTTTGCTTGGTCCAAACGGTTCTGGAAAAACAACAGCAATAAATTGCATCTTATCGTTATTAAGTTATGATAAGGGGAACATTGAAATATTTGGTAAAAAGATGTCTCCGGATGCCTATGAAATTAAAAAACAAATTGGAATAATCATGCAAAATATTGCAGTATTTGAAGAATTGACTGTATATGAAAACATATCTTATTTTTGCAGTCTGTATATAAATGATAAAAATCAGGTAAGAAGACTAACTGAGGAGGCCATTGATTTTGTATCCTTGGGGGATTTTACAAAGTTTTATCCGAAAAAATTAAGTGGAGGCTTACTTCGAAGATTAAATATTGCCTGCGGTATAGCTCATAAACCTAAACTTGTAATATTAGACGAACCTACTGTGGCAGTTGACCCTCAAAGCAGGAATAAGATTTTGGAGGGGATTAAAAATTTGAATAAAGAGGGAGCCACTATTATATATACAAGTCATTACATGGAAGAAGTCGAACAGCTTTGCAGTAGGATATCAATTATAGATAAAGGAAAGATTATAGCTTCCGGCACAAAGGATGAGCTTAAAAATATGATATCCCTCGGTGAAAAAATAACAGTGGAAGCTTACAATTTAAAAGAAGAGCAGATAAGGCAAATATCACACATACCCAATGTGGCACAGGCAGATTACAAGGATAGTATCTTATATATAAAGTCCAATAAAGGAAAAAATAACCTGATTCATATCTTGGATTATTTGCAGAACAACGATATAAACTTTGGGAAAATTTACACGGAACTTCCCACGCTTAACGATGTTTTTCTTGAAATAACAGGAAAGGAATTGAGAGATTAAGCATTCTCAAAGGTGGTAAGATGTATTACAGACTATATAAATCCAGACTGAAATGTTTGATTCGAAATTACGATATGCTTTTTTGGTCTTTTGCCTTTCCAATCCTTCTATCTCTGTTTTTTTATATGGGATTTTATAATCTGTCAAAAGATAAAGCAATTGAGACAATACCGGTTGCGGTGGTGGGGGATTATACATTCTCGGATGATTTATTACAGGTTATGGAGAGAGCCCGTGCCAGTGAAGATACTCCTTTATTTTGGCTGATAAAAGTTAATCAGATGGAGGCAGAAACTCTTTTACAGGAAAGGCAAGTGGAGGGGATTGTTTATACGGATGAAGAGACGGCATTAGTTGTTAACAGCAATGGGTATTATCAGACCATAATAAAGGCTTTTTTGGATACCTATCTGCAAAGTAAGCAGACAGCAAAAAGGGCAGGCAGTTTAAATCAGAGCTTACAAGAAGATGTATCTGAGATAATGGCTGATAACAGAAACTATATAATAGATGGCAGCGGTGATAATCCGAATACAACTCTAATTTATTTTTATACTTTAATTGCACTTGCATGTATGTTTGGAAGTAAGTATGGATTTCTCGAAATGAGGAATATTGAGGCAAATCAATCTCCGGTAGCAGCTAGGCTGCAGGCAGCACCAGTGCATAAGTTAAAGCTGTTATTATGCAACCTGACAGCTTCTTTTACAATACATTTTTTAAGCATATTACTTTTATTACTTTTTCTAAATAAGGTCTTAATGATTGCGCTTGGAGGAGAGATTTTAAGATTGATGTGTGTATGTCTTTTAGGTTCTATCTGCGGGGTTACCTTGGGTGCTATGGTCTGTGTAATTGTGAAAGCAAATATAAAAGTAAGAAGTGCCATTTTGTATATTGTAGTATTAGGAGGGAGCTTTTTATCCGGCATGTTAATAGTGGATATGAAATACTTTATTACTAATAATATACCGCTGTTAGGATTTATAAATCCCTCAAATTTAATAACCGATGCCTTTTATTCCTTATATTTTTATGACGGCTACGACAGGTATCAGCTGAATCTGTCTATATTGGGGGTGCTGACAGGAATTTTCATAGTAATTACTTATTTAGAAATACGGAGGAAGGATTATGCAAGTATTTAAAATCTATTTTAAAATATTAAAAAATTCATCCTTATCGTTAGCACTCTATGCCATTGTTTTTGTCATCCTTATAACAGTAATATCCCTAGGACAGGCAAAGGATCCTTTGAATTTTGAGGAAACAAAGGTTAATACAGCCTTAGTAAATTATGATTCTGATAGTGTCTTTGTACAGAATTTTTTAGCTTATCTGAGTAACTATTGCAATTTTATTGAACTGGAAGGAGAGGAAAATGAATTAATTGATGTCTTGATTTTTCGAAAAGCAGAATATATGCTGACAATACCGTATGGTTTTGGTGAGGATATAATGAAAGGTAAGGATGTCAATGTTGAGAAAAAAACCATTTCAGGAGGTCTTTATGAGACTGCAATTGACCAAGCAATAAATCGTTATATAACAACTGCAAAAGTATACCTATATGCAAATCCGATACTTTCAGAGCAGAATGTGGTTAATTATGTGAATCAGGACATGAATACTGAGGCGACTGTATCCATAAACTATAATCATATAGGCAGGAATTACAGTTTTCATAATAAATATTTTAATTTCGCTTCTTATATACTTTTAGCTTCTAGTTTTTTAGGTGTTGGAATGGTTATGCTGACTTTTTATAATGTACACATCAGACGAAGGAATCTTGTGACGCCTATGAATTTTAAAAGCATGGATTTACAATTAATTGCAGGTAATATAATTTTTGTAATAGCATGGGATATATTTATTATACTGCTTGGAATACTGCTTGCTCCTGACAAATATATAGATTTGTCAGTTCTAATGTTCTGGTTCAATTTCTTTATATTTTCGTTGGGTGCATTAAGTATCGGCTTTTTATCTGCTATATTGGTTAAGAGGAAAGAAGTTAATAATATGCTGTCATTTATACTGCCACTGGGGTTAAGTTTTATCAGTGGAGCCTTTATACCCCAAACAATGTTAGATAAAGGGGTCTTAAAGCTTGCACAGTTTTCTCCTCTATACTGGTTTGTAAGAGCCAATGATTCAATTGCTGTACTACAATCTTATGCATTTATGGACATGATAGATATTTTTAAATTTATTGGCATACAATTTGGTTTTGCAGTGGCAGTTTTTTCAGTTGCCCTGGTAGCAGGGAAGCAATGGAGACAATCAAATTAACAAACATTCGTTCTGAAAATACTTGCAAAGCTTTCGATAAAATGTTATACTAATACAAACAAATGTTTGCAAAAAGTAAAAAGGTGATGAAAACAAATGAGTGTTATTATTCAGGAAAATATGTCAGTACAGAAAAAACTAGAGATACTATCCGATGCTGCAAAATATGATGTTGCCTGTACTTCCAGCGGTGTAGACCGTAAAGGAATAGCAGGCAGCCTTGGTACCTCTGTTGCCAGTGGAATCTGCCACACCTTTTCAGCTGATGGAAGATGTATATCTTTGTTAAAAATATTATTTACCAATGAATGTATATTTGACTGCAAATATTGCTTTAATAGAGCGTCTAATGATATTGTAAGAGCTTCTTTTACACCCGAAGAAGTATGTGATCTCACCATAGAATTTTATCGTAGAAACTATATTGAAGGATTATTTTTAAGCTCAGGCGTTTTAATCAACCCTAATCATACCATGGAACTGATTTGTAAAACATTAAAAATGTTGAGAGAAGATTATCATTTCAACGGATACATTCATTGTAAAGCTGTACCGGGAGCGGATTCTTCCATAATTGAAATGGCAGGCTGGTATGCAGACCGTATGAGCGTCAATCTGGAGTTACCTACTACGGAAAGTTTAAAGCAACTAGCACCTCATAAAAGCCGGAAAAATATTTTGAAACCAATGAAACAGATACAACTAGGGCGGATTGAGTCAATGGAAAGCCCTATATTTGGGCGTATCAGTGATAAAAAACTAAAATCCAAGTACCTTATGCAAGATGAATTAGAGGATAATAAGGCGATGGTACCGGAGAAATCGTCAGTCTTAGGATTGGTGAAAAGACCTGCTATTAACAGAGGTTTTGTTCCGGCAGGACAAAGTACCCAAATGATTATTGGAGCCACTCCGGAAAATGATTACCAGATTATGTCCGTAGCTGAAGCATTATATCAAAAGTTTGATTTAAAGCGAGTGTTTTATTCTGCTTATATTAGTGTTAACCAGGATAGTAACTTACCTTCACTGACTTCACCTCCGCTTCTAAGAGAGCACCGTTTGTATCAGGCAGACTGGCTGTTAAGGTTCTATGGATTTGAAGCTTCTGAATTATTGTCAGAACAAAGACCGAACTTTAATGTATTGATTGATCCCAAATGTAATTGGGCAATTGGACATTTGGAACAGTTTCCAATAGAAATTAACAAAGCAGATTATTATACTTTACTTAGAATTCCGGGAGTTGGAGTAAAATCTGCCCAGCGTATCGTGAAGGCAAGAAGAGTATCGGCATTAAATTTTGAAGATTTGAAGAAAATAGGTGTCGTATTAAAACGTGCTTTATATTTTATAACCTGTAATGGGAAGATGATGTATCAAACAAAGATAGATGAAAATTATATTACAAATCAATTGATTTCTGTAAAGGAAAGGCTGCCCTATGGAATTGATGGCGGTATTTCGTTTCAACAATTATCCCTGTTTGATGACGTGAACTTTTCAGCTCCTAATTTACAGGAGTTTAAAAGTGGCATTGGTTAATATATATATGCAAAAGGAGATAGTGTAATATTAAGATTTTCTTAGATTTATAAGCGCAGATTTTGCGCAGAATGGCAGGTATAATGACGGTAAAAAAAATATTTGTCTGTGAGGATAGTATTGATGGCATATTCACAGCAATTTATGATGCTTGGAACAGCCGGCATGGACACACGAATATAAGAATAGAGTTACAATCAGAAGATGGTTCTGTGAATTATGAATTATTTTCTGAATATATTGCAGTCAAAACCGATTCAGAAAAAGCATCTAAAGTTGATAGATCAATAAAAAGCAAAATATCCCAAGAGGCGTATGAATATGTATTTACAGCTTCTTGTTCTGATGAAAAGGAAAAAGGTGATTTAATATACCGTTTTTTGATATTAGG
This sequence comes from Anaerocolumna cellulosilytica, assembly GCF_014218335.1. Classification (GTDB taxonomy): domain Bacteria; phylum Bacillota; class Clostridia; order Lachnospirales; family Lachnospiraceae; genus Anaerocolumna; species Anaerocolumna cellulosilytica. The sequence continues at coordinate 4,000,708 of NZ_AP023367.1, read as the reverse complement.
TTTTTCTATGGGATCGTCTGTTGTTAACTATCTCGGAAATGATATCGTATCAAAAATCTTTGATATGAATCGTAATCTTAATAATGAAGTACATCATTATCTTGGATTTGTAAGATTTCATGAAATTGAAAATGGTATACTATACTCAAAAATCTGCCCGAAAAATGATGTGTTAAGACATTTGGCACCCCATTTTTCTGACCGAATGAATACGGAGAATTTCATAATATATGATGAAAAGAGAAAAACCGCAATCTTACATCGTACCGGCTTATCATGGGTTTATACATATGCTGATAACCTTAATTTGAATAGACTGGAGCAATTTTCTGTGCAGGAAGATGAGTTTCAGGAATTGTGGAAAGTCTTTTTTGAATCTATTGCTATTAAAGAACGCCAAAATTATAAATTGCAGAGAAATAATCTTCCTATTAGGTTTCGCAATAACATGTTAGAATTTAATAATGATAAAAAATTTAGATAATTACATGAAGTGGCAAATAACGGTAATGATATATGCATAAATGCATGTATTTGTGGAATACTAAATGAGTAAAATTAAATCATTTTTTAGGAGGAGTACCCATGAAAAAAAGTTTATATTTATTATTAGCGGTATGCTGCCTTACATTTTTGACTGCTTGTACAACAACTGATAATAATACAGGTACTAATAACGGTACAGGTACAGGAACAATAACTCCATCAGGAACAACGGGCGGTACAACGGTAACACCTTCAGGTGGAACAGGAACAAATGGCAGCGGAACTGGAACAACTGGTGGTGGAGCCGGTACTGGGACGACAGCAGCACCAACTGGAGCAACTGGAGCGAATGATAAAACAGTTGGTGATAAAATCAATGACGCCACACAGGATATAGAAAATGGTGCCAAGAACGCTGCTGACGATGTTGAAGATGCAATCGAAGGCAACAACAATAAAACTACAAGATAAAAAATGTGTATTTTAAAGCTAGTTTATTCAAAAAATGGTGCTAAGATTTTTCTTAGTACCATTTTTTTGATAGTCACATCAATAAAGTCATGAATTAGTTAAATTAATGATTTTACTCTTATTAATTTTCTATAACATAGATATCATAAGACAATCCATTTTTTAAAATAGTATTTTCTTGGTGCATTCCAACTCTGAGGGCAACATTTACAGATTTGGTGTTCTTAGGGTGTATAACTGCAACAAGGCGCCCAAAGCCTAGAGTAGTAAAACTATAATCTATGATAGCTTTTATGCATTCCACAGCATAACCAAAACCCCAGTGGTTATAGTCTAGTAAATAGCCCAGCTCTATTTCATCTCTGCCATTAATTTTAGTATCCTGTATTCCGCATCGGCCAATTAAATTTTTAGTGTCTTTTTGAAAGACACCCCATAAACCATAGCCGTAAAAATTATAAACATTTCTTATATAGGCCTTATGTTTTTCTATCTCTATATCAAGATAATCGTCAATATCAGTAACATATTTTTTGACTTCTGGATTCTGATAAATAGTATAGATTACTGGTATATCAGATACGGCCAGCTCACGAATGATTAAACGATTAGTAACAGCAATCGTAACCGGTTCCCCATGGGCTCGTTGATATACATTATGGATAAAATCAGGAGTTATCTCATCAAAACCCTCAATTAATACGGCTGCCCCAGACAGATTCTGGTTGCCGGAATTTGGATTAACAAAGCCTATAGCAGGGATACCAGCAGCATTTGCTGCAGTTACACCGTTATAGGAATCTTCAATAACTATACAATCCTTATTACCTAACCCTAGTTCTTTTAAAGCTTTTATAAAAACATCGGGAGCTGGTTTTGGATTTGATACAGTTGTTCCGCTGACAAGCTTATGAAAGTATTTTTTAATACCTAAAACACTCACAACGTCCGCTATTTCTTTTTCGGAAGAGGAAGAGGCAATAGCAAGCTTATAGCCATGGTGATAAAGCTTCTCAATGAGCTCCTGCACATAGGGAACAGGAGTATAGCCCTCTTCTAAAATCAGTGTATGTTTTGCTTTTTTATATAACTCTAACAATTCTTCGCACGTCAGGGGAAGGTTGTAATCCCTAATTATGGTCTCTAGCATAAAGGCTGTGGTAGAACCAATAAATCCATAACAGTATGGAATGGTAATATCCACCCCTATATTTTTTAAGGCATTAACTGCGGCTTGTGCATGTAAGGGTTCACTATCTATAATTACTCCATCCATATCAAAGATAACGGCTTTTAACATAATTGTTCTCCTTTCTCGGATTTAGGTGGCGTTTAACAGTTAGGATTGAAACGCTCTCATTAATGTACACTTATTCTTAGTGCAAATAGCAACTAAAAGTTATTATAACAAATATTTTAGAATATGAAAAGATTTTGAGGTACATGCAACACGACAAACGCATGAATGTGTTCTATTAACAAGCACTTGAATGTATCTTTTTTAAGTATTACAGATTCAGAATGTTTTCCAAGTGTCTTTCAGGATTCGTTCCAATTGCAAAGCGTTTCATTTTCAGGCTCATGGGCGTTTTCCTTAATTCATATATCCTTAATACGTTCAATGCCAGTTTTCTCATGATATTTAAATTAAATGCTGCCTGCTTTTCAAGGGTGTGGTTGTCATCCTCTCGAAAGGTTACATCCAGATGCCAATGAAAACTTTCCACCATCCAATGTCCCCGAATCGCTCGGGCAATTTCGCTGACCTCTAGTGGTAGACTACTTATAAAATATCGGGTTTCCGTTATCTCTACCTCGTTTCTGACTATAGTATTGCGTGTCATTGCAATGGATTTCAGCCCTGCCCAGTCCTTCTTCTGCTCTAGCCATGCAATATCTACACTCTGCCAGTATTCGCGCTTCTCTATGCCGCCTCGCGCTTTCTCTATTGTCTTTGTATAGGCACACTGCTCCAATAATCCAACATCATCAAAATATAATTTCACATCCTCATGAAGTCTTCCCTGATTTCCTTTTAGGGCTAGCACGTAATCGGCTTTCTTTTTCCATATCTTCTTTACAATCTGCGTTTGCGTTCCCATTGCATCCGTTGTAATGATATGACCTTTCACGTTCAAATCGTCAAGCAGTTCAGGAATCGCTGTAATTTCATTGGTCTTTTCTTCTACTCGCTTTTGCCCAAGGCAGATTCCTTTCTCGTCCACTGCACTGACAATATGGTTTGCATTCTGGTCTTTGTTCCTATTTCCACATTGTGTTTTTCCGTCAATGGCGAGGATTTTTTTGATTTTTTCTCCTTCTCCGCTACTTAGCATCTCATTCCAAAGCAGTTGGAATTTCTGAAGAAACTCTGGGGATACCATGCTAAATACACGTTGAATCGTATCGTGAGAAGGAATGCCGTTTGGAAGCTCCAAATATCTTCGCAGAAACTTCTCATGTTCTTTCCCAAATATTTCTATTGCTATCCATTCGTCTGCATTTGCCAGCATTGCAAAGAATACCAGCGCTATAATATCACTCATCTTGTAAAGAATTTTTTTCTTCTGTCTTAAATCTTCTACTTGTTCTAAATATTTCAATGTCTTGTGCATTTTTTCATCCCCCTTGGAATGATTATACACTTTTCCCTTATTCTTATAAACCTTTAAATATATTCATGCGTTTGTCTTGGTACATGCAATGAATCACCAAGTAATTACAAATTAGAATTTATATAAAACCTGTTCTTTAAGATTGCATATTACGGGCTGCCTGCGTTGACAATTAAGGTGTCTATGGTATAATTGTTTCAGCGTAATTGAATAAAGAAAGCGGAGATAATTCATGGAAAAAGCAATCGTTAAGTTAAAAAAGGGTGAAGGCAGAACCTTAAAAGCCGGAGGCATGTGGGTATACGACAACGAAATTGACAAAATTGAAGGAGAATTTAACAACGGTGATATAGTAACGGTGCATGATTTTGATAATTATTACATGGGCTGTGGCTTTATAAATACAAATTCCAAGATAACGGTTCGTGTTATGGCAAGGGCAAAGGGACAGGAGATTACAGAGGCATTTTTAGAAGAGCGGTTAAAAGTGGCCTGGGAGTACAGAAAAAAGACAGTAGATGTAAGCAGCTGTCGTATTGTCTTTGGAGAAGCAGATTTTTTACCGGGTATTGTAATCGATAAATTTACGGATGTCCTTGTGGTGCAATCTTTAGCGCTGGGCATAGACAGAATGAAGAATACCCTAGTAGATCTCTTAAAAAACATATTAAAAACAGACGGTATTCTCATAAGGGGCGTATACGAAAGAAGTGATGCGAAAGTCAGGCTTCAGGAAGGTATGGAACGGGTAAAAGGCTTCCTTGGTGAAGCATTTGATACCAAAGTAGAAATTGTTGAAAATGGAGTAAAATATTTGGTTGATGTTGCAGACGGACAAAAGACAGGTTTCTTTTTAGATCAGAAATATAATAGAGAAGCAATTAAAAAAATCTGTAAAAATGCAGAAGTACTGGATTGTTTCACACATACCGGCTCCTTTGCCCTAAATGCAGGATTAGCTGGTGCAAAAAGTGTAATCGGAGTAGACGCATCTGAACTTGGTGTTGCACAAGCAAGAGAAAATGCTGTTTTAAATGGCTTACAGGATAGAGTAGAATTTATATGTACCGATGTTTTCGATTTATTGCCGGAATATGAAAAAGAAAATAAAAAGTTTGATGTCGTAATCCTTGATCCTCCGGCGTTTACAAAATCCAGAAATTCTGTAAAGAATGCTGTAAAGGGTTATAGAGAAATTAACCTTCGTGCCATGAAACTAATTAAAAACGGAGGGTATTTAGCGACTTGTTCCTGTTCTCATTTTATGACACCGGAATTATTTTCGGAAACCATAGGACAAGCAGCTAAGAATACACATAAAAGATTAAGACAGGTTGAATATAGAACACAAGCACCGGATCATCCAATTTTGTGGGCAGCTGACGAATCTTATTACTTAAAATTTTATATATTCCAGGTTTGTGACGAAAAATAAGGAGAAAAACATGACTTATGAAGAAGCCACCCGGTTTTTAAAGGATTGTGAAGGATACGGCAGTGTACTAGGGCTTGATAATATGAAGCTTCTTTTAGAAGGGCTTTTTAACCCTCAAAAGGATTTGAAATTTGTTCATATAGCCGGAACGAATGGAAAAGGATCAACGGCAGCTTTCATAACGTATTGTATGGCTGCTGCTGGCTATAAGGTAGGGCGATATATCTCACCTGCTGTATTCTGTTATGAGGAGAAATTTCAGATATTTGAAGCTGGTTCGGACGGAAATACTGAATCAAGGAAGGTATCCTCTGTGTTTATTACAAAAGAAGATATTACAGAAGAAGCAGGTCAGATAAAAGAAGTGTGTCAGAACCTGACATCAGAAGGAAAAAACCATCCTACCATATTTGAAGTCGAAACAGCACTTGCAATGATGTATTTTCGTAAAAAGCAATGTGATTTGGTCGTACTGGAAGTGGGTCTTGGAGGCAGATTAGATGCTACTAATGTTATTGATACAACAGAATGTGCGGTTATAACATCTATCAGTATGGACCATATGACATACCTTGGTAATACCTTAGCCGAAATCGCCTGGGAAAAGGCAGGAATTATTAAACCTGGTATTCCAGTTGTTTCTTATGAACAGGCGGAGGAAGCGAGTACTGTAATTAAAGCAAGAGCAAAAGAATTGAAGGTAGACCTCTTAATAGCTGAATTTAATAAAATAGAAATAAGCCGGCAGAATTTAGAAGGGACTACTTTTTCTTATGGTGAAAGAAAGAATCTGTATATAAGGCTTCTCGGTGAACATCAGGTAAAAAATGCAACATTGGCTTTATTGTCTTTGGAGGTATTAATTAAAAAAGGGTATAAGATAACGGAACAGCAGATAAGAGAAGGACTTTATCAAACTTGTTGGAGTGGTAGATTAGAACCTATAGCAATGCATCCGCTTTTTTTACTGGATGGGGCACATAATGAAGATGCAGCAGTTAATCTGGCTGAAAATATAAAACAATATTTTAAAGGGAAACGTATTTATTTTATCATGGGAGTTTTTGCTGATAAGGAATATGATGCTATTTTAAAGCATACGGCGCATTTAGCCTACAAAATATATACATTAACACCGAACAATCAAAGAGGGTTATCTTCTGCGGCACTTGCAAGAGCAGCAGTTAACTATAATAAGAATGTAATAGATTCCGTAACCAGTGCAAATGCAGTTTGGTCAGCATTAAAAGCGGCTAAAAAGGAAGATATAATAATTGCTTTTGGCTCACTTTCTCACCTGCAAGAAATAAGAGAAGCAGTTAAAAATTCTGAATATTTATTGTAATACCAGATTCTACTATAAAGAGTACTATCTTTGTGGTTTCCTCGTTCTGTTTTGAGGAAAGGGAACTTACGATTGAAAAGTCATGGATAATTGAATATAATAATGAATATATATTCACCTCAAAAATAGAGTACTATACGACAGATAGGAGCATACTATGATTGATTTAACCCAAAGCAGAATGGAAATTGATAAGGTAGATAAGCAAATAGCTGAATTATTTGAACATAGAATGAAGATTGCCAGAGATGTTGCAGAATATAAAATACAAACCGGTAAGAAGGTATTTGATAAAGAAAGAGAGAAGGTAAAACTTAATACATTAAAGGAGCTTGCAGGAAATGAGTTTAATCGGCAAGCAATACAGGAATTATTCTCTCAGATTATGTCGATCAGCCGGAAGTTACAATATGGTTTAATTAGTAAGGAATATGGAGAAAATACTTTTCAGGAAATTGCACAACTGCATATAACGGAAGAAACAAAGGTAGTGTGCTTTGGCGTAAAGGGGTCTTATACCGAACAGGCCATGGAAGAATACTTTGGCACTGATATTAAGAGAGTTTATGCACCGACCTTTAAACAAGTTATGGAAGATATCAAAGATGGTCATGTAGATTATGGAGTACTTCCGATAGAGAATACCTCTACAGGTGGAATAACTGATATCTATGATTTACTAGTAGAATTTGATAATATTATTATTGGTGAGCATGTGGTGAAAGTAGATCATGCTTTATTAGGGCTACCGGGTTCCTCTTTGGATAATATACGAACAGTCTATTCTCATACGCAGGGACTGCTCCAATGCAGTAAATTCATACTGAGCAGAGAAGGGCTTAAATCGGTCGAATGTATCAGCACTGCGGATAGTGCTAAGAAGGTTTTAGAAGAACAGGATATAACACAAGGAGCAATTGCCAGCAAAAAAGCAGCAAATGTATACGGACTGTCTGTATTGCAAGAAAAGTTAAACCATGAAGAAAATAATTCTACAAGATTTATAGTCATTGCAAGAGATAAAAGGTATTTGAAAAATTCCAATAAAATCAGCATATGTTTTGAATTACCTCATGAGAGCGGTTCTCTCTATAATATGCTTTCACATATAATATACAATAATTTAAACATGACAAAAATTGAATCCAGGCCTTTAGAAGGAAAGAACTTTGAATACAGGTTCTTTGTAGATTTTGAAGGAAATATAGCTGAGCCGGCTGTTAAAAATGCTTTATATGGAATACAGGAAGAGGCAACTCGTATAAGAATACTTGGTAATTATAAAACTACCTCAAAGATTGTATTATAATCCGAAAAAATAATTTAACAATAAGTAATTTCACTCTTTCTTCAAATTGTAATCACAAAGTGGACATAATTTTTTGCTAAACTTTAGTTATAAAAAATTAATAACACAGAAAAACAACATAGAACTAAAGTTTGAAAGGAGAATGAATTATGGATGAATTCAATCGTTTTAACAAAGAGGATAATAAATATTATGACAATGGAGCAGGTTCTAAGATTATTGAAGGGTATGCAGTAATAAAAGATGTGGAATCTAAAAAGAAAAAAAGTGTAGCAGGATATTTTAGTAAGATTGTAATAACGGCAGGTGTATTTGGATTAGTAGCCGGAGTATCTTTTCAGGGCTATAACAGTATCTTTAATAAGCAGGGCAGCAATACAGAAATTAGCCAAAATACATCTGAGCCGACTTCCAATGATACTGCAAATGGTGTAAGTACAGTAGAAACTGGAATATCAAATAGTACCGGCAGTGATGTCTCAACCGTAGTAAATAATGTTATGCCATCCATAGTTGCAATCAATGCAAAGATAAATAATGTAACGAATGACTTTTTTGGAAGGCAATATAATCAGGAAGTAGATGGAAGCGGTTCAGGAATTATAATCGGGCAGAATGACTCAGAAATCTTAATTGCGACCAATAACCATGTTATAAAAGGTGCAAACGCAGTAGAGATTGTTTTCGCAGATGATACCACTGCACAGGCGACTGTTAAAGGAACCGCACCGGCATCTGATTTGGCAGTAGTTGCAGTAGATGTTAATGATTTGGAAGAAGGTACGTTTGACAATATTAAAATTGCAACGTTAGGGGATTCTGACTCTGTAAAGCTAGGTGAAATGGCTATTGCCATTGGAAATGCCTTAGGCTACGGACAGTCAATAACCGTAGGGTATGTGAGCGCCTTGGACAGAGAGGTTACGGTAGACAATATAACCTTGAAGGTGCTTCAGACAGATGCTGCTATAAATCCCGGAAACAGCGGCGGAGCTCTTTTGAATTCAAAAGGTGAAGTAATTGGAATTAATTCAGTAAAATATGTAGATGATAGTGTCGAAAGTATTGGTTACGCAATTCCAATCACAGACGCAATACCTGTTATCAGCGATTTGATGAATCGTACAGAACTAGAAGACAGTGAGAAGGCTTATTTGGGCATTGGCGGAAAAGATGTGACCAGTTCTTATTCGCAAAGTTTTAATATGCCGGTAGGTATTTATGTAGGTGAAATTGCTGACGATTCTGCGGCAGCAAAAGCCGGAATTGTAATTGGAGATATTGTCGTTGCTGTTAACAATACAAAAGTAGAATCATTATCTGAACTACAGGATGCCTTGAATTATACCAAAGCCGGGTCAGAAGGAACAATTACAGTTAAATCGTTAGTAAATGGTTCTTATGAGGAAAAAGTCCTCAATATTACCTTTGGCTTTAAACCAAAGAATTAAATATCGAGTTATATATCAGTAATAGTGTTTAAAAGGCTGTTTCTAATATTCTCTAAGCGGATTGCTTGTGAAGATTGGAACAGCCTTCTTGACAGTTGCCATACACTTCGGTATGATTAACTTAGAAGGAAGCGCTAAAAGTATATACTTATAAAGATTTCGTGTGCTATAAGAACGATTTCTTACATAAATTTGTGTCTGCGAATCAAAATTTGCAGGTACCAGAAAGGGTATGACCATTAATGGAAGAGACAAAAGAATGGTTAATAGATGCACCTGATAGTCAAGAAAATGAAAAAATAGATGTTATTATTCCGGTTTATAAACCGGATGGAAAATTCAGGCAGTTAATAGAGCGATTAGTGAAACAGAGCAGAAAGCCGAATACTATATTTTTGCTTCATACCTTGGAAGAGCCGGCAGACAGTGCGGCGGCTATTTCCTCCAGAGAAGCTATTGATTTTGTAAAAAGTCTTAAGACAGAGGATTGTAACATACATTATACAGCCGTAAAAAAGGCTGACTTTGACCATGGCGGAACAAGAAATTTAGGAGCGTCATTATCAAATGCTGCATTTGTTGTGTTTATGACTCAGGATGCGGTGCCTGCTGACAGTCATTTAATCGAAAATTTAATCGTACCTTTTAAAGAGAAGGCAGTAGCCGCAGCCTATGCCAGACAGCTACCTAACCCCAAATCCGGAATAATTGAAAGTTATACCAGAGAGTTTAATTATCCCTTAGAAAGTTACTTAAAGTCAGAGAAAGACTTACCGATTCTTGGAATAAAGACCTATTTTTGTTCCAATGTATGTGCAGTTTATCGTAAAAAGGTTTATGAGGAACTGGGTGGCTTTGTATTAAAGACCATTTTTAATGAAGATATGATTATGGCAGCCGGGATTATTAGAGCTGGCTATTCTATTGCATATCAGGCAGATGCAAGGGTATATCATTCCCATGTTTATAACTACAGACAGCAGTTTAAAAGGAATTTTGATTTAGCCGTATCGCAGGAACAGTATAGAGAAATATTTAAAGCGGTAAAGTCGGAAAATGAAGGCATCAAGTTAGTAAAGCGGACTTTAAATTATTTATGCAAAGAAGGAAAGTATTATTTGATTCCGGACTTAATTCTGCAAAGTGCTTTTAAGTATTTTGGATATAAGGCCGGAAGAAATTTTAAAAAGTTACCTTTGGAATTTATTAAGAAACTAAGTATGAATCCTGGATATTGGGAAGATGATATAAAATGAATTATTTAAGCGATATTTAAGGTTGATATAATTTACAGGGATGGAGCAGAGAATGAAGTATGTTAACATTATTATGGCGGCTTATAATGGCGGCAAATTCATTGGAGAACAATTAGAATCGATACTCAATAATGACTATACTAATTGGATTTTATGGGTATTTGATGACGGTTCTACGGATGAAACACAAAGCATAGTCAGAAAGCATCAGATAGATTATCCGGATAAAATAAAGTATATAAAAAACAGCAGGAATCTGGGTGTAACGCATAACTTTTTGAATGGTCTCTGCTATGTAGTTAATGAAGGGGATCGTACCAACGACTCTTATTTTATGTTCTGTGATCAGGACGATGTCTGGTATTCGAATAAAATAGCAGACACCGTAAGCTGTATGCTGAAACTAGAAAAAAAACATGGAAGAAGCATACCGGCAGCAGTTTTTACAGATGTTAATGTAGTAGATTCTGCGTTGATGACAATACACCCTTCGTTTCACCACTCCAATCACTTAGATACAAAAAAATTAGATTTGCCTCATCTGCTTATGGAAAATAAATTGATTGGTTGTACTACTATGATTAATTATTCTTTAGCAAGTAAGGTAACTGTAAAGTCACATATGCATATCCGTTACCATGACTGGTGGATTGGTCTGATAGCAGCAAGCTGCGGCAATATAGGATATCTGCACAAGGCAACAATGGCATATCGGCAGCATGGGAATAATTTGGTGGGAGACCAGAATTTTATAGGTTATGTTGAAAAACGTATTCTATCGTTTAAAGAGCAACGTGAAACCTTGCTATCCACAGTAAAGCAGGCAGGTACATTTTACAGGATGTACCATAAAGAGTTAGAGCCACAGCAAAAACTGCAAATTTATACATTTGCTAATCTTTACAATTACAACTGGATTTTGCGTCGGGCTGTGGTGATGAAACATGGATATTTGAAGTCTGGATTTTTAAGAAACCTTGGATTATTGCTAATTCTATAACGATTTAAGGGTATCAAATGCGTTAAGATGTAACCAAATTGAAGTTAAAATCCAAAAAACCCCATGAAATATCAAGTTTTAAATATTGACAATTTATATTCATATTGTTACAATGAATACAATTTATATACAAAAGAAATGACAGGAGGTCCAAAATGAAGATGGTATTATCCATCCTGGTGGATAATACGGCAGGTGTATTAAGCCGTGTTTCCGGGTTATTCAGCAGGAGAGGCTACAATATTGACAGTCTTACAGTAGGTGAGACAGAGAACCCGGTTTTTTCCCGAATGACTGTAGTAGTCAACGGGGATGATCAGATTTTGGAACAAATCAGGAAGCAACTGTTAAAATTGGAAGATGTCAAGGAAGTAAAGGAACTTTTACCTGACGAATCCGTTTGCAGAGAGTTGATATTGGTAAAAGTCCTGTCTACAGTTAAAGAGAGACAGGCAATTATTGCAGTTGCTGATATTTTCAGGGCAAAGATAGTAGATGTAGCTTTGGAATCCCTGATGATTGAACTTACGGGGAATCAGGCTAAGATAGATGCTTTTATAAAATTACTGGAAGGCTATACCATTAAAGAAATGGTTCGCACAGGTATTACAGGGTTAACCAGAGGTTCAGGCGATATAGCGGATTATCTGGATGATTGATTTAAAAAGTAAAGCATAGACAGTATATACGTTCGGCATGCCGAACGTTATTGTTAAGGGGATACTTTAACAAGTTAAATAAGTAAAGATGTGATTATTTCAAAGAGGATACTCTTTGTTCATAATAATTTAATTTCAGGAGGATATGAAGATGGCAAAGATATTTTATCAAGAAGATTGTAACTTATCATTATTAGAAGGCAAGACAATAGCGGTTATCGGTTATGGCAGCCAGGGACATGCCCACGCTTTAAATGCAAAAGAATCAGGAGTTCATGTTATTATCGGTCTTTATGAAGGCAGTAAATCATGGGCGAAAGCGGAAGCAGCCGGCTTTGAAGTATATAGCGCAGCAGAAGCAGCGAAAAAAGCTGATATTATCATGATTTTAACCAATGATGAAAAACAGGGAAAACTATATAAAGAATCTATCGAACCAAACTTAGAGCCAGGGAATGCGCTAATGTTTGCACATGGTTTCTCCATCCATTTCGGACAGATTATTCCTCCGGCAGATGTTGATGTAATGATGATTGCACCAAAAGGACCCGGACATACAGTAAGAGGTCAGTACTTAGAAGGACAAGGAGTTCCTTGTCTAATCGCTGTAGCTCAGGATGCTACCGGAAAAGCACATGACTTAGGCTTAGCCTATGCGCTTGCAATCGGTGGCGCTCGTGCAGGTGTATTACAAACAACTTTCCGTGAAGAGACAGAAACGGACTTATTTGGTGAACAAGCTGTATTATGCGGTGGTGTAACTGAATTAATGAAAGCTGGTTTTGAAGTATTAGTTGAAGCTGGATATGAACCGGAAAGTGCATATTTTGAATGTATCCATGAAATGAAATTAATTGTAGACTTAATTAATGAAAGTGGTTTTGCAGGAATGAGATACTCTATCTCCAATACCGCAGAATATGGAGATTATATCACTGGACCAAAGATTATAACAGAAGATACAAAGAATGCTATGAGACAAGTATTAAAAGACATTCAAGAAGGTGTATTTGCACGTAACTGGTTATTGGAGAATCAGATTGGCTGTACCAATTTCTTAGCAAAGAGAAGAAAAGAATCTGAACATCAATTAGAAACAGTTGGTGCGGAATTACGTAAAATGATGAGCTGGACAAACAAATCTAAGTTAATCAACAACTAAAACAAATTAGTTGTATCGATAACATAAAATAGATAATTGATAAACCCCATGTCTTTCCATTGTAAGTAGGTTAAACCTTGCAGGAAAGACAGGGGTTTATTTTCACTAACATCTTGGTTTACGTGTGAACAAGTACATTCTCTATATGTAGTTGTTGACAGATTACTCCCGGATTCGCAGAGTTTTGGAAGAATGGAGATAACTATGACATATAACTATTCGGATACAATCGAGTATTTACTGGATTGGTATGATTTGAATGCAAGAATATTACCCTGGAGATCCAATCCCAAACCCTATTTTGTGTGGATATCTGAAATAATGCTACAGCAAACGAGAGTTGAAGCAGTAAAAGCATATTTTGAAAGATTTATAAAAGATTTGCCCGATATAAAAGCGCTTGCAGAGGTACCAGAGGAAAAACTTCTAAAATTGTGGGAAGGACTGGGGTATTATAACCGTGCCAGAAATCTACAAAAGGCTGCTAAGCATTTGCTTGAAGACTATGACGGTGTTATGCCGGCTGATTATCAGGCTTTACTAAAGCTTCCTGGCATCGGCACGTATACAGCAGGAGCAATTGCATCCATTGCCTTTCAGATACCGGAACCGGCAGTAGACGGCAATGTACTGCGGGTTATGAAACGTCTTGCCAACAGCTTTGATGATATTACCAGCAGCAAAGTAAAAAGTACATTGGAGCAGGATTTGCGCGAGATAATGCCTTTAGAAAGGCCGGGTGATTTTAACCAGGCAATTATGGAACTTGGAGCTACGGTATGCATTCCAGGAGGCAAACCTTTGTGCCAGAAATGTCCGGTGGTACATCTGTGTCAGGGGTACAAAAATAAGAATGAAATGAAGATTCCTGTTAAACCGGAAAAAAAGCCCAGGAAGCTGGAGGAAAAAACTCTACTGGTTTTTAAAAAGGCAGGAAAATATGCATTGCAAAAACGACCCTCCAAGGGACTACTAGCAGGTCTATGGGAGTTGCCCTATGTAGAGGGAAGGTGTCTTATAGAAGTTGTAGAGGAGTATTTAATTAAAGCAGGTGTCCGGTTTGAATCGATAGAACCCCTTGGAGCAGGAAAGCATATATTTTCTCATATTGAGTGGCATATGATGGGATATCTTATTGTACTGCCCGACGATGAAATTGTAAATGAAACTTCAACCAATCATGATATCTGGCTGGAAAGCTTAGTATGGGCAGACAGAAAAGAAATCGAAGAAGTATATACCTTGCCATCTGCCTTTGATACTTATAAAAAATACATGCTATAAAGTCGGAACTAAACTGATAATCTGGTATGAGTTATCTAGTTAATATTCTTTAATATAGGAACTATACGAACAGTATTGTAAAAAACTAAAATTTATAACAGAAGAAGCTCTATGTTTTTTTCCTAATGTACTGCTGGTTGAAACATAGAGTTTCCACTGTTTGCCAGTCTTAATTGCAACAGTATCTTATTACTGGGTTACTCTTGGCATAATACAATTATAGTGTAGGGGGTTGTCTGAGCAGGTATGCTTCGGGTTGAAGGACCATACAAGACAATGAGAAAATGATTGCCTGGATCTTGATAAAATGGCTGGCCGTTCTGAAGTATAATTATGGTCGTATCAGAGATGTTTAATCGGAGCATACCGTCACTGCTTGATAATTGACGGTTGAAATAGTCAACTTTAGAATTGACTTCATCTGTACCCACGATAATTATCAGGGCACGGAATCTGGGGGGATAAATTAAAGGAACAGGTGCATTTGCGTCGAAATAAGCAGTAATTGTATCCCCTTCCTCAGCCATGGCTAAATCAACAAAATAGGTTCCGGGGGTAACGATTAAATCAATAATATTTTTGTCCTGGTCTTCAATAGTAATCAATTTATTGCAGCCAAAGGATTCTCTGGAATCCAACTGAATATCTTCAATTGTTAGTATAGTTCCTGAATAAGAATTAAATACTATCATATCTGCCTTTTGAGGAATCTGTTATTATCTTCATAATATGCAGATTCTTATAATGTGTACCGGATGTTTATTCCCTTAAGAGGTGGTTCTATAAAACTGTATAAATTTTTCTAAGGTCTGTGTTAACTGTGCAGATTTTTTATAAGCAAAGCCGATTTCTCTGGCTTTTAAGGGATTTTCTAGAGGGATTTCCACCAAAAGCTCCTGCTTTAGCTCTGTCTCAACGAATTCTTTTATTACACAGGATACACCAAGACTTATCTTTGCAAATTCTATTAACAAATCCATGTTACTGATCTCAAGAATTTGATTTGTTTCAATCTGATTTTTGGTAAAATAATTATCTATAAACAATCTGGTCATATTTTTTTCATCCAATAGCATAATATTAGCAGTTTTAAAAATGAAAGAAGAGGGCAGGGAGATGCTTTCGTTATTGATAGAGCTATAAGCTGGCATTACAGAAGATTCCCTTAGTCTTAAATTTTCTAAATAAGATTTAGTAGCCACAAAAATATCTTCAATTTTTTTGACGGGATAAAAATCCAGATTTTTAAGATCTTCCGGAAGTCCGATTAATCCTATATCAATTTTATTCTGCTCCAAAAGTTCAAGAGTTTTAAAGGTAGATTGACATTCAATGGAAACTTTTACATGGGGATAGGTTAGAACGAAGTTTTTTAAATATGGCAGCAGAATATATTTGCATAGAGTAGCACTGACTCCGATGCGCAGGTGCCCCATTCCAAGTTCATGAATTCGGCGGAGGTTTCGTTCCCCTTGAGAAAGGGTGAGAAAAGCAGATTTGGTATATTCATATAATATTTCTCCTTCTCCTGTAAGACGTACACCCCTCGAAGATCTTATAAATAAGGGAACACCTAAACTTTCTTCAAGTTTACTAATAGCTTTACTGATAGCAGGTTGACTGATATACAATTCTTTAGCAGCATGTGAGATATTGCCTGTAGAAGCAACGGTGTTAAAGATTTTATAATTGGTTAAATTAAAGTCCATAATGTTCCTTTCATAACTTCAAGTTATAGTAGATATTCTTTATATGTATTTCAATTATATCAAAGATTATGGTAAAATAGCAATAAATATAGTGAACGAAAAGGAGAAGGGCAAGATATGAAATATAACATAGCAGTTATACCGGGGGATGGTATCGGTCCTGAAATCATCCGGGAAGCAAAAAAAGTGTTAGATACGGTGGGGAAAAAATATGGACATCAATTCTGTTATACAGAGGTTTTAATGGGTGGTGTTTCCATTGATGCAACAGGTGTGCCATTAACAGAAGAGGCTTTGGAGACTGCGAAGAAAAGTGATTCTGTCCTTTTAGGTGCAGTAGGCGGTCATGTAGGACAATCCAATTGGTATTCCCTGCCTCCGAACCAGCGTCCTGAAGCCGGTTTGCTTCAGTTAAGAAAGGGGCTTGAACTTTTTGCTAATCTGCGTCCTGCCCTATTGTTTGAGGAACTAAAAGCTGCCTGTCCCTTACGAGATGAAATTATCCGAGAAGGTTTCGACTTTGTAGTAGTCAGAGAGCTAACCGGAGGACTCTATTTTGGAGAGCGAAAAACCTATGAGGAAAATGGACTGCGAAAAGCGTACGATACCTTGGCTTATGATGAAGAAGAAATACGACGAATTGCAAAGTGGGGGTTTGAAATAGCCAGAAAGCGAAAGAAGAAAGTCTGTAGTGTTGACAAGGCTAACGTAATAGACACTTCCAGACTTTGGAGACAGGTTGTTAAAGAAGTGTCAGCGGATTATCCGGATGTAGAACTAAGTGATATGTTAGTAGATAATTGTGCCATGCAGTTGGTAAAGAATCCAGGGCAATTCGATGTAATCCTAACTGAGAATATGTTTGGAGATATCTTATCGGATGAAGCTAGTATGGTGACTGGTTCCATAGGAATGTTATCCTCTGCAAGCCTTGGCAATAGCAAACTAGGATTATATGAACCAAGCCATGGCTCTGCACCGGATATAGCAGGTCAGAATAAGGCGAATCCAATAGCAACTATACTATCTGCTGCCATGATGCTGCGTTATTCCTTTGACTTGGAGGAGGAAGCAGCAGCGGTGGAAACGGCAGTTCAGAAAGTCTTAAAAAAGGAATATCGTACAGTGGACATATTATCAGAAGGAAAAAAACTGGTAGGCACTGATAAAATGGGTGATTTGATAGCAGAAGAAATAAGATAGACAGTAACGATTTACAATTAACTAGGATTAAGGTGTCAAAAGCCCTAATCAATATATGGAAGGAAAAGGGAGGAATAGAATATGGGAATGACTATGACCCAAAAGATATTGGCGGCTCATGCTAGACTTGATAATGTAACTGCCGGTCAGTTAATTGAAGCAGACTTGGATTTAGTTTTGGGAAATGACGTGACAGCGCCTGTTGCCATTAAAGAAATGCAAAAGGTTAAAGGCAATGGGGTTTTTGATAAGGATAAAATCGCCTTGGTTCCTGATCATTTCACACCCAATAAGGATATTAAATCGGCTGAACACTGTAAATGTGTAAGGGATTTTGCCTATGAGCATGACATTACCAATTATTTTGAAATTGGTGAGATGGGGATTGAGCATGCATTATTACCTGAAAAAGGGCTTGTAGTAGCAGGTGATGTAGTGATAGGAGCCGATTCCCATACCTGTACTTATGGTGCACTTGGGGCATTTTCCACCGGTGTAGGAAGCACGGACATGGCAGCAGGAATGGCAACCGGTAAGGCATGGTTTAAGGTACCATCCGCTCTTAAGTTTGAACTGGTAGGAAAACCCGCTGAGTGGGTAAGCGGAAAAGATATTATTCTGCACATTATCGGAAAAATCGGAGTAGATGGTGCTTTGTATAAATCTATGGAATTTACGGGAGAGGGTATCAGCCATCTGACCATGGATGACCGTTTTTCCATGGCAAATATGGCAATAGAAGCCGGAGCAAAAAATGGAATATTTCCGGTAGATGAGAAAGTTCTTGAATACATAAAAGAACACTCTTCAAAAGCTTATAAGGTCTATGAAGCAGATGACGATGCTGTATATGATGAAACTTATGTTATTGATTTATCAGCTTTAAAACCCACAGTAGCATTTCCACATTTGCCGGAGAACACCCGAACGATTGACGAAGTGGGAGACATTAAGATAGACCAGGTGGTAATTGGTTCCTGTACCAATGGCAGAATTGAAGATTTAAGGACAGCAGCTAAGGTTCTTGCAGGAAGAAAGGTTGCAAAGGGTATGCGTGTAATTGTATTCCCGGCAACACAGGCAATTTATTTGCAGGCAATGGAAGAGGGATTGTTATCAACCTTTATTAAGGCAGGAGCAGTTGTAAGCACCCCCACCTGCGGTCCATGTCTTGGCGGACATATGGGTATACTTGCAGCAGGAGAACGAGCAGTAGCAACGACAAACCGTAATTTTGTCGGACGTATGGGACATGTAGAATCTGAAGTATATTTGGCTAGTCCTGCGGTAGCAGCGGCAAGTGCCGTAACCGGCAAGATTTCAGGACCTAAGGAACTGGGTTTATAAAGTAGAGGAACAAAGCGGTTGAAAGAAAATTTTATGAAAGGAGCCACAATAGTATTCTTTCAATCTTTTAAAGTGGTATTACCGCAGAAATATCTGCGGATTGGACAGAACTATGAAAGCACATGGTACGGTACACAAATATGGAGACAATGTTGATACAGATGTTATTATACCCGCAAGGTATCTAAATTCCTCTGATCCGGCTGAATTAGCAAAAAAATGTATGGAGGACATTGATCCGGAATTTGTTGGCAGGGTTAAGTTAGGTGATATTATGGTCGCTAATAAGAATTTTGGCTGCGGTTCCTCCAGAGAACATGCACCTATTGCCATTAAGGCAGCAGGGATTCATTGTGTAATCGCTGAGACCTTTGCCAGAATATTTTATCGAAATGCTATTAATATCGGACTTCCAATTATAGAATGTCCTGAAGCAGCAAAAGCCATTGAAGCAGGAGATGAAGTAGAAATCGACTTTGATAATGGTATGATTTATAATATTACAAAGGATACCAGTTATCAAGGGCAGGCATTTCCAGAATTTATGCAAAAGATTATAAAAGCAGAAGGACTTATTAATTATATAAACAGTTAATGGAATTATTATTTAAAAAGCAGAAGCATGAGGTTTTAAATTCTTGAAAGAGAGGAAAAACCTTGTGCTTCTTTTTTGTCTCAAAATGAGTCTGAAACTGTTACCAAGGGCAAAACAAGTTGTAATAACCTGTTAAAAGTGATAAAATAAGTAAAGAAATATCCAAAAAGCAGGCTGATAAAAAGCATGTATTACCTGTTTGGTGAAAAATCTGAAAGAAAGGATGCCGACTTTATGCTAATGAGTGGCGGCAATATTACAGCAAAAGTGTAATATAGGATGGGTATAGATTATGAAAGACTATATTATTATTACAGAATCAACGTCTGATTTACCTCAAGAAATTGCAGACGAACTGGGAATACAGGTTATGCCCATGACCTTTGAACTTAGTGGAAAGAGTTACACCCACTATCCGGATGGAAGAGAGATGGATTTTCATGCATTTTATGACCGGTTGAGAAATGGAGAAAAATCAGTAACTTCTTTAATTAACACGGAAGCTTTTATAGAATTTTTTGAACCATTTATAAAGGAAGGGAAAGATATCTTATACATTGGTTTTTCATCAGGACTTAGCGGTACTTATAATTCCTCGTTATTGGCAAAGGAAGAACTTTTAGAACGTTACCCGGATACAAAAGTTGAATGTATTGATTCTAAGGCAGCCTCAGCAGGAGAAGGACTTTTAGTATATACTGCAGCTAAGAAAAAGAAAGAAGGATTAAGTTTTGAAGAATTAAGCAAGTGGCTTTTGGATAATGCACTGCATTTATGTCACTGGTTTACCGTAGATGATTTGAATCATCTGAAACGAGGCGGCCGAGTAAGTGCATTAAGTGCGGGTATCGGTACAGCTTTGAACATAAAGCCTGTATTGCATGTGGATAATGAAGGTCATCTAATACCGGTGGAGAAAGTAAGAGGCCGTAAAAAATCGTTAAATGCTTTATTTGAACATATGAAGGATACTTCCATAAATCCTAAAGACCAGGTAGTATTTATCGGACACGGTGATTCTTATGAGGATGCAGAGTATCTTGCAAGCCAAATCAAGGAAGAATTACAGGTAAAGGAGATTGTAATTACACCGATTGGACCTGTTATTGGAGCTCACTCAGGACCCGGTACCATCGCATTGTATTTCTTTGGAACAGAGCGTTAGAGTGTGACTTAAAAAACCCCTTGTCTCCTATGTACTACCCACATTCCAAACAAACATTTTTCGTTATATCCTGGAACAATAAGAATACCGGAACTGACATATTTAGACGCAGTTCCGGTATTCTTATGTTATGGGTTGGCTTATACCAAGTTATCTAAAGTCTCTTTATGGATTATAGTAATCTCTGCATCTGGTATTTCTTTATTAAGAAAAATCTCAACAGCATATTTAGCCTGCGCTATCAGCATTTCCATACCGTTAACAGCCTGTTTGCCTAGTTCTTCTGCCTGCTGTAATAACTTTGTCTTTAAAGGGTTATAAATTATATCAATTACAGCGGTACAGTTAGGGTAAAAGCTTAAGTCAATGGGGCTTTCACCTATATTCGGATACATACCCACGGGGCTGGTATTTATAATAAGTTCTGCATCAGAATGGATTTTCTTACATTCTTCATAGGTTAAAACACCATCACTTTTTCTATGTTTTACAATAATTATTTCACCGGCTTTGCCTAGCTCCAATGCTGCGATTACGGCTTTGGAAGCACCGCCATTACCAAGTACAAGCACTTTCTTACCGTCAACTTCAATACGGTTGTATTCCAAGGTATATTGAAATCCCAATACATCGGTATTAAATCCTATTAATTTGCCGGTTCTGTTCACAATCGTATTAACGGCTCCGATTTTTAAAGCCTTTTCATCTATTTCATCCAGATAGGGTATTACCTCACTTTTATACGGAATGGTTACATTAATACCCTTAAAGGCTCTCTTATTCATAAACTCCTTAAAAGCCTCTCTTGTTAGGGGAGTAATTTCATATTCATATTCTGCTAATCTTTCATGAATTGGTTTTGAAAAACTATGTCCTAATTTTTCTCCGATTAATCCGTATTCCATGCCGTTTCCTCCTGCTGCCTTTATATTAGCATACTCAATTGCCAAACTGTTATTTTATTAGTAAAAGAATAATATATTTAATTTTAATTTGCAAGTAAAATATAAGGTCATATTTTTTATATGAGGACATATATTGTTTTAAAAGGAGGAAGGAATCCTGATTTACATGTGTGTAATCGCAAATAGCGCTGGAGCACACAGATTGGAGTTGAAATGAATAATAAAGACGAGCTGTTAAAAATATTTTCCATTAAGCTTCGTACCATCTTGTCAAAGTTAAATCTGAATTATGATTTATTACAGGAAATTCGGTTAAGAGTAAATGCACCACTGCTTGTAATCTATGACAACAGAGAATACTTTATTACCGCTGAAGCTGAACTGGCTCTCGCAGAAACTATTCCTTATATTATTACGAAAAATGAAATCCGAGAGACCATGGAATATATCAGCAATTATTCCCTATATGCCTTTGAAGAAGAGTTAAAACAGGGTTTTATTACCATAACAGGAGGGCATAGGATAGGTATTGCTGGAAAAGCAGTTCTTGAAGAAAACAGAGTAAAAAGTATGAAGCATATCTCATTCATTAATATCAGGCTGTCTCATCAGGTAAAGGGCTGTGCTGACAAGGTACTTCCTTATATAACCGATGAACAGGAAGAGTGCTATCATACCTTGATTGTATCTCCCCCCAGGTGCGGTAAGACCACAATGTTACGGGATGTCATCAGGCAGCTTTCGGATGGGACAAAGAACCGGAAGGGGATACCGGTGGGAGTTGTGGATGAAAGGTCAGAAATAGGGGCATGCTATATGGGAATACCTCAAAATGATTTAGGGATGCGAACGGATGTCTTGGATTGTTGTCCGAAAGCCAAGGGAATGCTAATGTTGATTCGTTCAATGTCACCAAGGGTTATTGCAGTGGATGAGGTTGGTTCTGTTGAAGATATTGAAGCCATTGAATACGTAATGAACTGTGGCTGCAAACTTATAGCAACTGTTCACGGTAATTCACTGGAGGATATTATAAGCAAACCAATTCTTGGAAAGCTTGTTAAGGAGAAACTATTTGAAAGATATATATTGCTAGATAATCATGGAGAGGTAGGACACTTGAAAGAAATCTTTGACGAAAAGGGCGTCAAGATTTACTGACCCGGGTACATAATATTCGTGCCGGAATGCACAGATAGGAGTTTATATGATTACGGTAATTAAATTTGTAGGATGTGTGCTGATACTTACTTCCTCAGCGGGAATGGGTTGGTATTTCAGCAGTGAATTAAAAGGAAGAATACAAGATTTAAGAGATTTAAAGCGATTAATATTTTTATTGCGCGGTGATATCCGGTATGCCAATACACCATTGCCTGAAGCAGTACAAGCCTTATCTGTGAGACACGATGGAAAGTATAAAAAGTTTCTGGCGAATATCGCAGACAGATTGAATGAATTAGGTGGTATATCTTTTTGCACCATATGGAAGGAGGCAGTGGGGAAGGAACTTGGCAACACCTCCTTAAGTAAAAAGGATTTAAATAACCTTGCACAATTTGGTGAAAATCTTGGTTATTTAGATAAGGACATGCAGATAAATACGATTGATTTATATATATCTCAGCTCGAAGATGAAATAAAAGACATTTCAAAGAATGTAAAAGAAAAATCCTACCTATATAATTCTCTGGGGATTTTAGGAGGGATATTTATTACAATTATAATGCTGTAAGACTAATGATACTATACGTATTTTTCTCATAGAGTACACAAGCTTCAGATATCCGCATATGGAGCTAAAATGCATAGGAATGGAGGTTAACATGGATATCAACCTGATATTTCGAATTGCGGCAGTAGGTATCCTGGTTTCGGTACTAAATCAGATCCTAAAACAATCCGGAAGGGATGAGCAGGCTTTTCTTACCACTTTAGCCGGACTTATCCTGGTCTTATTTTGGATTGTGCCATTAATATCCGAGCTATTTCAGACAATTGAAAATTTATTTACCTTATAACTAGTTGATCTGGATGAACAGCATAATCTTGCATGTGTGCAAGTAAAAGTAATATACGCAAGTATAAACAATATGTGCAAGCACAAACAGATGGGAGCAGGTAGAAAAAACAGAAAGCATTTTTGGAGTTTTTTTCTTTCACACGCAAATTTGTACCAGTGGTTCAAAGTTTGCAGGTAACAGAAAGGGCATGGTTATTAATATGATTCAGATTGCTTTGGTGGGAATAGTAGTTGTTCTAATGGCGATTATTTTTAAGAACAGCAAATCAGAGTATGCCTTGTACATAAGCCTGGCTGGCTGTATATTAATTTTTTACTTAGGAGTGGGTAAGTTAGAAATTATAATTTCCACAATCAAAAAGATTCAGACCTACATTAATCTGAATGAAAACTACATATCTATTTTAATAAAGATTATCGGAATTACTTATATAGCAGAATTCTCCTCAAACATCTGTAAAGATTGTGGACATACTGCCGTTGCAAATCAAATTGAATTGGTAGGCAAGCTTACCATTCTTGCAACAGGAATGCCTATATTGTTAGCCTTACTGGATACCATAAACCAGTTTTTAACAGCTTAAGCCGGCTGACATAAGGAGGTATACATATGAACTGCTGCGACAGGAAAAAGATTTGGCTTATTCTTGCAGGAATCTATTTTGTACTATGTATGTTTACACCAGCTACGGTAAAAGCGACTACTTCTGGTACAAGCCCTGCAAAAACTGATATTACCAAAGATATTGAATACGATGAAATACAAAAAGTAATTGACCAGGTACTGACTACCAATGACAAAATTAATTTTGAAGACTATGTTACGGATATACTGACAGGAAATCGTAAGTCTTCACTGGAGCAGATACTTAAGGATTTAAAAGATGCTCTTGTAAAAGAGGTTAAGAGTAATATAAGTACCTTTACGGGACTTATATCAATAGCAGTAATTGCAGCTGTTTTCACCAACTTTTCTTACGCCTTTCAGAATACGCAGGTAGCGGAGACTGGTTTTTATGTAGCATATCTTCTTCTGTTCTCCATTTTGACAGCTTCTTTTATATCAGCAGCCACGTTGGCTGCGAATACTATAAGTGCTATTTTGGATTTTATGAAAGCACTGGTGCCTGCATATTTTATATCGGTGGCCTTTTGCTCCAGTGCCGCAACTTCTATGGTTTATTACCAAGTAAGTCTGTTTTTAATTACCTTTGTTGATATGTTGCTGGTTCATATTCTGATACCTATGATAAATATTTATCTTGTTATATCTATGGCAAATAATTTATCCAAGGAAGATTTACTGTCAAAGCTCGCAGATTTAATATCAGAGGTAATCAGGTGGAGTTTAAAAACTCTTATAGGTCTGGTGGTAGGTTTTAATGCCATACAAGGTTTAATACTACCGGTTGCAGACAGCATTAAAAAATCGACTCTTTTAAAACTTGCCGGTGCGATACCCGGAATAGGAAACGCCCTTGGCGGTGTGACAGAAAGTGTAATCGGAGCAGGTATCCTCTTAAAAAATGCTATAGGTGTTGCAGGCGTTATCGTTATAATAACTGTCTGCGCAGTTCCTATTATAAAGCTTGCTGTTACCACCTTAATATACCGGGTCAGCAGTGCAGCCGTCCAGCCCATATCGGACAAGCGTATGCTAAAATGTGTGACTGCTTCTGCCGATGCCTGTGTGCTGTTACTTCAGACGGTTATTGTAGGTGCTATTCTGTTTTTATTAACGATTACCATAATTGCTGCAACTACAAACTAAATGAATAATGTCAGACATCTATGAAATGTGTGGGAGAGGTATTTATTCCACATTCAGTCACTGAAAAAAGAGACTACAATTGATGAAGGAAGATTAAAAGAAGGGGGGTGTTGATGGTTGAATGAAATATATTCATGGGTTAAAAACATCGTTATATTTCTTGTACTTACTACCATAGTTACCAATCTTTTGGGGAAAAGTTCCTACAAAAAATATATAAACCTGGTAACTGGCATAATCCTTGTAATACTGGTAATATCACCATTGTTAAAACTTTTCCAGTTAGACAGTACTCTGGATTATTATTTTACTACCAACACTTTGTTAGCAGATGCAGAGGGAATAAAGGTGAGGCTTGAGGGTAAAGAAAATCAGCAGTTGGAGGCTATTTTAGGAGAGTATAAGGAACAAATAAAAGTACAGGTAACAAGACTTTTAGAACAAGAAAAAGTATATCCTGGGGAAATCAAAGTGGTAATTGAAGAAGACGAAACTAGTGAGAATTTTGGCAATTTGGCAGCTCTAGAAATTAATGCGAGCATTAATTATAAGGAGCAGGAGGTAGAAATGAAAGGACAGGAGGTAATAAAAGTAGATAGCGTAAAAATAGACAAGATTAAAATATCAAAGCAACAAAAGGAAGATAGAGAAATTAATAGAAATTACTTGTCTCCCATGGAAATTAATACAAAAAACCTGTTGTCGGACTTCTATAATATAAACCCTGATAATATAAATATTAGTATACAGGAGTAATCTCTTCTGTCGTACTGTAATAGGAGAAAATATGGATAAGGAAAAGGTAAAAGATAAGAAAAAAATTACTATTAAAGAAATAGGGCCTGCAAGACTTGTAATGCTGCTTATGGCAGGAATCTTTCTGCTTTTATTATCATTTCCGGATTTACTATCATCAAAAGGAACAAAAAAAGATAATACGGGAATTTTGGAGACCGTAACTGAAAATAATATGAAATCCGTAAAGACAGGAGATGAAACAACAATATATGTAAATGACTTAGAGAACCGTTTAGAGAGTATTCTGGCAAAAGTAGAAGGAATCGGTTCTGTCGATGTAATGATAACTCTAAAAGGCTCTAAAGAAGAAATTGTCTTAAAAGATAAACCATATACGCAAGAGAGTATGAATGAAGTTGACGGGGAGGGCGGAAATAGGGATAGCAGTAATGTAAGCAGAGATGACACCACTGTTTTAGTTAACGGAGGAGATGGAACCAGTATGCCATATATACTAAAGGAACTGGCTCCGGAATTTGAAGGAATTCTGGTAATAGCAGAAGGTGGCGGTAATATTCAAATAAAAACAGAAATAATGGATGCTGTACAGGTATTATTTAACGTACCTGCACATAAAGTTAAAGTAATGAAAATGAATTAGGAGAGAATTTAAAAGGAGGACAGTATGAAAAATATATTTAAGAAAAATCAAATCATCATAACGGCTCTGGCAATTATGATAGCGATTGCAGGGTATCTGAATTTTTCTGAAAGGAATCATGATGAGAACGTTGTAGATGTGGGTACAGGTGAAGTGTTGGATTACGATACGACTGCAGAAACTATGGGAGATGATGTTACCAAAAGTGATTTATTTACCCTGGATGACAGCCTTATAAGTGATAAGGAGCTGGATATTGCTACAGACGGCGAGACAGATACAAAAGAAACTGCAAAAGGTGAAGAAGGTAAAGAAACCGCAGATGGCAGTAAGGATACGGAAGAGGTAGCAACCTATGAAGTTACTGATAAAGGGGAAGTTGTAACTGATGATAAAAAGAAAGAGGATACTGAGGATAAAGAAGAAACAAGTGCTCCTGGTGAAGCAGTGCTTGTGAGTACTACTACAACCCCGGATTTCTTTGCCTCTAAACTATTAGAAAGAGAACAATTAAGAGCCAAGAATCAGGAACAGCTTACAGCAATCATCAACAATACCAATTTATCAGAGGCATCAAAAGAAGAAGCGATTAATAAGATGATAAGTATGACTACGATTGCAGAACAAGAAAATGCAACAGAGACGCTGCTTGAAGCAAAAGGCTTTAGTGATGCATTAGTAACGATTCGTGAAAATGGTGTGGATGTAGTTATTAATGCTACCAGCTTGACAGAGCAGGATGTAGCTAAAATAACGGATATCGTAAAAAGAAACACAGGTGCTGAAGCAAAAGATATAGTAATAGCGCCTGTAGTTGCAACAGAATAGGAAGAATAAAGGTTTACTTTGAAATGCGACTTACATATAGTAAAGTGTAGCAGATTCTGCTGTATTTATTGGCATTAAAATAAAGAGCTAAAAATGCAGCAGAATTTTTCTGCTTTTTTATTGATGCTAGTATTAATAAGAGGAAAAGGCATGTTTATACATTGATTTAATGTATGCTATAGCTGCAAGCAGATTTGGCATACAATATGCTCTAATATACAAAAGGAAGAATTACCTTCTGTGAATTGGCAATAATATATCTAAAGTCAGGCAGGGTCTTGTTTATAAAATTATGCATAAAATGGTTTGCAAATAAGAACAAGTTTGATATAATAAGGGTTATAAGCATTATTTATGGTACACATAGGATTGCATTGTGTAAACTTAGGAGGTAATAACAAGTGGTTAAGGAGCAAGATAATAGAAATACTTATCAAATACATGCAGACAGTAACATAGGAGAGGTTCAGATAGCTGATGAGGTTGTAGCTACTATAGCTGGGCTTGCAGCCACGGAAGTGGAAGGTGTTGCTGCTATGTCCAGTAATATTACCAATGAACTGGTTAGCAAACTGGGAATGAAAACTCTTTCTAAGGGTGTAAAGATTGTTGTAAGTTCTAATTCCGTGGCAGTAGATTTATCCCTGACCTTGGAGTATGGCTACAGTATACCAAATACCTCCAAGCAGGTGCAGGAAAAAGTAAAAGCAGCCATTGAGAATATGACAGGACTGGTTGTGTCTGAGGTTAATGTGCGTATTTCAGGTGTAAATATAGATAAGAATAAATAAGACAAACCGAATAGTGTCTAATCCTATGCAACCCTTAGATAATTGCTATTTAAGGGTTGTTTATGTGTTTATCAGTAGTATCGCCGAAAGAAAATTATAAAGTGAAAGGAAGCCACATTTTCATTCTTTTAGGCATGTAAGTGGCAGTATCCGGGGCAACCTGTGATATACATTGGATTTAATAATGAGCAGAAGAGAAATAAGAGAACATCTATTTAGAATGCTATTCCGTAAGGATTTTCATGATGAAGTTGAAATGAATGAACAGATAGATTTATATTTTGAATCTTTAGAAGAACCTAAGGAAAAGGATTTACTATATTTAAAAGAAAGATTCCAAAACATTCTTACAAATATTTCAGAGATAGACAAGATTTTAGAGGAAGCCTCCAGCGGATGGAAGTTAAACCGCATGGGTAAAGTTGATTTGACGATTATGAGGCTTGCTATATTTGAAATAAAATTCGACGAAACAGTGCCGGATAAGGTAGCAATTAACGAAGCAGTAGAAATTGCTAAAATATTTGGAGGAGATTCTTCAGGTGCTTTTGTTAACGGAGTATTGGCAAAGGTAGTTTAGTAATATAAAACTGCAATGACAGTGCTATAATGACAACTCCAATAATTGGATTGCCTGCGACATTGTATTTAGTAACAGTAAGCTTATAGCATTATAGTACAGCGGAAAGGTTGGTACCAATGAATCAGGTGTACACAGTAACTCAGGTGAATTCGTATATTAAGAATATGTTTGTTAGGGATTATGTCTTAAATAATATATATTTAAAGGGTGAAGTATCCAATTGCAAGTATCATACCTCCGGTCACATCTATTTTACTTTAAAGGATGATAAAGGTCAGATGGCGTGTGTTATGTTTGCAGGTCAGAGAAGCGGGCTTAAGTTCCAGTTAAAAGAAGGACAAAGTATCATAGCATTGGGTCAAATCAGTGTTTATGAAAGAGATGGAAAGTACCAGCTTTATGCAAAGGAAATTGTTCTTGATGGTTCCGGGATACTTTATCAGAAATATGAACAGCTGAGAGCAGAACTGGAACAGGAAGGATTATTTGACCCCTCCATTAAGAAGACACTACCATTATTTCCTAAAAAAATTGGAATTGTAACAGCAAGAACAGGTGCTGCCCTACAGGATATGATTAATATATCAACCAGAAGAAATCCTTATGTCCAGTTAATCCTATATCCGGCACAGGTACAGGGAGATGGTGCTGCCGTCACCATAGCCGCAGGTATTAAGAGGCTGGATAGTATGGGAGTAGATATTATTATAGCTGGCAGAGGCGGCGGTTCTATTGAAGATTTATGGGCATTCAATGAAGAAGTTGTAGCCCGTGCAATTTACCATTGTAAAACTCCGGTTATATCTGCGGTTGGTCACGAAACAGATGTTACGATAGCTGATTTTGTTGCTGACTTAAGAGCACCGACTCCTTCTGCTGCCGCAGAGCTTGCGGTTCCGGATATTAGGGGGATTTTCTATGAGTTAGAGAATATGAACCGTTCTCTAAACCGGAATATGGAGCGGCAGATGAATCTTGCACGCAACGAATTAAAACAATTATTAATGCGTTTAGAATATGCCAGCCCTATCTATCAGGTAAGGCAAAAACGTCAGCAACTGATAGACATAGAACAGAATTTAAACCGATTTCTGAAACAGACGATTACAAGAAAAAGACACAGTATGGAAATATATGCAGAGAAACTGGACGGTTTATCTCCGCTTAAGAAATTAAGCAAAGGGTATTCATTTGTATTAAATCAAGAGAATAAGGTTATTAACCGGCTGGAAAAAACTGCGATTGGTGAACAGATAAATATTAGTGTTACAGATGGTGATATTAAAGCGACTGTAAATGAAATCGTAAAAAAGGATAGAACATAGGGTTAAAAACAAATGCTGTTTTTAACATCTTGATTATAATGTGTGCAAGCACACAGATGGGAGTTCATATGAAAGAAGAAAAAACTTTGGAAACCGCGTTCCAGGAATTAAATGAAATTATACTTAAGCTGGAGCAGGAAGATATAAGCCTGGAAAGTTCTTTTGAACTCTATCAGGAAGGTATGAAACTGTTAAAGTATTGCAATAGCTCGATAGATAAAGTAGAGAAGCAATTAATTGTACTAAGCGAAAAAGCAGAAGAATAGATGAAAGGGCTGCCACGTTATGATTTAAGCCTTTAAGTGGCTTGTAAAGGTGGAATATGAATCCTATTGACTTTAACAAGGAACTGGAGGATAAGACATCTTATCTTGAAACAGTCATAAAAAAGTATCTGCCGAGGGGAGAAAAAAAGCAGAAAAAAATATTTGAAGCAATGAACTATAGTATACTAGCAGGCGGCAAAAGACTAAGACCTATGTTTATGCTGGAAACTTACTATCTATTTGGAGGCAAGGATGCGGAATTAATAGAACCGTTTTTAGCTGCCATGGAGATGATTCATACCTATTCTCTGGTACACGATGATTTACCAGCTATGGACAACGATGAATATAGAAGAGGCAGAAAAACCACGCATGTTGTATATGGCGAAGCAATGGGCATATTAGCAGGAGACGGTTTGCTAAACCTTGCCTTTGAAACAGCCTGTCTGTCATTTAAAAGGACAGCAGAACTTGAAAAGACAGCAAAAGCGTTATCGATATTAGCACAAAAAGCAGGCATCTATGGAATGATTGGTGGTCAGGTTATCGATATGGAAGGAATAATTGAAACAGATTCTGATAATTTGTATAAAATAGAAGAAATGTATCATTTAAAAACAGGCGCACTAATGGAAGCTTCTATGATGATAGGAGCAATACTAGCCGGAGCAGATGAAAAAGAGGTTTCCATTACCAAGCAGATGGCGGCTGATATTGGACTGGCTTTTCAGATACAGGATGATATACTTGATATTGTTTCGACTACGGAAGTCCTTGGAAAGCCTGTACACAGTGATGAAAAGAATGAGAAGATAACCTATGTGACGGTTGTGGGTATGGAAACAGCAAAGCAAAAGGTTGAAGAATTGTCTAAAAGAGGTTTAGAGGGATTTACTGTCTTGAAACGAAACAATTTATTTTTTGAGAACCTTATACAAAAGCTGATAACCAGAGAAAAATAGTCTGGTATACCCGAAGGGCAATCTAAATGAAATGAAGGTGAAGTTTTGACACATATCTTAGATGAAATAAATCAGGCTAATGATATAAAAAAGATAGATTCTGCTGAATACAAAAAACTAGCAGCTGAAATAAGAAAATTTCTGGTTCAAAATATCAGTAAAACTGGAGGACATCTAGCTTCAAATCTGGGAGCAGTAGAGTTGACTATGGCACTGCATTTGTACTTGGATTTTCCTAAAGACAGGCTGGTGTGGGATGTAGGACATCAGGCATATACCCATAAACTTTTAACCGGAAGAAAAAAGGAGTTTACCACCTTAAGAACCTATGAGGGGCTAAGCGGGTTTCCAAAAAAGAAGGAGAGTATCTGTGATGCATTTGATACGGGTCATAGTTCTACTTCTATCTCAGCAGCTATGGGACTTGTAAATGCAAGGGAACTAAGTGGCGAGGATTATCGTGTGGTTGCAGTAATCGGTGATGGAGCTCTTTCGGGTGGTATGGCTTTTGAAGCATTAAACAATGCGGAAGGGTTGCACTCAAATCTCACAATTGTATTAAATGACAATAACATGTCCATATCGGAAAATGTTGGTGGAATGGCTAACTACTTAGGTCAGCTAAGGACAGATACAAAATATAATAATTTTAAAAGCTCTGTGGAGAATTTTTTAAAAAAGATACCGGGAATCGGAAATGCAATTATGGATAAATTAAAAAAATCCAAAGATTCCTTAAAGCGTCTTGTAATACCTGGAATGCTGTTTGAAGACATGGGGATTACTTATATCGGTCCAATTGACGGACACGATATTAACCAGTTAATGACAGCATTTGCTAGTGCTTCCAAAGTTAAGGAAGCGGTATTGATTCATGTAGTTACTAAAAAGGGTAAAGGCTATAAGCCAGCAGAACAAAATCCAAGTAAATTTCATGGAGTAGAAGCTTTTGATGTAAAAACCGGAGAAAACTTTAACAGCAAAAAGGATACCACTTATACGGAGGTATTTTCAGATACAATAACAGAACTTGGCAAGTGCAATGAAAAAATCGTTGCTATTACAGCAGCTATGCCAAGCGGTACCGGTTTAAACAAATTTATGAAAAGTTATCCGGAACGCTTCTTTGATGTTGGCATTGCAGAGGAACATGCAGTTACTTATGCTGCCGGTCTTGCAGTAGGCGGAATGAAGCCTTTTGTTGCTATATATTCAACCTTTTTACAAAGAGCCTATGACCAGATTCTGCATGATGTATGCATCAGTAATTTACCTGTTGTATTTGCTATTGACAGAGCGGGTCTGGTTGGTAACGATGGTGAGACACATCAAGGAATATTTGACATATCCTATTTATCTCATATGCCTTCCTTGACTTTTGTTGCGCCTAAAAATGCCTGGGAGCTTAAGGAAATGCTGATATATGCAGGAAGCTTCCAAGGACCAATAGCTATACGTTATCCAAGAGGAAAGGCTTATCAGGGACTTAAGGAGTATAAACAGCCCATAGAATATGGGAAAGGTGAGATTATATATGAAATATCAGAGTCTTTGCCAAAGGAATTAAAAGAGATGGGCAAAAGCCAGGCGAACAAGAAGAATATTGTATTACTTGCAGTAGGCAGTATGGTTGAGACAGCGGAAAACGTGAGCCGTGCATTATTAGGGTCAGGGCATAAAGTTACGCTTGTAAACATGAGATTCATTAAGCCATTTGACGAGGAATTACTCCATAGACTGGCAGTAAACCATGGAAGCTGGGTCACATTAGAAGAAAATGTTAAATTAGGTGGTTTTGGAGAAAGAATAACTGGCTTTTTAATGGAACATAATTACCGTGAGATAAACCAGTTAAATATATCTTTGCCGGATCAGTTTATTGAACAGGGAGATGTAGCAGTTCTAAAGGAAAAATTAGGTATGGATTCAGAATCTATAAAATTAAAAATATTAGAATTTATAAATAGCAACGCTTAAATATCAGCAGTGAATATTTAGCAGTTGATTTTGCAGACCTTCCCGGCAAGTAATGTCTGCATATGGAGGGAACCGTGAAAGAACGTTTAGATGTTTTACTAGTGAAAAGAAATTTGGCTGAATCCAGAGAAAAAGCGAAAGCCTATATTATGGCTGGAAATGTATTTGTTGACGGTCAAAGAGAGGATAAAGCCGGCAGTACCTTTGCAGATGGTGTGCAGATTGAGGTTAAAGGACTTGCCATGAAATATGTAAGTCGTGGTGGTTTCAAACTAGAAAAAGCAATTGAGCATTATAATCTTAACCTGGAAGGCAAAATCTGTATGGATGTAGGCTCTTCTACAGGGGGATTTACTGACTGCATGCTGCAAAACGGTGCCGTAAAAGTATATGCTGTTGATGTAGGAACGAATCAGCTTGCTTGGAAGCTTCGACAGGATGAGAGAGTAATTTCCATGGAAAAAACAAATGTCCGATATTTAGAATCGTCACAAATACAGGATTCAATCGATTTTATATCAATTGATGTAGCTTTTATTTCTTTAACGAAAGTATTATTACCTGTAAGAAATCTGCTTAAGGATCGAGGAGAAATTGTTTGTCTAATAAAGCCTCAATTTGAAGCTGGCAGAGAGAAGGTAGGAAAAAAAGGGGTAGTAAGAGAGGAAAGTGTTCATAGAGAAGTAATCGAGAAGATAACAACATATGTGGCAGGATTAGGATTTCAAATATTAAACCTTAATTTTTCACCAATAAAAGGACCGGAAGGCAATATTGAATATTTATTACATATTCAAAAGGCAGATGAACGCTCCAAAGAAGAAAAAGAGTTGACCTTAGCGGAAGCCCAAGAATATGTATGTAATGAGAATATGAAAGTATTGACCGAATTTATAGCCCAGATTGTACGGCTGGCTCATACCAGTTTAAACTTGTAATAATATATCCTTTATGATACAATAGCAGTGATATTGTATAATTAAACATTTAATAGTCAGTTTTTACAGAGAATTTTAACTGTTTTACAGAATAAATGTTTCAGAAACTCACTAAATTCAGGCTGACTTAGTGAGTATTGAATATACAAGTATGCAATATATAGGAGCACTAAATGGATAAATTTTGTCTGATTACAAATCGGGATAAGGACATTAATCTGGAAATAACCACAAAAATAGTGGAATACATGAAAAAAAACAAAAAGAATTGTAAACTTCTAGATGGACAAGACCCCATATGCTGTAACAATCATTTTACGGATACAACGGTAATTGAGCCAGATACGGAGTGTGCCATCGTAGTTGGTGGTGACGGAACCATTATACAAGCTGCTAATGATCTGTTGGATAAAGGGCTTCCCATACTTGGAATTAACTTAGGAACCCTTGGATTTTTAGCGGAAATTGAAAAACACAATCTTTATGAGGCACTGGATGCGTTATTTAGGGATAAATGCAGTTTTGAAAGACGAATGATGCTTACAGGAAGCATAACCAGAGATAAAGAGGAAGTAGACAGCGGAGTTGTACTAAATGATATTGTAATTACAAGAAGTGGATTTTCCAGAATAATTAGTGTTAGCATATATATTAATGATGAACTGGTAGACCGTTATCGCGGTGATGGTGTAGTAATATCCACACCCACAGGTTCTACAGGCTACAATCTGTCGGCCGGAGGACCGGTGGTTAAACCTGATGCCAAAATGGTAGTTATAACACCCATATGCCCTCATACTTTAAGCGCAAGAAGTATTGTGGTATCCTCAACAGATGAAATAAGAGTACAAATCAATGAAAGTAAGAAGACCCAGGAAGATGAAGCGATTGCCACTTTTGATGGTAGGATGGCATTTTTACTTCGAGCGGATGATATGATTACAATAAATCAGGCAAGAGAAGAAACCAAACTGGTAAAGATAAACCAAAAGGGCTTTTTTGGAATTCTTAGAACAAAAATCGGACAAGGCGGAGAATAGATATGAAGGTTGGAAGACAAAGTAAAATTATCGAGCTTATTAATAAGCACGATATTGAAACACAGGAAGAATTAGCGGATTTGCTGACTAAGGCAGGATATAATGTTACCCAGGCAACTATTTCCAGAGATATACGTGAATTAAAATTAACGAAGGTTGCAGTAGATGACGGAAGACAAAAATACATTGTTCTAAATAATACAGAAACCGGTTTAAGTGAAAAATATGTACGTGTTTTAAGGGATGGTTTCTTGTCAATGGATATGGCGCAGAATATAATTATAGTTAAAACTGTATCCGGTATGGCAATGGCGGTAGCTGCAGCTTTGGATGCATTACATATACAGGGAATCATGGGATGTATCGCAGGCGATGATACCGTAATGTGCGTTATTAAAACGACAGAAGAAACTGTAGGGGTTATGGAAAAATTAAACAAACTCATAAACTCAAAAAGCTTGTAAAATGAAAAGCAACGTGGTAAAATAATCTACTGTGGATTTATTTTACCACGTAGTTGTATCAGAAAATATAATACAGCAATTTTTTAAAGAAATACGTAAAAGGAGAAAGAATATGTCAGGACATTCCAAGTTTGCCAATATTAAGCATAAAAAAGAAAAAAACGACTCTGCCAAGGGAAAGATATTCACTAAATTAGGTAGAGAAATTGCAGTAGCTGTTAAAGAAGGCGGACCTGATCCTAACAGTAACAGCCGTTTAAAAGACATAATAGCGAAGGCAAAATCCAATAACATGCCTAATGATACCATTGATAGAAGTATTAAAAAGGCAGCCGGAGATGCAAACGCAGTAAATTATGAGTTAGTTACTTATGAAGGCTATGGACCTAATGGTATAGCTATTATCGTTGAAGCGCTTACCGATAATAAAAACCGTACAGCTTCCAACGTAAGAAATGCATTTACAAAAGGAAACGGTAATGTTGGAACTCCTGGCTGTGTATCCTTTATGTTTGATAAAAAAGGTCAGATTATTATAGATAAGGAAGAATGCAGTCTGGAAGCAGATGAACTGATGATGATTGCTCTTGATGCCGGCGCAGAAGATTTCGCTGAGGAAGAAGACAGCTTTGAAGTGCTTACTGATCCGGATTCCTTCAGCGTTGTTCGTGAAGCTTTAGAAACGGCTGGAATACCTATGGTGCAGGCAGATGTAACTATGATTCCCCAAACTTGGGTAGCATTGACCAATGAACAGGATATTAAGATGATGAACCGTACTCTGGACTTACTGGATGAAGATGATGATGTGCAGGAAGTATATCATAACTGGGATGAGTAGGTTGGAAGTCTGGAAGCCTTTATTTATCGGTATTTGAAGCGATTTATTAATGATTTACAAAGTGATTTAACAGTGATTTATTGCCCAGTGATGATGTACTGGACATTTTGAAAACTGTAATAGCATATACTACTAGAACCTCTGTACACCGTCACTGGCGGAATGTATGGAGGTTATTTTTATGTCTAAATCTCTCAAAGAGAAACTATCGTTACAAGAGGTATTAACGGAATTTTTATTCGACTGTAAACTACGCAAGTTGTCAGAACGAACAACAAAGAGCTACAAGAATAATAATCTATCTTTCTTCCGCTACATTGAGGTAGAATACGAGTTAACAGAGGTATGTGAAGTAAGCCATAAGGTAATTCAAGCTTATGTAAATTATCTGGCTGATAAGGGATTGAAAGAGAGCTACATTAACGGATTGATTAAATGCTTTCGTGCTTTCTTTACTTACTGTGTTAATGAGAGATATATTACAGACAATCCAGTTGACAGAGTAAGAAGTCAAAAACAGCCACTAAATCTTATAAGTACTTTTAATGACGGTGAAGTTAAAGATATGATTAGGTACTACAATGGTTCACGCTTCTTAGATATACGCAATAAGTTCATCTTAATAATGTTATTTGACTCTAGTATCCGTAATTCAGAATTATGTAATCTTAAGATGTCAGACATTCGCACAATCTATATAAATATACTGGGTAAAGGGAAAAAGATACGTCACGTTCCTATCACAGCTTCGATTAATAAGTATCTGTTAAAATATCTTAGGGTTAGAGAAAATTACATTAAAGACAAGACAGGATATGACACGGAGTATTTATTTCTATCTCAAAAAGGTAAAATCCTTACAGTTGAAACAGTAGAGAGGATTATACTTGAATGTGGTTCAGCTTGTAATGTCAGAGAGGAAATTCGTATCAGCCCACATACGGCAAGGCACTATTATGCACAAACACAATTAAAATGGCTGTGATTTATACACTCTTTCTCGATTGTTAGGACACAGCAAGATAGATGTTACGAAAATATATCTACAATCAATGGAAAGTGTAACTACTGTAGAAATAGGAGCTAGAACAAGCCCTTTAAATGCGTTAGCAATCTAGTGGATATGTAGGAGGAACGGAGAATGAAGAAGAAAACATCAGAAACAGAAATCAAAGTAACTGGTAGAAAGATAGGTTACTCCAGAGTATCGGCAGACCACCAGAACCTTGACCGTCAGATTGAAGCACTACAGGAAGCTGGCTGTGAGATTATCTATCAAGAAAAGATTGCAGGAACTAAGATGGATAGACAGGAGCTACAGAAAATGTTATCAGAGTTACAGGCTGGGGATACTGTGATTGTAAAAGAGCTGACAAGGGTATCACGTTCTACCAGAGATATGCTGGAGCTAGTAGCACAGATTACAGAAAAGGGCTGTTATATTAAGTCCTTGAATGAGGCATGGCTGGACACTGCTTCCCCATCTGGGGAGTTTATGCTGACCGTGTTCTCTGGACTATCACAGTTTGAGCGTAGATTGCTGCTAGAACGCTGTAAAGAGGGCAGAGCTATGGCTATTAAGCGTGGAGTGCCTATGGGTAGACCGAAGAAGAATAGTAAGCCCCTAGAGCTGGCTATAGAGCTGTACAAGGAGAAGAAAATGTCCGTCCGTAAAATCTGTGAATACACAGGGGTAAGCAAGGCTACTCTCTGTAGACGATTGAAAGAACTGGGTCTTACTGGACAAATTGAAACGTCATTCAAAGGAGTATCCATATGAAAAGCGAGAAGCCGAGGGAAAACTGTTAGAAACGAAAAAGTAGTCGACATAAGCAAATAATAGAAGTATGTATTTAGAGGAAGTTGGCGGATTTTAGCTGTTAGCTTCCTTTTCAATTGGAATAATTTGTGATATAATGGTTTGAAAATAGATGGTGGTGGATAATGGCTGATTTTAATTTATATGATTATAGTAAGGAAAACAAAAATACAAAGCTTAAGGTGTTTATTGAGTACTTATTTGAAAAGTGCGGTAATGATAACAATGAATTTGACAATAACTATTTTACAATTTTAACTGTTGATGACCTTATTGAAAGCCTTAGCTACTATATTATTAATAGTAGTATAACTGCCCAGAATACTGCTAACACGTATATTGCAAAGTTAATAGATTTTTTTAAGTTCTTATCAGATAATTATGGCATAAGGAACGATATTTTTACAAATTATGAGCTGTATAATCAATTTATATTTAGATACAAAGAGATAATCGCTGGATTGAGAAAGACAGAAAGCAAAGATATAGCTACCGATGAACAATATGAATTACTTACCAATGGTTTGAATGAATATTTAAATACATATGATATAACTGAAATTTATGACGAAGTAAATGAATACTATGAGGGTGAACAAACAGGAATTAAGAAATACATACAAAAGTACCATCGATTTGTTTCAGTTTTACCAGTTATGCTTATCCTTAAAT
This sequence comes from Anaerocolumna cellulosilytica, assembly GCF_014218335.1. Taxonomy (GTDB): domain Bacteria; phylum Bacillota; class Clostridia; order Lachnospirales; family Lachnospiraceae; genus Anaerocolumna; species Anaerocolumna cellulosilytica. The sequence continues at coordinate 3,961,612 of NZ_AP023367.1, read as the reverse complement.
TCGCCCTTAAAGATTTGACAGTGGTCTTATTAGAGCTAAATGATTTGGATTTAGAAAATGAACTAATAATGGTTAATGGTTTCGAATTACCTCTTGATTATGAACTGATTAAACATTTTAAGAGTTATTTAAAAGTCAGAGATCACATTTTAGAACTTTATTCAAAACAAGAAAACAAGTTATTTATAAAGCATAATGGCGTACCTTATATTAAATCTGAAAAAGAAAGAAGTAACTCTCCGGATTATGGCAACTTTCTAAAAATAATGAAAGACTTTATAGGTAGTCAATCAGGAGAAATATTTGCTGTCAGAAGAATTGTTGAAATGCTTGATAAAGGTATGGATATCTTTACTGTGTTAAAATTAACAGAAAAGTCTACCCAAAAATTTTATAACCTTATGGATGACGTTTATAGTAAAGAAAATATTAACAAGAAAATACATCAGTTCTTTTATGGTGACACAAAAATTGATAGAAAGTATATAGTTAAAAAAGGTGGAACGCCAGAAGTAAAGTGTCCTTTTTGTGGTAGTTTGGTGGAAGCTGTAAGTGAAGAATGGGTTTTAGTACAGCTAAAAGAAGATGGAAAAAAATATTTAGCTTGTAGAAAGTGTAAAGGTGAAAATGGAAACCACATTATATAAATTATTTAATCTGGAAGATATCTTACCAACTATTTCATATGTTCATAGTATTGATGTTAAATCAAGTCAAGAGAAATATTCAGATACTAACCCAAGTACTTATGATGAAGAAATAGACTTGATAATTCAGAGGGATTATTTGGAGGATGTAGATCTCCCAGATAATCAGACAGAAGAAGAAAAAATAAACAGAATAAAAAGATACCAACGAATTGTTAAAGAACTAAAGAAAAAACATGACTATAAATGTCAAGTATGTGGCTATAATTTTCTAATAGACAACGGAAATTATTACTGTGAGGCTCACCATATAAAATCACTATCACAAGGAGGCTCGCAATCACCAGAAAATGTTGTAATTCTCTGCCCTAACCATCATAGGTTGTTTCATTATGCAACTAATAATGTAATTATCAAAAGTACAAAAGAGGGCAAGAGGGTTATGGTTATTGGAGATAAAGAGGTGTTATTAAATGAGATGATTTGGTCCGAAAACAAGTTGTGGGCTTATATAAATCTTACCTAGTCGAATATTATTTATAAAGTTAATTTAGAAGCCGACAGTGAATTACTGTTAGCTTCTTTTTATTATACTTTTTGATATTACAAAAACTACCATTCAAAGTCATGTCACACTCTATCAAAAATTCCTACATCGCTTTTGCAGAGAACTATAACAATCAGCGAATAGGAAAGGTGATAATATGTCAAAAAGACAATTGTGTATAAGAGGAAACGGCAGAAAGAATGGTATAGTCAACAGAAGCTTACAGGAGACTCCAGTTAACTCATTTGAATGTTTTAGAGAAACAATAATGAGGAGTAATTACAAAAAGTGCAGTAAGGAAATTATAATTAAAGTTGAGGAATTATACAGAGCAAAAGAATACGAGCCAATTTATGAACTACTTCTAAATCAAGATGGAGTAGTGGAGGGATGGGCTAAAATATTTGCTAAAATGTATCATTTGGAGAGTAACGAATTATTTAGCGACTTTCAAGTACATCTTTATAATATGCTTGATGGTGTTTCTGATAAAGTGTATAACATTAACATGCCATTTATTGATAACCTTTATGTTCAGCTTAAATGTGAGGCACTAGATTTAAGGGATTATTATAACGCAAAGAAAAGAAAAGACGATTGGAATTGTAAACCTAAAGAAGAATTAGAAAAGCATAAAGATAATAAAAACCAATATGACGATATTAACATTTTAATGGATTTGGAAAATATGAAAGATATTTCACCAGAAGATAAACGAATACTAATTGGAATAGCTACAGGAGAAATTGATAAAAAGGATATCCCATATGTATTGAACTGGTCTAACAAAGAAGACAGAATGAAACTATCAAGGTATGTGAAAAAGCTACAGACCATACTAAACGATTAAATCTATTAATGGCGGTACTCATCTTTATTTTATTTATTATCCGTAACTATTAGATACTGATATGAGGAGTAGTAACTGTAAGACAATTAATACTGTGCCTTTATATTTTATTTATCGGAGGTTCTTCCCCTTAGCTTTTACAGTAATTATACGGAAAATATGAGTGATTTGTAACACGAAATTTGTGAAAATCTGAAATTATTATTGTAAGCATGGCAGCAGATAATAGTATCTATTCAACTAGACGCAACTAAATCTTATCCCTAAAGTAAAATACGCTAGGAAAATACAGCGTTTGACTATCATAGGCAAGATGTTATGTTGCATACCAAAAACTGCTGCCATCACAGGTTACAATAATGAATTTGCTGTATGAGAGGAGATCTCATAAAGTTAGAGAGACTCCTTATATTTTTGGAATTGTCTGTTCGAGGATACAAATAAACTTGCTTGTTCGATAGTAACGATTGTATTGGAATACTTCTAATTACGTATTAGCATAATATATAAAAAGAATTTGAAATGGAGTGAGCCAATGAAAAAAAGGTGTATTTTAATCGCAACTATATCTACATTAATTGTGGTTGTCTTAACTATAAATAATCCTTATGTTAATACTACAGCAAAGCAAATTGAAGAAGAGTCTCAGGATATATTGTATCAAGATGTTATCATTACTGCTCTAGCTCCTACGATTGATAAAGCAATAGACGAGTATTATAAAAATGTTTTGACTTATTTACCAGGTTATGATAGTTCGTTCATTAAAATTTTGAATATTGACCGACCGAATGGCAATCGTACTTGGCATTTTATCATTGATATAGAAGTTGAACCATTTATCGGACCGCATATAGCTGTGGGTAAAGACAGAATTTCATTAGATCTTTCATACCCTGGAATACCAAAAATACTAAAATTTGAACATATAGAAGACTATCCGTTGCCAGAACGTTATAAGGATCTATATTTACATTGAATACTATCATCAACCTTATATAATGTTTTTTGCTTCGACTTTTATTTACGTCATGTTAAGAGCTTTTTTAAAGTTGATATTAAATTAACTATCGAAGAAAAATAGGAGTGCATCCTGAATGTCTTCTGCAGACTGGATGTCGTACTCCTGCAGAAGTTGTTGAATGATGTTGCGTTTTCCGTCCGTCATTTGTACTCTGTGTACTGGTTTCTTTTCTCTTGCCATAATAAAAGGCCTCCTATGATTTAATATTTTATCATAGAAGACCTAATAAATCCTTATTTACAGAAAAACTTTCACAGACTCATTAATAGTAATCGGTAATTTACACAGGATGAGTTCTGGGATATATCTCATCTATCCTTTATTATTCTTATATAACTCACTTTTTAAATTGGCGAAAACATCTATGCTATCATCTAATAATTTTTGTACTTTTTTTAATGTGATTTTAGAAATATATTTGCTATTGCTATGTATGATATCATTTCTTATCTTTCTAAAAGTAGCCCACCTATCATAAAATCCTAGTAAATAATTATCCATTTTATTTTTTAATTCTTCATTTAAAAGCGAATCTATTATATTAAGACAAGATTGTATGCCAGAAGTATCATATGCCTTAATAAAAGTAGAAGCTCCAAATGGAGATAATTTTGATTCGGATAATTTCGTAAAATAATTATTAAATAATTGTTCAATAATAGAAAGTGCCATAATAACATATGGCTTTCTGAAACGGTTTCTTGATAGAAGCATATTTAATGATATGATATCAACCATGTCATAATCATTTTCTTGTTTTACTAAATAACTGTCGAATTCATCTGATATTGTCAAATAGTATGCTTTGTTATTATCAGGGTATCTCTCTTTTATTTCTTCATATTTATTTAAGTACTTATCTAACCTGGTATTATCTACTACATAATTTTCTGCCTGAATAATGTCGTGTATCTCGTTTAAGATTTTCTTATCTATTTCTTTTGATTTACCAAAAAGTAAATCAGCTGAGAATATAAAATCTTGTGCTGATAATGTGGGATAGCTGTTATCCATTGTTAATACTTCACCACATGTACAAGTATGTACTCTATTACAGATATCATCTAAGATCTCATCAAAATCTTTGGAGTTATAATCAATTATATTTCCACAATTATTACAGATAAAATATGTTTTCATTTGTTCTCACTTTCAAACAGTAAAGATTTTAGTTAATAATATCTTACATGTTTTTCCATTGGTTTTCAACACTTTGCTCTAACTAATAGAAACAACAATCTATGTTACATATGAATTAGGACTTATAACAATCGGGCTAAAGGATTACTCACTTAGTATAAATATATTCCATATTATATATTAAAAAAAGATCCTGGAAATAAAGTAATGGAATATTATGAAGATTTCAGTATGCAATTAAGAAAAGAACTAGAAGAATTACCACGTGATTACACAAGACAAATGGCGACACGAAACTGGGACGTATTAATTGACTTAATATTAAATTTTAATATTGGAAGATTTCTTATATTTATGGATAATTACAATAAAGGTATTCCCGATAAGATAAGAATAACTAAATTCGGAGTGGATGGACCCGCAACAACATCTATTTTATATTTTGATGGCAATATTGTTATTTATGTAGTGGATGACACTCGCTATCCAACTAATGAATTTTATACTTATTATGGGAATTACATTACAGTTAATAAGCGTAATTATCATGATAATCAAATAATAATAGATTATAATTTAATACCATTAGATGGCAGCAGAGAAATGCCGATTTTAAGTATTTGGGCAGGATTAAAACCACAGGAGAGATAAAATGAGATAATTGCGTAAAAACTATTTGTTCATAATAACCTGACAAATATCTGTCACACACTTTTGCTATGATGTACTTGTCACCAATTAAGACGTTTAAAAGCAGTCAGTAATGGTGTACAGATATAGTAGTTTTGCGAGTCATTTATCAGTTGATTTATCGTCGATTTACCTTGATTTATCAGAGATTTAAGGTGATTACAGTATATCCTAACAGCTTGCTAACTTACTTCTGGATGATGATGTACAGGAAGTATATCATAACTGGGATGAGTAAGAAAAACTGTAATTTCAGAGGTTTCAGAGATTTCACAGAAAATCCTAACTACCAGTAGTTTACTATAACAAAATTTTTTTATCCCTCTTGTACATCATAATTGGTGTATTGGAGGGATTTTTTTGTTTTATAAAGATATATTTGTTCAGACATTCCATGAATTTGGCAACAAATAAGGTAATAATTTAGTAACTCAATTTAATTCCCAATTCACTTAGTAATTTAATTGCTTCCGGAAAAGAGAATTTAGCGTCAGCTAATTTATTCGTGGTTATACTTATTTGATATCCAGTTGCTTCCCTAAAATCGGCTTTTCTCATATCACATTTTGAAAACTGTGTGGCTTCCAAACAACAGTTATTAAAGCTGCTTTCCATCAAATTACATTCATCAAATCCTGAGTCCTGTATTGAATTCAAAGAGAAGTTAAATTTTCTAAAATTTATATGCATAAAACTATTATACTTTAATATACAATCTTTAAATTTGGTTATAGGGTCAGCTATACCTCCTGTTGGCGATAAATCATACCAGTTGACTCCGATTAAGTTGCACTTCTCAAATTCTGTATATTTAATTTGTGAGAACTCAACCTTAAGACTTACAATCTTACAATTAATAAATTTACATTCAATTAAAGAACAATAAGCCAATATACACTCTTCAAATGAACAGTTTTTAAAAGTACAATTATAGAACTCATAACTTTCTATTCTTTCATATTCCATTTTCAAATTATCAAAGTTCTCATTTTCATAAAATTTTTCTGCCATCCCATTCTCCTTTTGTTCTTAGAATAATTTAGGCAATTGTGAAACAGTCTTTGAATGTGATGGAAATAGTTAAATCACTAAAAACAGATTCCGGTGCAGTGAAAGTCACCTTTATTTTGCTTATTTAGCCTACTTCCTGACTAGAGATAGTGTTTCCCAATTGTTAATATATTTAAGTATAACATGTTATTACACAATATACAAACAAATGTTCCTGGTATTTGTTAAATAATTGTAATTCGTAAATAGTAAGATATCTTTACTGGACTGGGAAATACTATACGTAAAGTTAGTATACTTGTTGTATATAAAGAAAGTGAGGATACTGAATGTTAAAAGCGAAGTTATGTAGTATTGCAATAGCAGGTATAATCGGATTGTCCGGAATGAGTCCATTACACATCTATGCAGCGGATGCTGGTAACGTATCAGTTACACTGTCTGAATCAAATTCAAACCATAGAAACAAGAAGGCAGCATTTGATAAAAAGCTGAAAGAAGCCAGCGAAAAATGGAATGCACTGAATGAGGAACAGAAGGCAGGGGTTTATGCACTTTTAGAAGAAGAATTACAAATTAAAAACCGATTGGTAGACAAACTTGTGGAACTCGAAATTATGGATAGTAAGGATGCAAAAAATTTCAAAGCCCGCATGTCGGACAGTTATAACAAGGTAAAGGAAAGTGGAGAATTTCCTCTTATAGGACCAAAAGGAAAGTAGGTTGAGAAAACGGGATACTTTTTCAACATCCTAATTCTTATGCATGTAACCACAGCTAGCGCAATGGCACAAAGGCGGGAGCTTAAACGATTAATTCATACAACAGGTATACTTAACTTTTATCTTATTATATACTAGTAACCCTGTCCTACTTTAGTCCTATCCGTATTGACTCGTATTAACCTGGCTGTTTTAAAGAAAAGTAAATGCTTTAGAAGTAAAGATTTTAATTAAATCCCTAAAGCCCCATAATACAAGGCTTTAACGTTAATAAAAAAAGATGCTATGAGTTTTTTTATTGTGTACGAAACTTGCAGATGCTTTAAAGTTTGCAGGAAACCGCCAATATTAACCATAATGTGACACATAAATGACAAAAAATATTAGTTAAATTTTTATATGTTGCTAAGGTATAAGAAAGAAATTACCGATATACTATAAAGGTGCATTCAGCGAAAAGTCAGACAGGGAGGTCAAAATGAAAAAAGTTACCAAGAAATATGTACTCGCAATTCTAGGGTGTGTCACAATAATGGTTTTGGGCATATTGGGATATAACAGTGTAAATGCTGCTACCGAAGATTTTTATTTCAAATACAACAATCAGATATATAAAGATGGTGATACCATTGAATTAAAATCTGCTAATGGTGAAATTTGGGTGTCTAATGATGAGGGTATTGCCTTGGGTACCTCAGACAGCATTACCTGGAAATGGTTCGGTTCAGATGTAATAGAATTAAAACCGGATACTACCAATCCACTGAAAGCGGATATTACACGTAAAGGGCCTGGTTATTCAGATATTACTGCTTTAATAGTCAGAAATGGCGTTACATATAATATACAGTGTAAACTAAAAGTTGGTTTTCAAGTTGACCAGTCTAATTTTTCAGAAGTATTAATATCTGGTGAAAAGGCTTTATTATTTAAAGAAATTGATAATTCCGCAGAAAACCCCAAGACTATAGTTCTTAAATACACAAATGACAATGGTCCAAGTCAGACGATTGCCAATAATAATCCTTCTCTGACATGGACTACTATGGATGATAAAGTTGTTACGGTTGCTAATGGTGTTGTTACGGCTGTGGGAGCAGGTATGACACAGGTTAAGATTACAACCAATTCCGTATCTAAGGAAGTTGACCCACTAGAAGTATACTTCGATGTAATTGTAAGTCCCCAGGCGATTAATCCGACAGGGACAGCAGGAGATTACTTATCCTATTTCAAATTAGTATCAAATGAAAAAACACAGATATCAACTAATTCAATGGATACCTCAAAATTAGTATGGAAATTTTATGATTCCAATGGTAAAACGGAAATTGACCCTAAGGGATTAATAGACTATTCTGTATTTAATGATAAAAACTTTACGATTAACAGTGCAAAAGCGGGCACATACTATATAAGAGCTTTTGTTGATTCAAAGTACATACCCACGGATTTTAATTTAGGAGATCCAAGTTCTGCTGTTCCCTACTTAGAAATCTTATTAGAAGTTCCGTTAAAATTCTATGATGACGCTATTATAATGGGTGTCGGTGATACCTATAACATTGTAGATAATTCTAACATTCCTAGTGCTTCACAATACAATTTTAGTCTTAAGGATACGACAAGCGGTGCAGCTTCTGTAAGCAGCAGTGGTATTATTAAAGGTTTATCAAAAGGTACTGCTGAAATAATTGTAACCAAAATTGGTGACGGTACTTCCCATACTATAAAAGTAACTGTTATAGATGGAATTGCATTAAATGCATCTTCAATAAATATATATACATCTGGTACATATCAGTTAGAAGCTTTAACCTCAGACAGAAGAACAGTAGTAACATGGACAAGTAGTAACCCGAGTGTGGCGACTGTTGATAATACAGATAAAAAGGGTCTGGTGACCGGTGTTAGCAAAGGATCAGCAGTAATAACCGCTACCCAGATTATTAACGGTATTGTTAAAACTGCCTCTTGTACAGTGCATGTACAGGATTCTGTTAACAAGATTACTCTAGATCCTTCAGAAGTGGTACTTAACATTACTGAGTATAAAACTATTAAGGCAGTTATTGAGCCAAAAGACTTAAATAACGTAAAGTTAAAATGGACTTCATCGAATGAAGATGTAGTTAAAATAACAGATTATGGTGATGTTACGGCAACCATTCAGGGTATAGCTGGCGGAACAGCTGTAATTACTGCTATAAATCAGGAAAACGTAGTTGTTGGATATTGTACGGTAACTGTAAAACAGCAGGTGACCGGTATAACCTTATCTGCTACTGAATTAAGCCTTAATTTATCAGACAAGAGTTATCAGTTAAGGGCTATTATAGCACCGGATAAAGCTACAAATAAGACTGTTACCTGGAAATCAACGAATACTAAAGTTGCAACGGTAGACAGTAACGGTTTAGTTACTTTACTAAGTTCTGGTACTGTATCCATTGTAGCGACATCAGATGATAATCCCAGTGTTTCAGCCTACTGTAATATTACAGTAGGGTTATCTGTTACTTCTATTAAACTGGATGACAGTAAGAAAACAATGTATGTAGGTGATACAACCAGACTCTCTTATCTGATAACTCCTACGAATGCTTCAAATAAAGGAGTAACCTGGACTTCCACAGATAATTCCGTTGTCAGTGTAGACGCAGGTGGTTTATTAAAAGCAAATGCAGCTGGTGTAGCTATCATTATACTAAAAACAGCAGATGGTGCGTATATGTCGACCTGTACCATTAATGTAGTACAAAAAGCAACAGGTATTGTCTTTGATGTAACGGACTTGGAATTATTCGTTGACCAAACGCATCAGATTAAGGTAAGTGTAACACCTGCTAACAGTACGGATTATTCTTTAACCTGGGAATCAGCAGATAATGCGATAGCAACAGTTGATAATCAGGGTAATGTAACCGGTAAAGCAAACGGCAAAACCATAATTATTGCAAAGACTTCCATTGGGACGGTTATATACTGTAATGTAACCGTAAAGGCAAGGCCAACGGGCATGCAGCTTAATTTTACGGAGAAAACCATTGTAATAGGAGAGTCCTTCGAATTAAAAGCATCTATTATACCTAGTTCAGCATCTCAACAGGTAACATACAATTTCACCAGTTCAAAAGCAAAAATAGCCACCGTTGCAGCTAACGGAACTGTGAAGGGATTAAAAGGCGGTACTTCAATTATTTCTGTTAAGACGTCCGACGGAAAATATTCAGAATGGTGTGTTGTAACAGTAGTAGAACGGGTAACCAGTATTAAATTAAATAAAACAAGTTTAAAACTTGGTGTGGGTAAGACTACAACGCTGACAGCTACTGTTAAAACCAATGCCGCAACTAATCCAAAGCTAAAATGGACTTCCAGTAATACTAAAATTGCCACAGTGGATGCGAATGGTAAAATTACCGGTAAAAAGTTAGGTACAGTAACTATTACGGCTGCGGCACAAGATGGAAGTGGAGTGAAGGCAACCGCATCTGTAAGAGTAGTCAGAGCGGTAACATCCATATCCTTGAATAAAACATCAGTAACCACGATAGTTGGTCGTTCCTATAAGCTAAAGGCAACAGTAAGACCAAGCAATGCAACTTACAAAACTGTGAACTGGTCTTCCAGTGATGAAAGCATAGCTATTGTTGATTCAGATGGTGTTGTAACTGCTTTGAAGGCAGGGAACGTGACGATTAAAGCCTCAGCCAAAGACAGCAGCGGCAAATCTGCAACAGCATTTTTTATGATACAGCCTAGAGTGCCTTCCAACAGTGTTACCATTATCAATCAGAATTTAACAATGGTAGTTGGTGAGACTAACACCCTGCAAAAAGCAATCAATCCGACGAACTCAACGGACACATTTACTTGGCAAAGCGATAATAGAACAGTGGCTACTGTAGATTCATCAACCGGAAAAGTTACGGCGCGTACCCCTGGTATTGCCAATGTTACGATAATGACGGAATCCGGTAAAACAGCTACAGCCAAGGTAACTGTAGTTGGTTTAAATACAACTTATCTTGAATTGGAACAATATTCTACTTATCGATTATCAGTAATAGGAATTAATAGCGGTGTAACCTGGGATATCGATGACAATACCATAGCAGTGGTTACAAATGGGTTGGTAAGCTCAAGAAGACTTGGAACAACAACGATAACTGCAACCGTCAATGGTAGGAAACTAACTTGTACCTTAAGGGTAGTTAAGATAAGATAGTATAGTATTCTGAATGTTACTAAGGGTAATATTCTCTCGTTTTGAAGGCATAGTATCATTATGTGTCATGAATTTAGGCATGTAATACTACTCAGGTAAAAGTTGCTTGTGCGGCAAACAAACGGAACGCTTAATCCAGAACATGTGATTTTCAGACACTCCCTGGAAGTGTATGTTATTGTGGTAAAAACTAAGTTCTGTAATAGTATTTCAGTCATCAGAATAAGAGGCAGAAAAATACTACTACAGAACTTTTTTAGTATGAAAGTTTAAATTTAATGGCATTTATTTTATAATTAAACAAGTATTTACAAGATATATGCGCTTACTAGAATGAATATCAATAAGATAGATGTAAGCATCTATTATATTAGATGAAGAATAGTAGTAAGATGCATGATAACAGGAGATTGGCTGTATTTTAAGGCGGCTTGATATAAGTCTATGGGAAAATCAAAAAATAGAAAGGAAGCCACTTACTATTCCTGTAGACTATCAGCAGTGGCTATATCACAGATATCTGTGAAGGGATTACTTATGAAGAGAATACTAATTGTTGACGATGCATCATTTATGAGACTGGCAATAAACGAAGCCCTTGTAAATAGTGGATTCGAAGTAGCTGGAGAAGCTGAAGACGGAAAAGAAGCCATTGAACAATATAAGCTTCTAAAGCCGGATGCCGTAACAATGGACATTACCATGCCTGTTATGTCAGGTTTAGAGGCATTAAAGGAAATCATGAAACTGGATCCCAATGCAAAAGTCTTGATGATATCAGCACTTGGGCAGGATACCCAGGTGAAGGAAGCAATATTAAACGGAGCAAAATCATTTATTGTTAAGCCGTTTCAGGAAGAGAAGGTTGTTCAGGTTTTAAATAAAATTTTAGAAAGTTAAAACATTTTACCCTGGGAGTACTTGAGTGTTAATTACTGGAAGATAAGGGGGCTGTTATGTCTGAGCAATATTCTAATGATGCTCTTCTTGAGTCATTCATATACGAAACAATACAACTGACAGAACAATTAGAGCAAACGGTAATTGCCAGTGAAGGTAAAGGTGGATTTCTGCCGGAGGAAATAAATAAAGTATTTCGAATAATGCACACTATAAAGGGTTCAGCGTCAATGATGCGATTTCAGGATATTTCGACTCTGGCTCATACAATCGAAGACGTATTCTTTATATTAAGGGAGAATTCTTCGACAAAATCAGGGGATTCTTTACTTTGTGACCTGTTGTTGGATAGTGTAGATTTTATAAAATCTGAATTAGAAAAGATAGAGAATGATATGAGGGCAGATGGAAGCTCTTCGGAAATCATTACTGCTTTAAAAAAGTATCTTACCTCTATAAAAAAGAATCAAAGAGATGCCGTAACGCACAAGAATACAGTTAATTCTGAGAATCATACTACACAATTTGTTCAGAGTAGTACAAAAAAAGTATCGAATTTTGGACAGGACGTGAAAGAGGAAGGAAATCGTTTTGAAGTAGTTATATATTTCGAAGAAAATTGCGGAATGGAACATGTCAGAGCATATGGAATAGTTCATGCACTTAAAGATATGGTGCACTCAATTACCTATCTGCCTGAGAATATTGGTACGGATGCGTCTATTGAAGCTATACAGGCAAATGGATTTCGAATAGATCTGACTTCTAACTTAGGCTATCATGCATTGCATCATTTACTTATGAGTACTGTCTTTTTAAAAGAATTAAAATTAAAGCAGCTTAATAAGTCAGCCAATGAAGATAACGGCAGTCATATAAGTGACGTATTGAATGAAACAGAGCTGACTGAAGAAAAAAATGAAACAGAAATTAGAGTTAAGAAGAAAGAACGCACAGCCTATCACAGTATGATAAGTGTAAGCGTAGCAAAACTCGATAAGCTTATGGACTTAATGGGTGAGTTGGTTATTACCGAAGCCGCGGTACTAAAAAAACTGGATATAGAGGAAATGACGTTAGACATTTTTCATAAGTCTGCAAGGCAATTAAGTAAAATAACTAGTGATTTACAGGATATTGTTATGGCGATTCGTATGCTTCCTTTATCAGTCACCTTCCACAAGATGAACCGTGTCGTAAGAGATATGAGTAAAAAACTTGAAAAAGAAGTGAATCTTATTCTAGTGGGTGAAGATACAGAGGTAGATAAAAATATTATTGAACATATCTCAGATCCTCTAATGCATTTGGTAAGAAATGCGTTAGATCATGGTATAGAGAATCCTGAGGAGAGAGTAAGTCTGGGAAAAACAGCTATTGGTACCATCACCTTAAAAGCAGAGAATTCAGGCAGTGAAGTTCTTATAACCATAAAAGATGACGGAAGAGGACTTAACAAAGATAAAATTTTAACAAAGGCGAAAAAAACCGGACTGTTAGATAAAAGGGAAAGTAATTTAACGGATAAAGAAATATATAAACTGATACTCCTTCCTGGTTTTTCCACCAAGGAAAAGAGTACAGAATTCTCCGGAAGGGGTGTTGGTATGGATGTGGTTATGAAGAATCTTGAAACCATTGGAGGCTCTTTAGGAGTTGAAAGCCGGGCTGGTGAAGGAACCACTATAACTTTAAAAATTCCTCTAACCCTTGCCGTTATGGAGGGGATGAATTTATCTGTTGGTGATTCAAACTATATAATACCAATCAATGTAATAAAGGAATCCTTCCATCCAAAGGAGGAAGATATTATATTCCATCCAAACGGGAATGATATGATAAGAATCAGGAGTAAACTGTACCCGATTTTAAGTCTTCACAAGATTTTTAATGTAAGAGCAAATGCCTTGAACTATTCCGAAGGAATATTAATAATGGTTAGCAGGGATGAAAAATCTGCATGTCTTTTTGCAGACCATCTCACTGGACAGCAGCAGGTAGTAGTAAGGGCATTGCCGGAGTATATACAAGAAGCAAGTGAGCGGAAGATTTTAGAGGGATGTACTTTACTAAGTGATGGAAGAATTAGTTTAATACTTGATATTCCTGGGTTAATATCTTAAGCACTTTCCGGATACCGGCTTGTTCCCCCAAGTCGGTTATATATGTAGAGTTCATACTCTTCACGACAATCAATCTCTTTCCTCTTTTGCTGATAAAATTTCATGTATCCTATGATAACCATATATTATTTCAAGATGGGCAAGGCTTTCTGATATAAAAAAACATTTGCGGTTTCAGTAACAATATGATATGATAAAAACAGAACATATGTTTATGGTGGTTGGAGAAGATTCAATACTGAGTAGGAGGAACAACTTTGTTACTGAATTTGCATGTGAAAAATTTTGCTATTATTGATGAAGTAGATGTAACCTTTCGGGATAATCTCAATATCTTAACTGGTGAAACCGGAGCGGGTAAATCAATTATTATTGGGTCAGTCAATGTAGCATTAGGAGGAAAAGTAAGTAAGGACATTATCCGTAAGGGTGCCGATTATGCCTTGGTAGAACTGCTTTTTCATACCGACAATGACTACATACTGAACAGAATTAAAGAATTGGACTTACCGGTAGAAGACGGGCAGATTATAATTACCCGGAAAATCATGAGCGGTAAAAGTATTAGTAAAGTAAATGGGGAGACAGTTACAGCTGCTAATTTAAAAGAAATCGCAGGACTTTTAATTGATATTCACGGACAGCATGAGCACCAGTCCCTGCTATATAAAGACAAGCACTTAGATATTATCGACCGTTTTGCTAAAGAAAATATTTATGATATTAAAAATAATCTGGAAGTTGAATACCGTAAATATATTGATATCGGTAACAGTCTAAAAGAATTAAAAATAGATGAAGACAAACGACTTAGAGAAATGTCTTTTTTAGAATATGAAATTAACGAAATCAAAAATGCTGCCCTGAAGTCAGGAGAAGACGAAATACTGACAGCAGATTATAAAAAATTTTCTAATGCAAAAACAATCGCGGAAGGCTTAAATCAGGTTTACGATTTAATCGGATATGAGAATTTAAGCTCTGCAGGAAATAATATTGGACGCAGCGTAAAACAACTGTCCAGACTGACAGAGTATGATGAGACAATTAAAGGCTTCTACAGCCAGATTATGGACATTGAGACGTTGGTGAATGATTTTAACCGTGATCTGTCAGACTATATTGCAGATATTAACGGATACGAAGATGATTTTACAATAACGGAACAAAGATTGAACTTAGTAAATCATTTAAAAGCAAAATATGGAAGTAGTATTGAAGAGATATTACAATACCTAAAGTCAAGAGAAGAAAAATTAACCCAGTATGAAAATTATGAAGAAACGTTATCAGCTTTAAATCTTGAGTATGTAAAACAGGAAGAAAAGGTAAGAAAGTTATCTGAACAATTGTCAGTAATTCGGCAAGAAAAATCTAAAGAACTTGCTTCTAAAATTAAAGAAGCATTAATAGATTTGAATTTTTTAGAAGTTAAATTTGAAATAATTTTCCGCTATACCGGGCATTATACAGGTAATGGTTATGACGATGCAGAATTTATCATATCGACTAATCCCGGAGAAGAGCTAAAGCCTTTATCTAAGGTAGCTTCCGGTGGTGAATTATCAAGAATTATGCTGGCTATTAAGTCAGTACTAGCTCATAAAGATGAAATAAATACCTTGATTTTTGACGAAATAGATGTTGGAGTAAGTGGAAGAACTGCACAGAAAGTATCCGAAAAACTATCTATGATAGCAGATAAACATCAGATTCTATGTATTACACATCTTCCTCAAATAGCGGCAATGGCTGATGCCCATTATATTATAGAAAAGCAATCCGATGGAATAACGACTCATACATCTATACGAAGTTTAAAAGAAAAGGAATCAGTTGAAGAAATTGCAAGAATTTTAGGTGGAGCCAAAATCACCGATACCGTCATACAAAGTGCAGAAGAAATGAAAGAACTGGCAAAAAGAACTAAAAAATACTAGTTTGAAAATTAATTAAATACACATACTATCAGTAGATAATATTTAAGGATATACACTCCGGTGTATATCCTTTTTTATGTTTAATATAAGAATTTTCTAGTATCAAAAACGTATTCATGGCATAAAAACAGCACTTCATGAATTCGTTCAGCGCGGAGAATGTGTGTCAAGACACATTCATCGTACGTTCTTTCATAACTGTATTAAATAGCGATAACGCAAGATGGGAGCCAACTTATGAATAGAAAGTCTATATATCGAAAAATCCTAATTCTGGTTTTCTGTATCAACCTAGTAGTTTTACTATATTTTACTTACAGGGAACTGGATAATAGTATACCTGATACCATACGAATTATGGTCGGAAAAGATGAAGCTTTCGATTTTAACCTTCCAATTGAAGGAAATCTGACTGCCTCAGAAGAGGATATTGGTGTAATCAGTGTAAATAATAAAAAAGTACCGACGAATCAGCTTAAATTAGACTTAAATAAACCATTTTCTTTAAAATCTACTGAAACCGGAAAATATGTTATAAATTTAAAGCTTTTTGGTTTTCTAACTTTTAAACAAGTGGAATTGGGGGTAATTGATACTCAAGAACTAATACCATGTGGTAATCCAATTGGTATCTATGTGGAAACAGATGGAGTAATGGTATTGGGAACCGGTGTTATTAATGGAGCGGATGGACTCAATTATGAACCGGCACTAAATAAGCTTAAAACCGGTGACTATATTACAGGTATAAATGATAGTATCATAAGGAACAAGGAAGATTTAATCAAAGCCATACAAGAATGTGATGGAAAAGACCTCAAAATAAATATTCGCAGAGAGAACAAAACAACGCATTTTGTTATAAAACCTATTAAAACTGCGGATGGCGAATATAAAATAGGAGCCTGGATAAGGGATAATACACAAGGTATTGGCACCTTGACCTTTATTACTCAGGAAGGTGATTTTGGAGCTCTCGGACATGGAATAACGGATATTGATACCAGCCTTATTATGGAAATAGAAAAAGGATATTTATATTCCGCTGATATTATGACTATAGTAAAAGGAAAAAATGGTGTACCCGGTGAACTTATTGGATTGATTAATCAAAATGAAGGTGATAAAATCGGTGATATCAATAAAAACACAAGTCAGGGAATCTTTGGAACTGTAAGTAATAACTATGTAACTGCTAATCATATAAAAGCCATACCTGTGGGATTAAAACAGGAAATAGAAATAGGACCAG
Source organism: Anaerocolumna cellulosilytica (assembly GCF_014218335.1). GTDB lineage: Bacteria > Bacillota > Clostridia > Lachnospirales > Lachnospiraceae > Anaerocolumna > Anaerocolumna cellulosilytica. The sequence goes on along the minus strand of NZ_AP023367.1, from coordinate 3,944,535 downwards.
CCACAATTTTAAGTTGTGTAGACAATGAAGTCAAAGAATATAAGATTCAGATTGAAAAGATTGACCTAAATAGCCAGAGTCCTAATAAAGGAATGGTTATTAAGATAACCGATGAAAAACTTCTGGAAATGACAGGAGGTATAGTTCAAGGCATGAGTGGCAGTCCCATAATTCAGAGTGGTAAAATAATTGGCGCGGTTACACACGTATTTATACAGGATTCTACCAAAGGTTACGGTACATTTATTGAAAATATGATTAATAACTTAGAAGATAATTAAATCTATTAAATTATCGACGGAAAACAAAAGGATTCATAAAAAAATGCTATGAAAGTCCATTTTACTCAAACACATTTGCTGACAATTATGCAAAATAGTATATATTACTTAATAATTGCTTAAAGACCATTGGCTTCATGTCGTAAATTGCGATAAGAAACAATTGATAATATGGAAATAAATGTATATAATGCAAATATGGTAAGTTTTTACAAATTAAAAAATATCAAAATTTAGTGCTGTTGTTACATGCTAAAAAATAATGTAAAAGCTGACTGTATTTTGCAGGTATATACTATAACTTAGTAAAATGTATCAAAATAATGGAAAAAAATATGGAAAATATTGACTAGGGCATTTTAACGAGTTATAATGTAGTACGGATGAATCATATTTTTGGAATGAAAAAAGAAAAAGGAGGATAAAACATTATTAAAAATTAAAAGAAATAAAAAATACCGTAACAGGTAATATTTTGGGAGGAAATCAACGTGGGTAAGATTAATGTAGCAATTGTGGATGATAATGAAAGAATCGTAAAATTATTAGAAGAGATTCTCAAAGGAGATTCCGATATCGAAGTAGTGGGTACTTCTGAAAACGGAATTGACGCACTGGACATGATTAAAGAAAAGAAACCAGATGTAGTTTTACTAGACTTAATAATGCCTAAATTAGATGGGTTGGGTGTTATGGAAAAAGTCAGATTAGATGATTCTTTTAAGAAAACACCTGCATTTATAGTTATTACAGCTATCGGTCAGGAAGGTGTTACAGAAAATGCTTTTGAACTTGGTGCAAGTTATTATATCATGAAGCCATTCGATAACAATATGGTTTTAACTAGGATTAAACAAATCCGCGGGGATATACATAATAACAAACTAATTGATAATCATCGGGTAAGTGCTTACGAAAGCAAAGATGATTACAAGGAAAGAAATCTAGAGTCTGATGTTACAAATATAATCCATGAAATTGGTGTCCCTGCACATATTAAAGGATACCAGTACCTAAGAGATGCAATTATGATGTCGGTAAATGATAATGAAATGCTTAATTCCATTACAAAATTACTGTATCCGTCTATTGCAAAAAGACATAAGACAACACCTAGCCGGGTTGAGCGGGCAATCAGACACGCAATAGAAGTAGCGTGGAGCAGAGGAAAAATGGACACAATCGATGAGCTATTCGGTTATACGGTTAGTAATGGCAAAGGAAAGCCTACTAACTCAGAATTCGTTGCCTTAATTGCAGATAAAATAAGGTTAGAATATAAATTAAGAGCATAACAGCTTAAAAAAACTTTTAATTGTTATATATAGCGGGTCTGACTCAAGTTGTATAGTGACATTTATGGAAAACCATGAATGAGTATACAGCTTGTAGTCAGACCCGTATTCAGTGTATGAGATATAATGAAAACAATGATTCTATTCATATGAAAAATTGCATAATAGTTAAAAACCGGCTTTAACAATAGACTTTATATAAAACAATAATCAAATATGAGGATGAAAAATCATACCATGGGTAAAAATAGTATCAAGAGTGGTAATAAAACGTTATTTGTTAAAGTAAGGAAATCCAGGATAGAAATATACAGAAAGGATGCCGTGACAGAATAGAAGCACCTCGTATACGGCTGAGTGTATTTATGATTAGAATACTTTATGTATCCTCAGAATGTGTACCATTTATAAAAACCGGAGGTTTGGCTGATGTAGTGGGAGCGCTGCCGAAATATGTGGATAAGAACAAGTATGATATTCGGGTAATGCTGCCGATGTTCAAAATAATTCCAAAAGAGTTAAAAGAAAAAATGGTATATAAAACCCAATTCTATATGGAGTTAGCCTGGAGAAGCCAGTATGTTGGAGTTTTTGAAGCGGAGGTAGCAGGAATTCATTTTTACTTCATTGATAATGAATACTATTTTAACGGGCATACCCCTTATGGGAATATTTATGAAGATGTAGAAAAATTTGCGTATTTTTGTAAGGCTTGCTTGTCTGCGTTGCCACTAATCGGCTTTCAGCCTGATATACTTCATTGCCATGATTGGCAGACCGGTTTAATTCCGGTCTATCACAAAGACTCCTTTATAAGAGGAGATTATTTTAAGAACATGAAATCCATAATGACGATACATAATTTTAAGTATCAAGGAGTTTGGGACGTAAAAACAGTAAAAGACATTACAGGGTTACCTGATTCGTACTTTACCCCGGATAAACTGGAAGCCTACGGAGCTGCCAATTATCTAAAAGGAGGTATTGTCTACGCGGACAGAGTGACAACCGTAAGCAAAACCTATGCCAAGGAAATAAAAACTCCCTTCTATGGAGAAGGGTTGGATGGACTTATGCGGGCAAAGGCAAGACAGATTTTTGGAATACTCAATGGAATTGATTATGATGAGTACAATCCGGAAACAGATATTTATTTATACTACAAGTACAATACAAAGAATTATAGAAAAGAAAAACCAAAAAACAAAAGAAATATACAAAAGGAGCTGGGTCTGCCTATGGATGAGAAGAAATTTCTTATCGGAATTGTATCGAGGCTGACAGACCAGAAAGGGTTAGATTTAATAGATTACATCATGGAAGAATTATGCACAGAAGATACTCAGTTAATCGTATTAGGAACCGGAGATATGCGGTACGAAAATATGTTTCGGCATTATAACTGGAAGTATCCGGATAGGGTCTCGTCTCATATATTTTATTCAGATGAACTGGCACATAAAATATACGGCTCCTGTGATAGTTTTCTAATGCCTTCTTTATTTGAGCCATGTGGTTTAAGCCAACTCATTAGCTTACGATATGGGACAGTTCCAATTGTAAGGGAAACAGGTGGATTACAGGATACTATAGAGCCTTACAATGAGTTTGAAAGTACAGGAACCGGTTTTAGCTTTCATAATTACAATGCACATGAAATGTTACACAGTATCCGTTACGCGAAAGATATATTTTTTCATAAAAAAAGAGAATGGAATAAAATCATTGATAGAGGGATGGCAAAAGACTTTTCCTGGAATTATGCGGTAAAACAATATGAAGAGCTATATACCAGTCTATTATCATAAGATATATGCACCAGATTATCATATTCAAAAATTAACAAAAAAACCACTTTAAGATTCAAAAAAATCTGCATAATAAACGTCCTCCTAAGTCATAATATTCTTAGATAAAAGCTTAGATAACAAATTCATCTGCCTTTATCTGAATCACTTACTATAGAAAAAATTCTTTTAAGTAATTTGATAAGGATTACTTCGTAAGAGTTTAAGCAATTGCTTTAAGAATTTTTCTGTATAAAATTCTATGGAAATATGAATTAAGGAGGACAAACATGAGTAATTTATCAAAAATGGACGTACAGAATTTAAGACACCTCTTGTTATTTGGTGAAACTGATAGGGAAAAATACAAAACCTATGCAGAAAATTGCACAGATCCTTATGTAAAGCAATTCTTCCAAAAAGAAGTACAATCAGCAGAGCAAAAGAAACAGACATTAATACAGTTCTTACAATAGGAGGCCGAATATGCAAGAAAAAATGATGGTAACAGATGCCTTAAATTCTATTAACGCAGGCTTAAAAAGCTTAGCTGATATGATTTCACAGACAGAAGACCAGCAGTTAAGACAAACATTAGTGCAAATGCGTAATGGTGCTGAAACCTGCCAGCAGGAGTTATACACTATCGCAAAGAGTAAAAATTACTATCAGCCAGCTCAGAAAGCAACACAGGAAGAAATCATGAGCGTTAAGGAATTAGTAAATACCTTGACAAGCCAGTCAGGACAGGCCAGTCAAGGGGGACAGGCTGGATTATCCGGTCAGCACGGACAGAATCATATGAGATAATCTATTAATTCGGAAGTTTTCTCTTACTACTTTTTGTGGTATGAGAAAACGCTCCGAATTATTTATAATTAGTGAAAATTATAAGTATATGTTATAAAATGTACACACTGAATTTGGACAAGATAAAAGATTTATATAGCAAATACTAAAATACAAAATTTAACAGAAGTTTTGCACAAAGAATCTTTCGTTTGCTCTGCTTTTATGTTCTATCTATGAATATTGCATGAAATATATATTTTGCACTTGATATTTTTATCTAAAAAAGGTAAAATAAGATAGTGTTTGAGAATTTTTTGTCAATCATAATTTTGGTTAATAGCTGTCTTTAATACATATAACAGTTGTCACAGCCTTCCGTTTATGTGAATTCTGGCAGCATATTATAAAATTAACAATTAGGAGGAATTAAAATCATGGCAGTAAAAGTAGCAATTAATGGTTTTGGACGTATTGGACGTCTTGCATTCAGACAAATGTTTGGAGCAGAAGGTTATGAAGTTGTAGCTATCAACGATTTAACTAACCCTAAAATGCTTGCACATTTATTAAAATATGATACAGCACAGGGAAGATACGCTTTAGCAGATAAAGTAGAAGCAAAAGAATCTTCCATCGTAGTTGACGGAAAAGAAATTAAAATCTATGCAGAAAAAAATGCAGCAGATCTTCCTTGGGGAGAAATCGGTGTAGACGTAGTTCTTGAGTGTACAGGTTTCTATGTATCTAAAGCTAAATCTCAGGCACATATCGATGCTGGTGCTAAGAAGGTTGTTATTTCCGCTCCAGCTGGTGATGATCTTCCTACAATCGTATTTGGTGTAAATGAAAAAACATTAACATCTTCCGATACTATCATCTCTGCAGCATCCTGTACAACAAACTGTTTAGCTCCTATGGCTTATACATTAAATAATCTTGTAGAAGTTGAAAAAGGTTTCATGACTACAATTCACTCATATACTGGTGATCAGATGACATTAGATGGTCCTCATCCTAAGGGTGATTTAAGAAGAGCTCGTGCAGCTGCTGAAAACATTGTACCTAACTCAACTGGTGCAGCAAAAGCAATCGGTCTTGTTATTCCTGAATTATCCGGTAAATTAGATGGAGCAGCTCAGCGTGTACCTACTCCTACCGGTTCTATTACTGAATTAGTAGCAGTAGTTAAAGGCAAAGTATCTAAAGATGACGTTAATGCAGCTATGAAAGCAGCAGCGAATCCTTCTTTCGGATACACAGAAGAAGAATTAGTATCTTCCGATATCATCGGTATTTCTGAAGGTTCTTTATTCGATGGAACACAGACAAAAGTAACGCCTCTTGATGGGGACAAGACTTTAGTTAAAGTTGTTGCTTGGTATGACAACGAAAATTCTTACACAAGTCAGATGGTAAGAACAATTAAATATTTTGCTGAATTAGCTTAATTTTTAAAGTTTAAAATATATCATATTGATCCTTAATGGGTCCGGTCTTTGTGAATAAAGTCGAGGAACGTTAACCGAACCCTCCTTGACTGTTATTCCAAGGCCGGATTTTTTTATTAAGAGATTCTAGAAGTAAAATGAAAAGTGATTGAAAGGAGTAACACAGATGCTTAACAAGAAATCAGTAGATGATATCAATGTAAAAGGCAAAAGAGTGTTAGTTAGATGTGATTTTAATGTTCCTTTACAGGAAGGAAGAATTACAGATGAAAACCGTCTGGTTGCAGCACTGCCTACAATTAAGAAGTTAATAAACGATGGAGGAAAGGTTATTCTTTGCTCCCATCTTGGTAAGCCAAAGGGTGAGCCTAAACCTGAATTATCTTTAGCTCCCGTAGCAGTAAGATTACAGGAATTATTAGGACAGACTGTTACTTTTGCAGCAGATGCCAATGTAGTTGGAGAAAATGCAAAAACTGCTGTAGCGGTAATGAAAGACGGAGAAGTGGTGCTTCTTGAAAATACTCGTTACAGAGCAGAGGAAACAAAAAATGTTGATTCCTTCAGTGAAGATTTAGCATCCATCTGTGATATATTTGTTAATGATGCTTTTGGTACTGCCCACAGAGCACATTGTTCTAATGTAGGAGTTACCAAATACGTAGATACTGCTGTGGTTGGGTATTTAATGCAGAAAGAAATCGATTTCTTAGGAAATGCAGTTAATACTCCTGAAAGACCTTTTGTAGCAATCCTTGGCGGTTCTAAAGTATCTAGCAAAATATCAGTTATCAATAATTTACTAGATAAAGTTGACACCTTAATCATTGGTGGGGGTATGTCCTATACCTTTATGAAAGCAATGGGTGAAGAAGTAGGTAAATCCTTATTAGAGGCAGATTACCTTGACTACGCAAAAGAAATGATTGAAAAAGCAAAAGCAAAAGGTGTTAATTTATTAATCCCTGTGGATTCTGTAGTTGCAAAAGAATTCTCAAATGATGCTGAATTCAAAACTGTTGAACAGGGTGGAATTGAACCGGAATGGCTTGGTCTTGATATCGGTGAAAAAACACAGGCTTTATACGCTGATGCCATTAAGAATGCGAAGACAGTTGTTTGGAATGGACCTATGGGTGTATTCGAAATGCCTAATTTTGCAAAAGGAACGATTGCTGTTGCTAAAGTTTTATCAGAAATCGATGCTATCACTATTATCGGTGGTGGTGACTCAGCAGCGGCTGTTAATATCTTAGGCTTCGGAGATAAGATGACTCATATTTCAACTGGTGGTGGTGCTTCTCTTGAATTCTTGGAGGGAAAAGAACTTCCAGGTGTAGCAGCAGCTAACGATAAATAAGATATTAAGAAGGGACAGGTAAGTGGTGTTATGCGGATTACCGTCCCTTTTTCAGGTTCAATCTAAATTAACAATATTTAAAGGAGAAAAGCGATGCGCAGAAAAATTATTGCGGGAAACTGGAAGATGAATAAAACTCCAAGCGAAACCGTTACATTAATCAATGAATTGAAACCTTTAGTGGCAACAGAGGAAGCGGATGTAATATTTTGCGTTCCTGCCATTTCTTTAACTACAGCAATCGAAGCAGCAAAAGGTACTAATATCAATATTGGTGCAGAAAATATGCACTATGAAGAAAACGGTGCTTATACAGGAGAAATTGCTCCTGGAATGTTAGATGATATCGGAGTAAAATATGTTATCATCGGTCACTCTGAAAGAAGAGAATACTTTGGCGAAACAGACGAAACTGTAAATAAAAAAGTATTAAAAGCATTTGAACATGGAATTACTCCAATTATCTGCTGTGGTGAATCATTAACTCAAAGAGAACAAGGTGTAACAATTGATTTCATTCGTCAGCAGATTAAGATTGCTTTCCTTGGCGTTAATGCTGATCAGGCAAAAGCAGCAGTGATTGCATATGAACCAATCTGGGCAATCGGAACTGGTAAAGTTGCAACTACGGAACAGGCACAAGAAGTATGTAAAGCCATTCGTGATTGTATTGCAGAAATTTATGATACTGCGACTGCTGCAAATATTCGTATTCAGTACGGCGGCAGTGTAACAGCTGCAAGTGCTGCGGAATTATTTTCACAGCCTGACATCGATGGTGGTTTAGTAGGCGGTGCCAGCTTAAAACCTGATTTCGGCAAAATCGTAAACTATAAATAAAGCATTTACAATATCTTATATAGGGTGCAGAACCCTATATAAGAATTCAAAACTGGCTTCTAAAGTTTCGTTCTTTATACCGATTGATGTAAAGAAACTTAACTGGACATTTGTATATTAAGTCAGTATAATAACATATATAATGAAAATGGAAGGTTGAAGGAAATACAGTAAAAGAAAGGATTGCCACATAAGAATTCTTTCAGCCTTTGTAATTGTGGCAGTGGTACAGAATAAGTGGTATCAGGCAAGGTGACTATTATGAGTAAAAAACCTACAGTATTAATGATATTAGATGGCTATGGATTAAATGAAAAAACAGAAGGAAATGCTATTAAATTAGCAAAAACTCCTGTAATGGATAAAATTATGGCGGATTATCCTTTTGTGAAAGGCTACGCAAGCGGTATGGCAGTGGGTTTACCGGAAGGTCAGATGGGTAATTCCGAAGTTGGACATTTAAATATGGGTGCCGGAAGAATTATCTATCAGGAATTAACAAGAATTACAAAAGAAATCCAGGATGGAGATTTCTTTAAAAACGAAGCTTTACTTAAAGCAATAGATAATTGTAAGAAAAATAATTCGGACCTTCATCTCTACGGACTGTTGTCTGATGGTGGTGTGCACAGCCATATTACACATTTATATGGTTTATTGGAGCTGGCTAAAAAAGAAGGCGTACAGAAGGTATATATTCATGCCTTTTTAGACGGTAGAGATACAGCACCTACTTCCGGCAAAGGATTTGCAGAAGCTCTGACTAAAAAATGTGAAGAACTTGGTGTTGGTAAAATTGCAACTGTTATGGGACGTTATTATGTAATGGACCGTGATAACAGATGGGATAGAGTAGAAAAAGCATACAGAGCAATTGCATTTGGTGAAGGTGCGACAGCAGAAGATGCAGTAGCAGCAATTCAAGCTTCTTATGATGAAAATGTAAATGATGAGTTCGTAGTACCTACTGTAATTATAGAGAATGGGAAGCCAGTAGCTACGGTTAAGGAAAATGACTCAGTAATCTTCTTTAATTTCAGACCAGACCGTGCAAGGGAAATCACCAGAGCATTTTGTGATGAAAAGTTCGAAGGATTTGCCAGAGAAAACAGAATACCACTTACTTACGTATGCTTCTCTGAATATGATGTAACAATTCCAAATAAAATAGTGGCATTCCATAAAGTATCTATTGATAAAACGTTTGGTCAATTTTTAGCTGAAAATAACTTAAAACAGTTAAGACTAGCAGAAACCGAAAAATATGCCCATGTAACCTTCTTCTTTAATGGTGGTGTCGAAGTACCCAATACAGGTGAAGAGAGAGTATTAGTAAAATCACCCAATGTTGCAACTTATGATTTACAGCCTGAAATGAGTGCATATGCGGTAGCTGATAACTTGGTAGAAGCAATTAAATCCTTAAAATATGATGTAATCATTGTAAACTTTGCGAATCCGGATATGGTTGGTCACACTGGCATAGAAAATGCAGCAGTGAAAGCAGTAGAAGCGATAGATGAGTGTGTAGGGAAGTCTTTAGAAGCATTACTTTCCGTTGATGGACAAATGTTTATTTGTGCAGATCATGGTAATGTAGAGCAGTTGATAGACTATATAACTGGTGAGCCTTTAACAGCTCATACCACCAATCCGGTACCTTTTATCCTGGTTAACTATGACAAAGAGTTTACATTAAAAGAAGGTGGTTGTCTTGCTGATATCGCACCTACCATGATTGAGATGATGGGTCTTACAAAACCGGTTGAAATGACAGGGAAATCCCTTCTAATTAAAAAATAAACAAATAAGTTGAATTCTCAGTAAATTTATGTTATTATTAAAGTAATGCTTAGGAGGTGTGATGATGGAAGTAGTTAAAATAATCGTAACCGTAGTATACGTTATAGTTTGTGTTGCATTAGCGGCAATCGTATTAATGCAGGAAGGTAAATCTGCTGGACTGACAGGTTCAATCAGTGGTGTTGCTGATACTTATTGGGGTAAGAACAAAGGAAGATCTATGGAAGGTGCTTTAGAGAAGTCCACAAAGTTCCTTGCAGCAGGTTTCATCCTTCTTTCCATCGTGCTTAATATATTATAAAGAATACATGCATTCTTAAAATGCGCTGCTATTGTCTGATACTGTGACAAGGCAGCGTATTTTTTATGTTTTATTCTAGCTTATATAAAATTTTTATTTGAAAATAAACAATGTTTTCATAGGAATCTATAAAAAAATTGTACTAATTATAGGAGAAATATGGTATACTAAAGTTAAACGCATTTTTAAAACTTTCCTATACATCCGTCGAAACGAAACTAATGGAGGCAGAATGGATAAATATATATTGGAAGAGAAAAAAAGAATATTGATAGATTTTATTAACAGTAAAGAGTACCAACCGATGAAGTTGAAAGAAATCGGAACAGTATTGCAGGTACCCAGAAATGAAAAGCAGGATTTGCGAGAGACTCTGGAATCTTTGCTATCAGAAGGGAAGATAGAGGTTGATAATGCGGGGCGGTACAAGTTAGCAGATGCCAGCACCAAAACCGGTATCTTTAATGGAACCCAAAGAGGTTATGGCTTTGTTGTGATAGAAGGTGAACCCGATGATATTTTTATACCGGAGAATGCTACTAAAGGTGCCCTTCATAACGACAAGGTAATGGTAAGTGTGAAGCGGGATAAAACCGGAAAGCGCCAAGAGGGTGAAATTATACGTATTCTGGAGCGAGCTAACAGCATTGTAGTTGGTACCTTTGAAAAAAGTAAAAACTATGGATTTGTTATTGCAGATAATCAAAAATTCGGTAAGGATATCTTTATACAAAAAGAGCATACCAAGGGGGCTGTTAATGGTCATAAGGTAGTGGTTCAATTGACAAATTACGGGGATCGGGATAAAAATCCGGAAGGAAAAGTAATAGAAATTCTGGGGCATATGAATGACCCGGGAGTTGATATTAAGTCAGTAATCTTGGCATATAATCTTCCACAGGAATTTCCAGAGGAAGTCATGGAGCAGGTGGAACATGTGGAGGATGAAATTAATCCAAATGAGATAACTGGCAGAAAAGACATTAGAAATCTTCCAACAGTGACTATAGATGGAGAAGATGCGAAGGATTTAGATGATGCCATAACTCTTTCAAGAGAAAATGGTATCTATCATCTCGGAGTTCATATAGCGGATGTAACGCATTATGTAACAGAAAACTCCCCACTAGATAAAGAAGCGCTAAAACGAGGTACCAGTGTTTATTTGGTGGACCGTGTTATACCAATGCTTCCCCATAAACTTTCAAATGGAATATGTTCTTTAAATGCAGGAACAGACAGGCTTGCTTTAAGTTGCTTTATGGATATTGACGAAAAAGGTAATGTAGTTGGTCATGAAATTGCAGAAACCGTAATCCAGGTAAATAAGCGGATGACTTATACCAGTGTAAAAAAGATTCTTGAAGATAAGGATGAGGAAGAAAGAAAACAATATGAAGAATATGTCCCCATCTTTGAACTTATGCTTGAATTAGCAGATATTTTAAGGGAAAAACGTAGAAAAAGAGGCTCAATTGATTTTGATTTTCCGGAAAGCAAGATAAGATTAGATGAAAAAGGACGTCCGATTGAAATCAATCCTTATGAAAGAAATAAGGCAACAAAAATAATTGAAGACTTTATGTTACTTGCGAATGAAACTGTTGCAGAGGATTTTTTCTGGCAGGAGCTTCCCTTTGTATACCGCAGTCATGAGAATCCGGATTCTGATAAGATTAAACAACTGGGCATTTTTATTAACAACTTCGGTTATAGTATAAAAGTAAGTCAGGAGGAGATTCACCCGAAAGAATTACAGAAGTTATTAATAAAAATAGACAACACTCCCGAGGAAGCACTAATCAGCCGATTAACCCTTCGTTCTATGAAACGGGCAAAATATACGGCTTCCAGTGATGGACATTTTGGATTGGCAACAAAATATTATTGTCATTTTACATCCCCTATCAGAAGATATCCCGATTTACAGATACACAGAATTATTAAGGAAAATCTTCATGGTAAGTTAAATGAAAAAAGAGTGAATCATTATTATAAAATCGTTCCTGACGTTGCAAGGCAGTCAAGCCTAATGGAAAGACGTGCAGATGACGCAGAGCGGGATGTAGAAAAGCTGAAAAAAGTTGAATATATGAGCCAGTTTATCGGAGAGGTTTTTGAGGGAGTTATATCAGGACTTACTAATTGGGGTTTGTATGTGGAATTACCGAATACGGTAGAAGGAATGGTAAGAGTTTCTGAAATGCAGGATGATTATTATATTTATGATGAAGAACACTACACCATGATAGGAGAACATACAAGAAAAACGTATAAGCTGGGCGAAAAAGTTAAGGTAGAGGTTGTCGGAACCGATAAACTTTTAAAAACAATCGATTTTGAATTTGTTGACGAGGAAGAGTAGTTTTAAGGAATAATAAGGAATTATGAATTGATAAGGGGTTATCAATTGATAAGAGATGAACGACTTTATATTGGATATTTCGGAATGTAGCAGGGAGGATATATGGCTAAAGACAGCATAAAAATGATTGCAAATAATAAAAAAGCCCGCTTTGATTATTTTATAGAGGAAACCTTTGAAGCTGGAATCGTACTTCACGGCACAGAGGTAAAATCTTTGAGAATGGGTAGATGCAGTGTGAAAGAGGCCTTTATAAGGATTGAGAATGGCGAAGTATATGTCTATAATATGCATATCAGTCCTTATGAAAAAGGAAATATCTTTAATAAAGACCCGCTAAGGATAAAAAAACTACTGCTGCACCGCTATGAAATCAATAAGATTTTAGGAAAAGTGGCCCAGAAAGGCTTTACATTAGTACCGTTGACTGTCTATTTAAAAGGCAGCTTGGTAAAAGTTGAAGTGGGTCTTGCAAGAGGTAAAAAACTATACGATAAGCGCGAAGATATTGCCAAAAAAGATCAAAGAAGAGAAGCAGAAAAAGACTTTAAGGTTAAAAACCTGTATTAGCAAAAATGTATTGTAACAATGCAAACATTTGCACTACATAAGTCTATGTAAGCGGGCTGCTTGTGGAAATAGAAACCCGGTTTCAAATATTTCCCACAGCCCTGACAAGTCACTGGTATAATTGACTCAATACGAATCATAGTAAAGATATTAGCACCAGGAGGCAGTAATTACGATGTTGGGACCGGCATTGATAAAAATAATCCGGTCGTACTTATTAATAATCCGGTCAGCCTCACAGCCGCATTTTCTTACTACTAGTTCTGTTTGGGCACATTGGCTGAAAGTACTGGCACAGACGCGGACGCCATCTAAAAAGCAATTGACTTCATTTCCATAGCATATTTTTTTACACTCAAATACCTTCAGACAAAACTCTTCTGTCCTAAAAATACAACCCGGTTCCTTTCCCGACCTTACCAGAATGGTAACAATTACATCGGAACAGGTTTTATTTAAAAATTCCTTAACCCCAAGCATAGGTTAACCTCCTTTATGCAGTAAAACTGTGTCGCCTCTTTAGTTTTAGTATATGTCGCAATATAGATATATGTGAGAGGAGAAGACTATTAATAGAATTTTTTAATAAAACCATCCCATAATATGTCGGCTATCATAAGGCTATGATATTCAATAAAATCGTATTGGTATACATCCTGATAGTATTGTTTATTTTTGCGTTTGGTGATTTCATCTTCTGTCATATAAAGTAGATTATTCAGAAGATTTTTAATATTTTCTTCGTCATAGTACTCGTTCAGTGTATGGAGCAAGCGGCTGATTTTCTCACCATTTTCCTGCCACTGTTGTTCAAGTATTATCGTTTCCTGGGAATTATCTGCTAAGATGGATTCCATTATGGAAAGAAGAATTTTTATGTTTTCTTGTAAAAGAGCTTGTAGGCTGCCGGCAGCTTCTTCACCGTAATAAATAGCAATTACACCGGCAAGATCTCTGGGGAATTCGTTTAACCGATTATCTATGATTTCAGTGTCGTTGGTTCCGGAAGTTCTGCTAATCAGTGCAAAACGTGTCCACATGACATACTGGCTCCATAATAATCTTAAGACATTATGTAAATCTTCTTTGGAATAGTAAGTATTTATTGTATTAGAATCCATATTTGCCTCCTGAGAGAATGTAGTGTCTTTAATTTATCATATGATGTGAAAGGAATGAGAATAACAGAACTTTTTATTAAAGCTTTAGCTAATGGGGAAATTTAATGTATTTTCATAAAGAAAAGGTAAAAAAGCAGATCATAAAGCATATACTAATATACTAGGTTGGTTTATAGACTGTTGTATGCTGTAAAAATTTATAATACGATAGTATAAATCTGCAAAAAACAAGTAAAATATCGGTTCAGTGATTGTGAATTATAAAATCATAAATCACACTCTGATTAGAAGCAGTGCTGGTTATCTGAAAGCAGATGTGGCATGCAATGGGAGCTACCGTGAATAAAAGAGAAAAAAGAAGAGGGTTGATGTGAATGGGAAAAATAATGACGTTTGATGAGTATAAGCTAATCATTACTGAAGCAGTGAAAGAATATTGTGATAAAGGTGGTTCATTGCTAAATATAGCCTTGGAAGAAATAAATAAAGAATATCTATATGAATTTGATGAACCATTGCCGGAGGATTTAAAAAAACACTTAATTGATAAAGCGCATCAGGCAATGAAAAAAGAAAGAGACTTACCTCCAGGAATAAGGCTTTCCAAAGTAATCTTTAAGGGTTAAGGATTACATAATAGGTTCTTAAAATTGCACCAAAAAGATAGAATAATCGGTGAAAAATAAGAAAATATAGACGATTGATTCATTGATAAACTAATGATATGATAAAACAAATAGAAAGTAGGCAAAGGCTTTTGCAATTCCAAGATGAAAGGCGGTATTACGCAATTCGTTTTAGAATTACAAAAGTCTTTCTTTATTGATTGGGAATGTATAGGCAATTACTAAACAGTTATTTAACGTGATGGTTCTTATACAACATAAGAATTTTGCAATAATATAGAATAAATAGGTCAGAAAGGAGTATTACTATGAAGAATGAAGAGGGTGTAGAAACAAAATATGGTACATTACAGGGTATAACTAATGTTGAATATTACTCTGACGGAGGGATTAAGGAATGTACCACCAATGAAAAGCTTATACTTAAAACGGATTATGGAAATTTAATTCCACAATATGAAAATGAAGGTGTAAGGAGAAGATTTATAAAAACACTAGCTTTTTATCCGAACGGAATATTAAAAAAAATAGCATTGGAGGAACAAACAGTTATAGAAACGAGCATAGGCTCGTTGAGTGCTGAATTAATTCATTTCTATGAAAATGGTAAGATAAAGAGAGTTTTCCCTTTAAACGGGAAAATAACAGGATATTGGACGGAAGATAACGAATTTGAACTTGCAAAAAATATTAAATTTGAACTTGATTTTGGTATCTATGAGCTGAAAGCAATGAATATTTTATTTTATAAAAGTGGTAATATTAAAAGTATAACATTCTGGCCAAAGGAGTTCTTTACAATCAATATACCAATAGGAAAGATAGGAGTACGTTATGGGTTAGGTTTATATGAATCAGGAAAGATACGATCGTTTGAACCTGCTTATCCGGTAGTGGTTGAAACACCCATTGGTAAAATAACTGCCTTTGATATGAATGCGAATGGTGTTAATGGGGATATAAATTCACTGAATTTATATGAAGACGGAAGTATATGCTCGTTAGTAACCTCAACGGATGTAATTATTGTGACGAATGTAAAAGGTGAAGAAATGATTTTTAAACCCGAATATTCTGCAGGAATGTTGGGGGAAGAAGAGCTGGAAATGCTTCCTTTGCACATCCAATTTCAAGGTGATTATATCTGCTTTCATAATAAAAAAGAAAATAAGTATTCTATCAGAACGTATAAAATCACAGTAATAAACAACGGCTTTGACCTAGTTAAAAAATGCGGAAGCTGTGAAAACTGTCAGGGGTGTATATAATAGGAGGAGCCAGCAGGATTACCTGCTGGCTTTATGAAAAAAAAATTATAGTAACAAGGTCTGGGAACCTTGTGTTTATGATTATATTATACTGTTCATATATGTATAGGATTTGAATAAATCATAAAGATACTGTTAATTTTTTCCGACAAATTACTGTAAGTACAGAGTGTTTACGTAAATAAACAAAAAAATATTGTAATTTTCTTTCTTTAGCAACTTTTAAAATAGAACACATAGAATAAATTAAATACGAAGTAAAGAGATAAGATATATGACGGAGTTAGAACGCTTTAAGATTATGGATGAGAATTATGCGGATTTAGTGATAGAAAATGCGGAATGGGAACAGTATCAGGCGATACAGGATATATCTTATCTCCCGTTAAACAATGAATACTCAATTCTATATATTCCGGTAGAAAATATGACTTATAATGCGGTTTATGAATTTGGATATACAGCGATTCCAAAATGTTATGGACTAATGTATTCCGAGTCAGATAAAATTGATGAAAGCTATTATGTACACTCTAACACTGAGATTGATTTGCGGGGGAATGGAGTTTTAATTGGTTTTGTAGATGGAGGAATTGATTATCGTAATCCGGTATTTCAAAATCTGGATAAGACAACTAGGATTGTCTCGATATGGGATCAGTCTATAGAAAATTTTGGAGGTTATCCGGAAGGATTCTATTATGGGACAGAATTCACAAAAGAGCAGATTAATCAGGCACTAATGTCAGAGAACCCCTTGGAAGTGGTCCCCAGTATTGAACTTTCAGGACAGGGGAGTGCTATGGCTGGAATAGCAGCAGGATATGCAATGGAAACGTTTCGCTATTCAGGAATAGCACCGGAGTCTGAGCTTGTAATTGTTAAACTAAAGGCTGCAAAGTCTTATCTGAAAACGTATTTTGGCATTCCAGAGGATACATTAACATATCAGGAAAATGACGTAATGCTCGGTATAAAATATTTAATAGAAACGGCAGATAGATTACAAAGACCTATAGTAATTTGTATTGGACTTGGCTCCTGGCAGGGTTCACATAAAGGAGAAGATATTATAAGCAAATATATTTCACAGTTAAGTACAAGGCAGGGAGTGGCAGTATCTGTGGGATCTGGAGAGGAAGGAAATCGTGGTAACCACTTCTACGATGAAATTTTAAAAGAGGAAGATTACCGTCTTGTTGAACTTAATGTATCGCCAAATGAGAGTTTTACTATGGAACTTTGGGGATTCTCGCCCAATATCCTGACGGTTGACATTATTGCTCCTAACGGTTCCTTAGTATATCAAATGAAGGAAGTTATTATACAGGAAAATACCATTCCGGTAGTTTACAATAACACTTCTATATTTATAGACAATAGATTACAGGAACCTTTTGCAGGAGATCAGCTTATTATGATGCGATTCTTCAATATGGAGGAAGGTGTATGGCGTTTTCGGGTAAAAGGACATTATAAGTTAGAAGAACGATTTCATATATGGCTGCCTATACATCAATATATTTCTAATGGTACCTTTTTTTTATTGCCTAATATGTATACCACTATATCTATACCAGGTAATACAACAAATTTAATTACTGTGACCGCATATAATCCCATTGACCAGGAGTTATATTATTATGCAAGCCGAGGATATACTAAGAGTTTTGAGGTAAAACCGGATATTACAGCACCAGGAGTCAATATGGTGGCACCAATCCGTCGGGCGGAATTTGAATCATTTACCGGAACCAGTATGGCAGCAGCATATGTAGCAGGAATCTCAGCCCTGTTACTGGAGTGGGGGGTTGTAAGACGTAACCTACCAAGTATGAACTGTACTTTTATACGCTATTTATTAACAAGATATGCCCAGAGAAATGATAGGATAGATTGGCCAAATCCAAATTGGGGTTTTGGAATAGTAGAAGATGATATAAAACAATATCTTAATAGAGAATAATAAAAAGAGCTTGTAAAAGCGAGAATAACAGCTGTTTGTTTATCTATATATTAATGATATGAACTATAGAAGTTCCATAGCTTACTGGCGGTGTATCGCCTGAAAGTCATAGAGCTTCTATAGCAGAGTTTGAATATTACTCCTGTATCAAGCAATTTCAAATAAATACTAGGAAAAATAAAAAGGATCTGTAATTTTTTCTAACTCGTACTGCAAATTAATAACAAACCACATTTGAGTATTAAAATTCATGATAGTCCAGATAGTAACCCCTTGAAGGACATGTTTGGGAACTAATTCGACAATGGCATTAAAACTTCTGGCATCTTTAAACCATAGAAGGTGAAAATCATCATATCCATAATAAAAGAAATAAGGAGCTTTTGCTATCTCATTATATTCTATAGGCACACCTTTTTCTCCAGCAATTTGGATTGCTCCGTTAGAGGTAATAGCATTTGCTCTTGTGTAACCGGGGACATAAGGTATCGGCCAGTCATAGCCAAATGGAATAAGACCTACAAATATTTTATCGGAGGGTACTAGTTTCGTTACAAAATCTAAAAATTCATCCCATTGATTAACAGGAGTAATAGAACTGGGGCATCCATATGCAACGCCTCTTTCATAAGTAGCAAAGATAATTGCATCTGCTGATACAGCAAATTTAGAATAATCTAGTTGTGAAAACCGGATAGGCAGATTATCAATATTAATGATTGGAGCTATAGTAACAAATACCTTAAAGCCTTCTGAGTGGTATAATGCGGCAACCCTAGCAAATAAATTGACCTGATCAATAAAATTATCCAATGTGATATCCTCAACATAAATGTTAATACCATAATAATTTTTTGACTTTAGAATTTGTAAAATCTGACTAATTGCCCGATTTTGTACTTGGGGATTATTTATTATACTGTAAACGATATCGCTGGTGCTAAATCCCACGGATGCCATTGTAGAAACGAACATCAAAGGAGCAACCCCGTAGGCTTTTGCCACTTGAACGATTTCCGTATCATCAGTACCAATTACTTCACCCTCAATTGTAATTTGATAATTAAGTATAGATAAATAAGTCAGATATGGAAGAGTCTGCTTTAATATATTTGATGTAATATACGGCAGTGCATATCCAATAGTTGCAATTGGCCTGATTCGATTGGTCTGGTACTGAATAACCAGAACTTCTCCGGGGTAAATAGAATCCATTTCAGAGAGAAACGGATTATTTCGAAGCAGCTCCATTAATGTAATTTGGTTTCTCTCTGCAATGCTTGACAGCGTATCACCTTCTTGTACAGTATCTATAGATTTAGGGTAAGCAATGATAATAGTCTGACCTATCACCAAATTGTTTATATTATCGAATTCCAAACCATTCTCTCTGATTAGTATGTTCACAGGTATATTATACCTGTTAGCGATGCTATCAATGGTTTCTCCTGGCTGTACAACATGTATTTCCATGGCAACCTCTGATTATTTATACTACATAATATATGTAAAAGTATAAAGTCGGTTAATTAATAAAATAAATGTAGGTAGTTCTTAAAAAGGGATTTATTAGAAAATAATGTAATTTATTAAAGAATGTGGTATACTATACAAGTCGGTTAAATTAATATGATTGATAGACGGTAGAATAGATATATTTGGACAGATATAATAAATATACAAGAACAAAAGATTTTTGTTACCTAGTGTTGGGTATTAAAAGAGGAGGGTCTATAAATGAATACTATGTTGAAAATTATGCGAATGCGTAAAAACGAAATTCCTGTTGATATATTGCTTTTATTTGAGGATATTGTCCGAACATATAAAGGAGCTGAATGCGAAGAAAAATTTATAAAAGCAATGGAAGAACATCTCACCAAGGAACAACGCTTCCGGCTATACGAACAAAACGGAAGTTGTAGCGGTACAGGGCATGATAAAGAACGCAAAGCTTTCGCACATGAACACGCTGACAAGCCCCTTGCCGAACGGCTGGAATTATTTAAAAGGACCTTTGGCAGAACAGCCGTATTGAATGATGATAATACAATCACAGTCACTTTTGCCTGTAAGCACGGTTACTACAAACATGCACCAAAAGGAATGTTTCGATTTCCGGCATCAATTGAAACATATTTTGAAAGATGTGCAGGCGGACGTTTGTATGAATACCAAAAAGCATTGGGAATTAGACTAAGGATTAAGTCAGTTGATGTGTCTCCCCTTAGTGAGAATATTGTAAATCCAGTTGTATTTACGTTTGACATAGTGGGCTAATAACACCTTACTAATAAGAATCAGATGATGACTTTTGGAATTGTAGCATATATGGTTATTAAAGCAAAAGATGTGGGAGGATTTATTGAGATAATTCAGACAAATTATTGGAGCATTCATTTCTATTTTTAAGTAAAGTTACGAATAATAGAATTTGTATTGCAATAAAAAAAAGCCTAGTTACTAGGCTTTTACAATTACGTATCCCACATTGGTAACGACCTTAAAATGGTCGGACGCTACCGCCGTATATGGAGCTGAGGGGAATCGAACCCCTGTCCGAAAGCCCATTCATTGCGGCATCTCCCATTACAGTCAGTCTTTTAACATTCCCTCCGTCACATCGCCGATTGACAGGCTATGGACTTTAGTAGCTTCATAAATTCTTTTACTTTCTCAAAGCTTTGAAAGCAAAGTGCCTTGCTAATTTGATGCCGAGGTCTTAAGTCGCAAGTAACTTAAGTTCGACAGCTGCCGCTAGGCAGCGTACGCTAAATTATCGTCTGCGTTTAAATTTAATTCTAAGTTGGTGACGCGGTCCTAGGCCGCGAATGGCTTCCACAACTTCAAAACCCCCGTCGAAACCAGTACAACCCCTTAATATTGGTTGTTGTTATATGATATATAACAAATTGGTTTTGCAGACTTTTGAAATCTTATGAGCTTATTATATACAATAAAACAAGAAATAGCAATAGGAAATGTCAGACAATATACAAAATAACTTCCATATTTTATTTTAATAAAATTCGTGATACAATAAAAACGACCAGGATTAGGTAAAAAAAGAATATAATAAAATAAAAAGTGATAATAAACCTATACTCATTTAAGTAATAGGTGAGCCGATGATTACAAAACAGTAAATTTATGTGATATTATTTTAATGAGTAATGTAAAGCCCTTATCCGGGGAGGCCGTATGCGAACATGTGGAATATTTAAAAAGAATGGAGAAGAGTGAAAAACTTGTGTTATGTGGTCCATGCTTGGATTATGAGGGAGGCGTTGTAGTACTAAAAGCAAAAGACCTTGAAGAAGCACATAGCTTGGCAAAGGAAGACCCGTTTATCGCTAATGGCTATAAAACTTATGAAATACGGACAATGGAATGGGTACATAAAGAAAATAATTATGGTTTAAACGAAAGGAAAACGAATTAATAAAAAGAAAGTGAGGAAGAATGTATGAGAACAATCCAATGGGGAATTATCGGCACAGGTAATATTGCATCAAAATTTGCTGAGGCTTTACAGGGAATGGAAGACACAAGTCTGGCAGGAGTTGCTTCCAGGAATCTTGAAAAAGCCTCAAAGTTTGCAAAGGAATTTGGAGCTTTAAAAGCTTATGGAAGTTATGAAGAATTAGCTGAGGCTACAGACATTGATGTAGTATATATTGGAACCCCCCATACCGAACACTTGGTGAATGCTGCGTTGATGATAAAAAACAAAAAAGCAGTATTATGTGAAAAGCCTTTTACCCTGAATGAAAGAGATTCCAAATATTTAGTTGAACTTGCCAAAGATAATAAGGTATTTCTAATGGAAGCAATGTGGACAAAATTCCTGCCAACTACCATTCAGGTTAAAAGGTGGTTAAATGAAGGAAAAATTGGGATAGTTAAAAAAATGCAGATAGGCTTTGGTTTTTTTAATGAATTTAATGAAGCACATCGGTACTTTAATTTTAACTTAGGTGGAGGAGCTTTGCTTGATGTTGGAATCTATCCTATTACTTATGCCATAGATTTAATGGAAAGCAATCCGGATAAAATATGTTCCATGGTATCTAAATTAGAAAATGGTATTGATGAACAGAACTGTATACTGTTTCAATTTCCGGGTCAGGCCATTGCTATGTTAAGTTCAGCGGTAGCTGTCGAGGTAGGAAAAGAGGCACTAATCATAGGCGATAAAGGAAGAATCAGAGTCCCAAACTTCTGGAAGGCTGATAAGGCTTATGTTTATGACAACGAAGGAAAATTGATAGAGACCTATAAAGAAGCTGATAGAGTAAATGGGTATGAATTTGAAGCATATGAGGTGAATCAGTGTATTCGTGAAGGACTCTTAGAAAGCAAAAGAGTGCCTTTAAAAGATACTCTGGATGTTATGAAAATAATGGACGACTTAAGAAAAGAATGGGGTATACATTATCCTCAGGAAAACAATTAAAAACCTAGGGAAAGGATTATAAAAGAATGAGAAAAAGAATCAGTTTTTATCTTATAGTAGTTACAGCTTTTGTATTATTAGGCGGCTGCTCCTTAAAGACAGACCAGATGGCATCACCTCAAAAAGGAGAGACTGTAGCAGAAATTAAAATAAAAGAGTATGGCTCTATTTATGTTCGATTTTTTAAAACAGAAGCACCAAAAGCAGTTGAAAATTTTGTTACTCATGCAAAGGACGGCTATTATAACGGACTCACTTTTCATCGGATTATTAACGATTTTATGATACAAGGAGGAGATCCAACCGGAACTGGGACAGGGGGAGAAAGTATCTGGGGGAAAGAATTTAAAGATGAGTTCTCTGATATTCTGCAGCCTGTAAGAGGCTCTCTATGTATGGCAAATGCTGGACCAGACACGAATGGAAGCCAATTTTTCATAGTACAGACAGGACAGACCTATGATAAGGATATCCTCACGCAGGCAGAAAAAGAATTAGGTGTTAAGTTTAATGACATTGCAGTTGAAAAATTTAGAACAATCGGTGGTACACCTTGGTTATATAGAGCCCATACCGTATTTGGACAGGTTTACGAAGGGTTAGATGTATTGGATGCTGTGGCAGCAGTTGAGGCTGATGGAAATGGAAAACCGCAAGATAATGTTATAATTGAGGCTATTACTATTTTTGAATATAAAGAGTAACAACCAGGAGCTGTAAAGATTATAAAAATCAAACGGAAACATACTATTTTCACATTTATATGCTATAATAGCTCCAAAATAAGGGCAAAATGAACTGAGTCGAAAGAATAAATTATAACTTGATTTTTCGTGTGCAAGTGCGATTAGCACTTATGCCTTTAGTACTTTTCCATTCGGTATTTTTCCGATTAGTACTTTTGCAAATAGAAATAGAGCACACAGATGGGAGCTATTATGGATAAAATTAGAATATTAGTTGTAGATGATGAAAGTCGTATGAGGAAATTGGTCAAAGATTTTTTAAGCAAGAAGAATTATGATGTAATAGAAGCCGAAAATGGTGAGAAGGCTGTTGATATATTCTTCGAAAATAAAGATATCTCTTTAATCATCCTTGATGTTATGATGCCTAAGATGGATGGCTGGCAGGTTTGCAGAGAAATCAGACAGTATTCTAAAGTACCCATTATTATGCTGACAGCAAAAAGCGATGAAAAAGATGAACTTTTAGGTTTTGAGCTTGGAGTGGATGAATACATATCAAAGCCCTTTAGTCCGAAGATTTTAGTTGCAAGAGTAGAAGCTATTTTAAGGAGAACGAACACTTTAGAAGACGAAGTAATAGAAATCGGAGGAATACTACTTGATAAAGCTGCACATCAGGTGAAGATTGATGGAGTGGCAGTTGATCTAAGTTATAAAGAATTTGAATTGCTTACGTATTTTATAACCAATCAGGGTGTTGCCCTTTCAAGGGAAAGGATACTCAATAATGTATGGAACTATGATTATTTTGGAGATGCCAGGACAATCGATACTCACGTCAAAAAGTTAAGAAGTAAAATGGGTGCCCAAGGGGACTATATTAAGACAATATGGGGAATGGGCTATAAGTTTGAGGTGGAAGCATGAAATTCCGTCTGAAAACAGTCAGTAAACATTCCATAAGAATGAAGTTGACCATAACTCTGACTATCAGTATACTTTTAATAATAGTAATTCTTTGGGTACTAAACCGAACATTCCTTGGAGGTTATTACCTCCATAGCAAGAATAATATTCTAGGTAAAACCTATTCAGATATTAATGCCATGTTTCCGAAAAATACAAAAATCATCAATTTTTCAGATAGTCAAATACTTGAGAATGAACTGAATATTGAGCGGATGGAGGACAACCGTAATGTAAGTATTAATATATTGCCGACGGAAAAAAAGCCTATCATATGGTTTGACCAGTCGAAATGGAAACCGGTTTCCTTTCTACAATATGGGAATAGCTATTGGGAGACTTTGGAGATGATTAGAGACTATGCATTACAGCTGAATAAGCCCTATATTACAGGTTATATTACGTATCAGAGATATGATGTCAAGAAACAGGCTAATTATATGGAACTAATTGGTTTTCTGGATAATGATTATATTATTTATATTCGCTCAAATCTTGAGAGTATGAAGGAAAGTACGGCAATATCGAATCAGTTCTTGGCTTATGTGGGGGCTGTCGTTGTTATTTTATCCTCTGGAATTATGCTGTATATTAGTAAACGCTTTTCCAATCCCATTTTACAGCTGTCAGGAATAGCAAGAAGAATAAGCGATTTAGATTTTGAGGCAAAGTATCCGGTTACCACCCAGGACGAAATCGGCGAACTGGGATATAGTATTAATGTATTATCAGACAAGTTAGAGAAGACCATATCTGAACTAAAAAGTGCGAATAATGAATTATTAACTGATCTTGAAAATAAAGTACAGATTGACGAAATGCGAAAAGAGTTTTTATCCAATGTTACTCATGAACTTAAGACCCCCATTGCATTAATACAAGGCTATGCAGAAGGGCTGAAAGATAATATCAGTGATGACCCAGAAAGCAAGGAGTTTTACTGTGAGGTAATAATAGATGAAGCGCAGAAGATGAATACTATGGTAAAAAAACTTTTATCACTAAACCAAATTGAATCTGGCCAAAACCAGATCAATTTAGAACGGTTTGACTTGATTGCATTATTACAATCAGTAGCAGATTCTACAAAATTAATTTTTGAGCAAAAGGATGTCACACTGTATTTTGAAGCGGAAGAACCGTTATATGTATGGGCAGACGAGTATATGATAGAAGAGGTTATTACTAATTATATCAGCAATGCCTTAAATCATATTGACGGTGCCCGTATCATTGAAATTAAGCTGATTCAAAAAGAGAAAGTCGTAAGGGTCGCCATATTTAATACAGGCTGCAATATACCGGAAGAAGAGCTAAATAATATATGGATTAAATTCTATAAGGTGGATAAGGCAAGAACCAGGGAATATGGCGGAAATGGTATCGGTTTATCTATTGTTAAAGCTATTATGGACTCTCATAACCAAAAATGTGGTGTTATGAACCATGAAG
The DNA here is from genome assembly GCF_014218335.1 of Anaerocolumna cellulosilytica. Lineage (GTDB taxonomy): Bacteria > Bacillota > Clostridia > Lachnospirales > Lachnospiraceae > Anaerocolumna > Anaerocolumna cellulosilytica. Next base: position 3,919,149 of record NZ_AP023367.1, on the reverse strand, counting down.
CTGGTGTTGAATTCTGGTTTGAGTTAGATACACAGATGGATAGTTTTTAAATATATTAAAAAAATCCCTAATAGTATTTGAGATAACAGAAAAACATAGGGAATTAGACACAAAAATCCCTATATTAAAAGATTATGATTGCCCATTTATGCAAATAGTGGTATTATGTAAATAATTATATGATTGCTACAGGAGGATAAAGAGGTGAGGAAGTTATTCTTTATGTTAATTGCACTTTGTGGAATACTTATGACGGGATGCGCTCAGTTAGTGACTTTAGATGAAAATCAAAGTGATATGATAGCAGAGTATATGGCTGGAACAGTATTGAGGCATTCAACCAATTATGAAGAAGCTTTGATATATCCGGTAGAGACAGCCGAAGACACAAAAAAGGAAGCACAAACTGTTACAACCAAGGAACAGGAACAGACAGTCAATAACTTAATAAATACAGGACTTAAAGTGAATCAAAGCAATGAAACGGTAAAGCAAGATAGTAACGTCAGTATTGACAGGTTATTTAAGGATATTAGTGGTGGTGAATATACGGTGGCATATAAAGGGTATGCCTTCTATGACAGTTATCCGGAAACCAACGGTTATTTTACAATGGAACCTGCCAAGGGTAAAAAGATTCTTGAGATTACCTTTAAGCTTACGAATCTTTCAGGAAAAAATCTGGCCATAAACCTAATTAAGAAGAATGTTAGTTACGAATTAACTGACAGCCAGGGCAATGTCTACGCTTCAATGCTGACTTTATTGGAAAATGATTTCCAGTTTTTGAATCTAAGCATCCCTAAGGGCAAGAGTAAAGAAGCTGTTTTACTGTTTGAAGTATCAAAGGACATTTCTAAGAATGGTTTGAAGTTTAATGCTTCATACAATGGCGAAGCAGCAGTTATAGAATTAAGTGAATAAGATTTCCTAAAGGAGCAAGACCATGATTTACGTTGAAAAGAAACGGACCAAATTCCTGGGGCTGCCAATGTGTTTTACTACCTATACTTTATCGGATGATAAAATTACTATTACCAGCGGTTTTTTGGATATTACAGTGGATGATGCATATATGTACAAGGTGCAGGACGTTAAGCTGACTAGAAGCTTTGTAGAACGAATATTTAAGTTGGGTACAGTGACTTGTTATACAGGTGATACAACGCATCCGGAACTAAAGCTTTTGCATATCCGCAATGCTAGCGAGATTAAGGATTTTATCATGAATTCTTCTGAAGAGGCTAGACGAAAGAGACGTACACTTCATACCATGGATATCAACAATATTGATGTTCCCTTGGAGGAGTTAGAATAATAGAACAGGACGAGTTAATAGTTAAATCTATTGCTTGTCCTTTCTTCTTGCATAATTGGAGCTATGTACAAGGCTGTACATAACCAAAACAGTACATGTACCATTTGGCTCATGGGCTGTTTTTTTTGAGTATTTGATTTCTGTTTTTGGTTACTTTCATTTTATCTATAAAATATTAAAAAAGAGAAAGCGATAAATAAAATATTTACCGCTTGCTCAATTTATATTAATATGGGGGAGGAGAGAGTGAAGTATATTTTCACTTTCTTGAGTTTATTATAAAATTAATATATGATTAAAGTATGAAGATTATAAAGATAAATTGTTAACTTTTTCGTTCATATTTTTACTAAATAAAATACGTATCAACTTCAAAAACAAAAGGTTAGAAGAATGGAGTTTAGGAAATGAATTATAAACTTTTAGTAGATACTGCAATGCTGGCAGGTGAAATCATGCTGATTGGCGGTGCAGAGACCTATCGAGTGGAGGACACTATGAGCCGGATTTTAAAAATCTCAGGCTTGGAAAAAACAGAAACCTTCGTTACTCCAACAGGTATATTTTTAACGTTAGGTGATTCCAGTATTGATTTTATTACGCTTGTTAAGAGAGTGGACAATCGGATAACCAACATGTCCCATATATACCGTACAAATAACATATCCAGAAAATTATGCAGTGGAGCCATATCGTTAGAGGAGGCTTACAGTGAACTAAAGGAAATCAAAAGTCAAAAGGAATACGATGTACGTTTACAGCATATCTGTACAATCATAGGTTCGTCAGCCTTTACTATTTTGCTTGGAGGAGATTGGCTTAACAGCCTTATCGCAGGTTTAAACGGGAGTTTAATCGTTTTAATTACATTGATAACCAGAAAGATGCGAATCAATACATTTATTAAAAATTTGTCCGCCTCCATTCTTATTGCTTTTAATAGTATGTTTTTTCTGCACGAATTAGGAACAAATCTACAACTGGATACTTTGATTGGTGGTTCAGTCATGCCTTTACTGCCCGGTGTTGCAATAACCAATGCAATTCGTGATACTTTACAGGGAGATTATGTATCAGGAACAGCAAGAGCAATAGAAGCCTTCGTACTGGCGGCTTCGACCGCTGCGGGGATTGGTATTGGTATAGCTCTATATTCATTTGTGATGGGAGGATTAATTTTATGATACTAATTCAGGTTATAGGTACATTTGCAGCAGTTATATCCTTTGCTATCATAATTGGTGTTCCAAGACAATTCTTAGGTCATGCAGGTTTTGTCGGTGCTGTAGGTTGGTTTGTATATTTAATTCTGGGGAACGTAGGACTGAGTGTTGTGGCAAGGATGTTTTATGCTGCTTTAGTGGTTTCTTTGATTTCTCACAGCTTTGCTAGAATCAAAAAGACTCCTGTTACTTTATTTCTAATTGCGGGTATCCTTCCATTGGTTCCAGGAGTGGGCATGTACCGAATTGCGTATAATTTAATAACAAATAATAGTGGCATGGCAGCACATTATTTTACCGAAACTTTGCTCATTGCAGGAATGATAGCATTGGCTATTTTTGTAATGGATACAATATTTCGAATCTTCCAAAAAAACTAATACAGGTACGGGAAACTTTTCTTGCATTTCTATCAAGAAAAAGTTAGAATGTTAATACCTGATGTCATAAAAAATAGTATATGAATATTAGGACTGTAAGTGAAAAATAAAGCATTAGATCCGTTATAGAAACAAGTATAAATTGTTTAGCGGTATGCATGGGAGCTAAGATGAGAATTGGACTATTAAGACACTTTAAAGTAAACTGCCCGCATAAAAAGATGATGACTTCTAAGGAATTCAGAGAGTGGTCAGAACGATATGAAAAATCAAAAGTAATAAAAAACAAGGTGGAAATGTATGGAATTAAATGGGATATATGCTATGTAAGTGATTTACCCCGGGCTATTACTACTGCAAAGGAAGTATATAGCGGAAATCTTCATATAGATAAATTACTTCGGGAAGTAGATAATGCTCCGTTTATACATTCTGAACGGATTCGTCTTCCGTTTGAGATTTGGCATATATGTGGCAGGTTGGCCTGGTTTTTTAAATCCAGAAGTCAACCGGAAACAGTTGAGGGAACTAGAAGAAGAATCAATCAATTTTTAGACAGGATTGACTGGTCCAAGGAAAATATATTAATTGTTTTTCACGGCTTTATGTTGTTTAACTTTCAGCGTGAATTGAGAAAGCGCGGTTTTACAGGAGAGAAAGTTAGAGTAGTTAAAAATGGGGTATTATATCAATACCTTAAGGAATAAAACTGCTACAGGAAAGGCATAAAAGCAGAAAGAAGGAATTAAGTTTAATGAAGATTACAATTATCGGTGTGGGAAAGATAAAAGAGAAATATTTTATAGAAGCTATTCAAGAATATAGTAAAAGATTGAGCCGTTATTGCAAATTAGAAATGATAGAAGTAAACGACGAAAAAACACCTGACCAGGCAAGTGCGGCAGAGGAAACACAGATTAAAAAGCTGGAAGGCGAGAGAATTCTAAAGTACGTAAAAGATGGTGCGTATGTAATTGTTTTAAATATACAGGGTAAGGTGGTTGATTCTGTAGAATTGGCAGGACAGATTGAAAAACTGGGAGTGGATGGAACCAGTCATATCATTTTTATTATAGGCGGTTCTTTAGGACTTAGTCAGGAAATTATTGCAAGAGGAAACTTGCAGTTAAGCTTTTCTAAAATGACATTCCCACATCAGCTAATGCGTGTAATACTATTAGAACAGATTTATAGAGCATATCGAATTAATACCAATGAGCCTTACCACAAATAAGGTGTTTTACCAGTGTACGCTGGTATAGTTTAATACGATTTAACCTAACTAAATGACAGGTATGAGCAGAGAGAGATTTCATATTGTAAAAGATAAATAATCAGATTTTGTAGTGTGAGTCAAACGAGAATGAAAGGATATGGCAGCATGAATATATACCTGATACGTCATGGCAGGCAGAATAGTACTCTTTGCAATGTAAATGTGGAACTTGCAAAAGAAGGAATCATACAGGCGGAGCTTTTAGGGAAAAGGCTTTCCTGTTTTGGGATAGATGCACTTTATTCCAGTCACCTGATTCGAGCTGTACAGACAGCAGAGATTGTCAATCGGTATCTGGGACTTAAGCATCAGATTAGGGAAAATATTCAAGAAATATCCTTTGGTGAACTGGAAGGTAAATCTGATGAATACATAAATGAGCATTATAAGGATTTTAAATTAGAACAGATGGAATTAAAGGAGGATATTCCATACCCCGGTGGTGAAAATGGCAGACAGGTTTATAACCGCGCTATGGTAACTATAAATGAAATTACAAAAAGTGAGAAAGAAAATATAGTAGTGATTACACATGGTGGTGTAATCAGAGCAGTATTAGCTGGTGTCTTAGGACTTGATATGAGTCAAAAACTTTTATTTGCCTCGTCCTTAGAAAATACAGGTATTACACAATTGGTATATGAGGGAAAAAGAAAACGCTTTTATTTACAGCGTTTTAATGATTACGGACATTTAGAGGGTGAACCGGTTTTGTTACGAAAAAGCTGGTAGACTCGAAAAGAAAGCAAATAAAACGTCAAGAAAGGGTTATACTATCGTGGAATCCCATGGGTGTTAGGCAGAGTACATATGAATAAAATTATGTTAAAAAAGTTTATAGAGAAATTAAAAACGGAAGGCGTATTATTAACGGCAGGCAGTTTTGCAGCAGCTACTATGTTAATTGTACCGCCTTCCGGTGCTTATCTGGAATATATCGATTTCAGAGTGCTGGCTTTATTATTCTGTCTGATGGCAGTTGTTGCCGGATTTCAGCAACAGGGAGTATTTTTATATTTGGCGGAGAAGGTATTACAGAGTGTAAAGACAACAAGAGGAATTTGTATGATGCTTATTATGTTGTGCTTTATTTCAGCAATGTGGATTACCAATGACGTTGCATTAATTACATTTGTGCCCTTTACGGTGCTTCTGTTATCTATGACCGGGCTTAATCAGTATCTTACCTATGTGATTGTAATGCAGACAATTGCTGCCAATCTTGGAAGTATGCTGACACCGGTAGGAAATCCACAGAACCTCTATTTATATTCTAATTATGAAATGAGCATCCTGGAATTTTTAATAATAACCTTACCATATACAGTTGTTTCATTGCTAGTACTCTGGGGAATAAATCTATGGATAAAAAAGAAGCCGATTGATACAGTTGTAAAGTTACAGGTACCATCAGGACAAGTATCAAAAAGACCATTTGTTCTGGTTGCATATGTGATTCTTTTTCTGTTATGCCTTATGACTGTACTTCATGTACTGGATTACAAGATACTGTTATTACTAGTAATTACAGCATTTTTACTGGTTGATAGGAAGGTTTTTAAGAATGTTGACTATTCCCTGCTGGTAACTTTTATCTGCTTTTTTGTTTTTGTGGGTAATATAGGTTCAATTGATTCGATTCGTATCTATCTTTCTTCTGTTATAGAGGGTAAAGAATTGTTGCTGTCTGTTTTGTTAAGTCAGATAATTAGTAATGTTCCAGCGGCTGTTTTACTTTCTAAATTTACAGCCAATTATCAGGCATTGGTCATTGGTACGAATCTGGGGGGACTTGGTACTTTGGTTGCTTCTTTAGCAAGTTTAATTTCTTTTAAGATATACATAAAGACAGATAATTCTTCAAGAAGAAAATATATAGTTTTTTTTACATTGGCTAATGCAGGATTTTTGCTTCTATTATTAGGCATTAATTCTATGTTGTTTTTATAAGGCAGAGATAGCTATATAAATTTTTGTTCATGACAGTATTGATCTATTTTAAGGTAGGAATATGTAAAAAAACATTGAAATACATGTAAGTTAATACAGAAACTATGAAAAAAAATAAATTTATACTTGAATTTTTTTATAAACGTGATACAATACTAAGCATTAATATAAGTATTTTTTTATAAATATGAGCAGTGAAGCTTTGATGGAAAATGTCCAGCGACCGGCATGATTTATTTTAAGAAACGGACTAATAAAAGATTACGATAAGCTTATATTTGGAAGGATTAGGTTGGAAAACGAAAACTGTTTTTCAACATCTTGATTTACACGTGTGTAAGTGTAATGTATGCACTAGAGCACACAGATAGGAGTTGTTATGAAAAAATTATTATGTGCAATTTTAACTGTTGCAGTAGTTGTTTCTTTGGCTGGCTGCGGGACCAAATCAAACAACAGTACATCAAAAGACAATACATCTAATGGCGGTACGGATACTCTTATTGTAGCCACAGAACCGGGTTTTGCTCCATATGAATATATTAAGGGTGATCAGGTTGTGGGTATTGATATGGATATAGCGCAGGCTATAGCAGATGCATTAGGAAAGAAGCTTGAAATTAAGCAGATGGACTTTGACGGGGCATTATTGGCAGTTCAGCAGGGAAAAGTTGACTTTGTAGCAGCAGGAGTATCTGTTGATTCTGAAAGAGAAAAGGTTATGGATTTTTCAGTTGACTACGTAAATTCTAAGGAAGTAGTAGTTGTAAGCAAAGAAAATCCAGGTGTTTCTGATTTGGAAGACTTAAATGACAAAGTAATCGGTGTTCAGCAGGGTAACATTGCAGATTTCTGGGTATCTAATGAAGAGAATGTAACACCTAAGGAAGTAAAGCGTTACACTAAATTTGCTCAGGCAGCAGAAGATTTAAAGAACGGAAAGATTGATTGTATCGTAATGGATTTCTATCCTGCGGAAGAATTGGTAGCTGCCAATGATACTTTAACAATTATTGACGGAACCTTATTTGAAGATAAGTATGCCATTGCTGTTCAAAAAGGAAATACAGAGTTATTAGAGGATATCAACGGAGTTATTAATCAGTTAATCGAAGATGGTAAAATTGAAGAATTTACCGCAAACCATACAAATGCACAATAAAGGTTACTTTACTTACTTAAGTAATCCCAAAAGAGCAGCAGATGTTGTTAATTGTCTGCTGCTTCTTATGTGTAAGGATGTATAAATAATACCTTAGAGTAATGTTAATTTATGCATTGCTAGTTTTTAAGAATAGGAGAAGATAAGTTGGAGAGTCTTAGAGAGTGGATTGTAAGTGTAGGAGACAGCTATTATAATGCATTTATAGTTGAAGATAGATATAAGTATTATTTGGAGGGGCTTAAAATTACCCTTTCCATATCTTTGCTAGCGATTCTGTTAGGAGCATTTATAGGAATCGTAGTGGCAATGGTAAAGGAATCTGCTTCCAGAGTAAAGGGGTTACGCTGGCTTGGTTCTATCTGTAATGGATATATTAATATTATCAGAGGAACACCGGTACTTTTGCAGTTGTTAATTATTTATAATTTGGTTTTTACTTCAAGAAATACCAATGAAGTTGTGGTAGCTGCTATTTGCTTTGGTATTAATTCAGGTGCTTATGTAGCAGAAATTGTTCGTGCCGGAATTGAATCTATCGATAAAGGGCAATATGAGGCTGGACGTTCCTTGGGATTTAATTCTAACCAAACAATGTTTTATATTATTATGCCTCAAGCAATAAAAAATATTCTTCCGGCACTTGGTAATGAATTTATTGTATTAATAAAAGAAACTTCAGTAGCAAGTGTTATAGCTGTAACAGACTTGACTAAAGCTGCACAGTATATAGGCTCCCGAACATGGGATATATTGCCGCCGCTTATTATTTCGGCAATATTCTACTTGATAATTGTACTTGGTTTAACAAAATTGCTGGGTTATTTGGAAAGGAGGATGAGTCAAGGTGATCGAAACTAAGAATCTAAAAAAACAGTTCGGTACCCATGTTGTATTGAATGGAATTAACCAAACGATTAGAAAAGGTGAAAAAGTAGTCATTATCGGACCTTCCGGCTCAGGTAAGTCAACTTTCCTACGTTGTTTAAACTTACTAGAAACACCTTCGGAAGGTGAAATCTGGTTTGAAGGTGAAAATATTACAGATCCTAAGACTAATATGAATCTTCTTCGCAGAAAGATGGGAATGGTGTTCCAGCAGTTTAACCTGTTTCCGCATTTGACGGTTAAAGAAAATATTACCTTAGCACCGATAAAATTAGGTCTGATGGATAAAACAGCAGCAGATAAAAGAGCGTTGGAACTTCTTGAGAGGATTGGCCTTAGCAGCAAGGCAAACGCTTATCCCAGGCAGTTATCAGGTGGTCAGAAGCAGCGTATTGCAATTATACGTGCTTTAGCAATGAATCCTGATGTAATGCTCTTTGATGAACCTACCTCAGCACTGGACCCGGAAATGGTTGGAGAGGTATTAGAGCTTATGAAAGAGCTGGCTGAAGATGGGATGACTATGGTTGTAGTTACTCACGAAATGGGGTTTGCTAGAGAGGTAGCTACCAGAGTAATGTTCATTGATGAAGGTGAAATTAAAGAACAAAATGAACCAAAAGCTTTTTTTGAAGCACCACAGAATCCAAGATTGAAAGATTTCTTGTCAAAAGTATTATAAAAGCTATCAGACTATAAAATGTAGTTATAAATATAGGATAATGTAATTACTTTCTCATCATTTGCAGAAGATAGTTAAGTTGCTGTTTAAAAAGGATAGAAAAGAGAAAGTTTCTTTTTGGTGTTCAAAAAAGTGCTGAATTTGTATTGAACTGGATTCGAAAGTTTTAGTAAATGTGCAGTGAATCAATGAAAGATTTAAGGCTTTTTTGTCTAATAACGATAAGTCATTTTACAGGCAACATAACATTCCTATGAATGTCTATAGACAGTCAATTAAAAATTGCAAATTTTGTGAATTTAATGATAATTATTCCACAAGAAAACTATTGACAAGCAAGGGCATTTTATTTACTATAATACAATATATAGAAGCTTTAATGCTAAAAATCTTTTTTAACTACTAAATATATAGATATTTACTTTCAAAGGTTAGCATTTAATTGCTCCTAAACATAAAATTTGAATATATGGAAAAATTAAGTAAAATAGCAGGAGGATTTCCTATGAGACAGGAATGGAATGATTTTCAACCCGGAAGCTGGACCACTGATATTAATGTCAGAAGTTTTATTCAGCATAACTATACTCCCTATGAAGGCGATGCTTCATTTTTGGCAGGTCCTACAAAGAGAACAACTGATTTATGGAACAAAGTATTAGAATTAATGAAGATAGAAACAGAAAAAGGTATTGTTGACGCTGAGACAGAAAAACCATCTACTATTACAACTTTTGGAGCTGGATATTTAGATAAAGATAACGAAGTTATCGTTGGTTTTCAGACAGATAAGCCTTTAAAAAGAGGTATCATGCCAAATGGTGGTGTGCGTGTAGTAAAAAGCGCATTAGAATCTTATGGTTATACTTTGGATAAGAAAACAGAAGAAATCTATACAAACAATAGAAAGACACATAATGATGGTGTCTTTGATGCCTACACCGATGCTATGAGAAAAGCAAGACATACCGGCATCATTACAGGTCTTCCGGATGCTTACGGCAGAGGTCGTATCATTGGAGATTACAGACGTGTAGCTTTATATGGTGTAGATTTTCTAATTGAAGAAAAAGTTGAACAGAAAAAATTACTCGAAAGAAATACGTTGGAATCTCCTGAAATTCGTCTGAGAGAAGAAATTTCTGAGCAGATTAAAGCGTTAAAGCAATTAAAGGCTATGGCAGCTTCTTATGGTTTTGATATCAGCTTGCCTGCAAAGAACTCCCAAGAAGCTACGCAGTGGACATATTTTGGTTATCTTGGCGCTATCAAAGAGCAAGATGGTGCGGCAATGAGTCTTGGAAGAGTAACAACTTTCCTTGATATCTACTATGAAAGAGATTTAAAGAATGGTCTTATCACAGAAGAAGAAGTTCAGGAAATCATGGATCAGTTTGTTATGAAGTTAAGAATGGTTCGTTTCCTTAGAACACCTTCTTACAATGATTTATTCTCAGGAGATCCTACTTGGGTAACAGAATCCATCGGTGGTATGGGCCTTGACGGAAGAACGCTTGTAACAAAGAGCAGTTTCCGTGTACTGCAAACCTTATATAATTTAGGACCTGCGCCAGAACCTAACTTAACGGTATTATGGTCAACATTTTTACCTGAGGATTTCAAAAAATTCTGTTCCCAAGTATCAATTGATACCAGCTCCATTCAGTATGAAAGCGATGATATCATGAGAGAAGTATGGGGTGATGACTACGGAATCGCTTGTTGTGTATCTGCTATGAGAATTGGTAAACAGATGCAGTTCTTCGGAGCAAGAGCTAACCTTGCCAAAGCATTATTATATGCTATCAACGGTGGCAAAGATGAAAAATACGGCGAACAAGTCGGACCTTTATTTGCTCCAATTACAAGTGAATATTTAGATTATGATGAGGTAATGGCTAAATTTGATCAGACTATGGATTGGTTGTCTGAATTATACATTAATACATTAAATGTTATCCATTACATGCATGACAAATATAACTATGAAAACTTACAGATGGCTTTACATGATATCTCTATCTTACGTACGGAAGCTTGCGGTATCGCTGGACTTTCTGTAGTAGCTGACTCTTTATCTGCTATTAAGCATGCTAAGGTTAAGGTAATCAGAAATGAAGAAGGTTTAGCAGTTGATTATGAAATCGAAGGAGAATATCCTGCATTCGGTAACAATGATGATAGTGTAGACCAGATTGCTGTAGACATTGTAGAACGTTTTATGAACAAACTTCGTAAAGTTAAAACTTACCGTGAAGCAAAGCATACATTATCAATTTTAACCATTACTTCAAATGTAGTTTATGGTAAGAAAACCGGTAATACCCCTGACGGACGTAAAGCTGGAGAACCTTTTGCACCGGGTGCAAACCCTATGCATGGAAGAGACAAAAAAGGTGCGATTGCATCTATGGCTTCTGTTGCTAAATTACCTTACAAACATGCAGAAGACGGTATTTCATATACCTTCTCCATCGTTCCAAAAGCATTAGGTAAAGATAAGGAAGAAAGAGTAAAAAATCTTGCCGGTTTATTAGATGGTTATTTCTTTGATAAAGGACACCATATTAATGTTAATGTTTTCGATCGTGAAACATTATTAGATGCTATGGATCATCCGGAAAAATATCCTCAGCTTACTATCCGTGTATCCGGATACGCTGTTAACTTCATTAAGTTAAACAGAGAACAGCAGTTAGATGTTATTAACCGTACTTTCCATGAAAGATAAAATAATTCGATAAATAGAATGCAGAAAGAGCTTGTTCTAATTCAAAGAGGATTGGAGCAAGCTCGATTCTGCTTGTTCTTAAGTATTTTATGGATAATCATGGTAAAACTTAAGATAATGATATCCTCTGTCGAGACAGGATATCAAATGTATAATGGAAAGGTTTGATAAATATGAGTACAATAGGTAGAATTCATTCGCTTGAAAGTTGTGGAACAGTTGATGGTCCAGGAGTCCGGTTTGTAGTTTTTATGCAGGGATGTGTATTACGCTGTCAATTTTGTCACAATCCGGATACATGGGATGTGAATAAGGGAAATCAATTTACACCCAAACAGTTAATGAATGAAATTGTAAAATATAAGTCCTATATGGGTTTTTCTGGAGGTGGAGTGACTTTTACAGGAGGAGAGCCTTTGATTCAGGCAGAATTTATCCTGGAAATGGTAAAATTGTGCAGAGAAGAAGGGATATCGGTTGCGCTTGATACCTCTGGATTTGTGTTTAATAAAACCGTAATAGAAGCTTTAGAATATACTGATTTAGTTCTTCTGGATATAAAGAATTTCAATCCATTGGTTTATAAAACTGTAACAGGAGTTGCTTTATCACCGACTTTGGAATTCTTAGATTATTTGAGAGACAAGAAAATCAATACCTGGGTTCGTTATGTACTAGTTCCTGCGCTTACAGATAATTTAGATAGTATACAGGAATTAGCAGATCACTTAAAAGGGTATCCCAATGTATCAAAAATAGAATTATTAGGTTTTCACAAAATGGGAGAATACAAGTGGAAAGAACTTGGGATGGAATACATGCTGGCTGATACGAAAGAACCTAGTAAAGACTTAATGCTAAAAGTAGAAAGTATTTTACGAACCAGTGGAAAGCCGGTTACTTTTAACGCCTAAAGGTTTTAAGTATTTGGCTTATCTTCAGAATATAATAGAGTAAAGCTGTTGCCATACTGTTATTTTACTTCTTGTGATAGGGAGTGTGATAACAGCATAGTAACAGCTTTATACAATACTAACGTACAATAGGGACTTCTATACATTTAGAATGAACTTTTCAATTACGTGGGCAACTCCATCTTCATCATTGGAAAGTGTGATGTAATCTGCTGATTCTTTGACAATTTCCTGAGCATTTGACATGGCAACTCCCATACCTGCATATTGAATCATCGATAAATCATTAAAACCATCACCACAACTTATCATTTGCTCCTTGGATAAGCCAAGGTGTTCTAAGAGTTTGCTTAGAGAGTGAGCTTTATCTATATTATGAGGCATTATTTCTAAGAAGAAAGGTTCGGAACGATAAATATTTAATAGATGTCCAAATTCCTTTTTCATTTCAGGTTCTATCTTTTCAAGAACATGTCCGTGTCCTGTCATTAGACATTTGTTTACATCAAAGGTAATGTAGGTTGAAAAATTTTCTATCTTTCGAATAGCAATACCGTTTAACCGGGCTTCTTTATCCATATATTCATCAATTTCCATATCTGTTATTACACAGTCATTTTCATAAGAAATTATACCAACAGAATGCTTAAGCGCTGCGGCATGTAGCTGTGGGATGATATCCTTAGGAAGAACCTTTTGGTAGATAACCTCGCCGGATTTACAGTTTATTATTTTGGCACCATTATATGAAAGAATATAGCCGTTGTATTCGGAAAGTCTTAACTTCTTAGCCAATGGAACAATACCAGGAGTCGGACGACCGGATGCAAGTACAACTATATGTCCTCTTTCTTGAATAGCCATTATTGCATCTTCTGTCTGTTTTGTAATTTCTTTTTTTGAATTAGTCAAAGTACCATCTATATCTAAAACCAGTATTTCATAAGCCATAATTTATACCCATTGAATATCCCGGGTTTACCCGGAATACTGCCACGAATAAAAAAGAGTGAAAGAACCTGTTGTGGCAGCCTTTCCTGTTTAAATTTTCTTCCACACTTCTTGTTTTCTAAATATACTTTATTTCAACAAAATAATACACAAAATAAAGGTATTTGTCCAGCCTTTTCGTGTAAAACAGGACAAATACCTTATTAACCAGTAACTTCATAATTTGATACACAGCAATTTTTACCAGAGGATTTTCCTAGATATAAAGCTTGGTCAGCCTCGGTAATATTTTTTTCAGTTGTTTTTTCCCAGTCATATAAAACCACTCCGCCGGTAACAGTACAATGAAATTCAAATTCATCGCAACGAAAATAATATTTACTAACTTCATTTCTTAATTTATTGGCAAGGAAGACAGCTTCCGGTATATCTGTATCAGGCAGGCAAATCATAAATTCCTCTCCGCCCCATCTGCTTAAGATATCTTCCTCGCGCAGTAGTAAGCGGAAGATATTAGAGATGGTAACTAATACAAAATCACCTGTATTGTGACCATATGAGTCATTAATTTTCTTGAAATTATCCACATCAAAAAGTATTAGAGACAAGTTTTTCATATCCTGTGTAACGTATAGTTGGAGCTGATCCATAAAGTAACGACGATTATATACCTTTGTTAAATAATCAGTAATTGCCATTTCTTTAAGCTCCTGCATTAAAATTTGTAGTTCTCTCTGGTTTTTCACGTTCTGCATGTGTACTTTTACACGGGCCTTTAATTCCTCTGGTATAAATGGTTTAGAGACATAATCAGCAGCCCCCACTTCAAAGCCACGAAGAACTGAATCAGAATCGTTGTTGCCTGTTATAAATATAACAGGAATATCCATGGTTTCTTTATCTTCTTTAAGAATTCGACAGGTTTCATAACCGTCAATACCGTTCATTATTATATCAAGCAGGATAAGCGTTGGACGGAGTTGTTTTGCGATAACGATGCTTTCTTCGCCGGAATGGGCAATGGCTATATGCAGTGTTGGTGTTTCAAGGATATCTTTAATGATGCTGCATATAATTTCGCTATCATCAACTACTAAAACAATGTCTTTATCCATACAGTCTCTCCTTGTAATAATTCGTGGGCAGTTACCATTAGTTCTTGCACATATAGATTTATATTATAGCATTTTCGCGAAAAATTCAACATAATAAATATTAAATGTACTTTTGGCGGGAGAAGACGAAAGAAAATCTTAATGAATATTCAATACTTTTTTGTTGATTTTATGATACAATAGAATAAATATATAAGAAGAAGGAGTAGAAATGTCAGGTTACATTATTTTAGGTATTTTATTTGTATTCATGTTTGCATTATTTATAGCCTGTTGGTTATTATCAAATATAATATTAAAGCCCAAGGTTATACCCTATGATACCTTACTGCAAAAGGAAATAGACGAAGGCAGAATGAAGAAAGAACTGTATGACAGTTGGATAAAAGAAGATTTTATTATAAAGTCAAGATATGGGTATGATATATCTTGTCAGTTAATTAACAATGATAAAAGCAAAGAGCAGCTTGAAAATCCGACTGAAAAGCGAAAATTAGCCATACTTTGCCATGGATATACTTGTGGTAAGTACAGCAGCATGATATATGCAGATATGTTTTTACAACGAGGCATTACCGTCCTGGCTTATGATCATAGAAACCATGGCTTAAGCGGTAAAGCCAGCACTACTATGGGATATTATGAAAAATTTGATTTGCAGACCGTTTTAGACTGGTGTTATGAAGAATATGGAGCAAATCTGGCTATTGTAACCCATGGAGAATCTATGGGAGCCGCAACGGTGCTTTTACATCTCGCAATTGACGGCAGAGTGCGCTGTACTATTGCCGATTGCGGTTATTCCTCTCTGGAACGTTTATTAAAGCATCAGCTAAAAACCAATTACCACTTACCGGCTTTCCCCTTTTTACACGTTGCAAAACTGATTGTTAAGTTAAGAACAGGATTTTGGATAGATGATGTGGAACCTTGGGAAGGTGTGGTACATAGCAATGTTCCAATTATGTTTGTCCATGGGGCGGAAGACAATTACGTTCCATATACCATGTCTATGGATATGTATGATATGAAAAAGGGAAAGAAAGAAATCTATCTTGCCCAAGGGGCGGGACATGCGGTTTCCTGCCAAACGAACAGGAAAGAATATCAGGATAAGCTTAATCAGTTTTTAAATAAATATTATTTTACGGATAACAAGTTCTGAGTGTTCGGATAGTATAATAATAATCTGCTTGTATATACCGTCCTTGCAATAATTTTATATATCTTACTCTCTAAAAAAAGCTAACCAGGTGATCTAGACACCAGGTTAGCAAATAGATAGACTCTTATAAGTTGTGTTTTTGTAATTTTAATTGATTCTAACGGCTGTACCTGAAGCTGTTACCATAAGCATTCCATTATCAGAACCTAGCACTTCATAGTCAATGTCAACACCTACAATAGCGTCTGCACCAAGTTGTCTGGCACGGCTTTCCATCTCTCTTAAGGCATTTTCACGTGCCTGAATCAATTCATCTTCATAAGTACTTGAACGGCCTCCAAAAAAGTTAGATAAACCGGCTGCAAAATCCTTAATAAAGTTTATACCTGAAATTACCTCTCCGAAAACAACTCCTTTATATTCGATAATGTTTTTCCCTTCAATGGAAGGGGTTGTAGTTATAATCATAATAATACCCATTACCGCCACAAATCAAAGTATAATGAATATAATATGTGGCATTCCTTTCTTTCATTAAATTTCTTTTATAAAAGCTCCCGTTGCATGCCAAATCTGCTAGCAGATATATATGGGCACTGCCTTAAATCAGGGTGTGAAAATTAAGCATAATTTCACATAAAATATTATATGAATAGGTTTTACTGGAAATATATAAAATATTAGATAATACAATTTCGTTTCATGTAATTTATTATAAAACATATAGCTTACAATGAAATAAAAGAACCATTAAGTTTTCATTAAAACAAAAAAGTTCCGGGCATTCTTTTTTACATTAGTAACTAAGTGTAACAAAAGAATACCCGGAATTTTTACAAATTCATGAAATGATTAAGTTGAAAAGAGTAAACTATTTATTGTTGTCTGCCTCGGCAGCAGCCATTTTCATCGCACGGACTTTCAAGGAAAGACCGAATAAGTTGATAAAGCCTTCTGCGTCGTGATGATCATATAAATCACCCGTCGTAAAGGATGCAATGCTTTCATTATATAAAGAGTATGGGGAGGTAGTTCCCTGCTTGATGATATTTCCTTTATATAATTTTATCTTTACTTCACCGGTTACATATTCCTGTGTAACATCTACAAAAGCCTGAAGTGCTTCGCGCAAAGGTGTAAACCATTTTCCTTCATATACCACATCTGCAAATTTGTTACCGATTTCTTTTTTGCAGGTTAAGGTTGCCCTGTCAAGAATCAATTCCTCAAGTTGTGCGTGTGCTTCCATCAAAATAGTGCCGCCGGGAGTTTCATACACACCTCTGGATTTCATACCTACAACACGGTTTTCAACGATATCTACAATACCGATACCATGTTTACCACCAATTTTATTTAATTCATCTATAATAGCAGAAGGTTTTAATTCCTTTCCATTAAGAGAAACAGGGATACCTTTTTTAAAGGTAAGAGTTATAGTTTCACTTTCATTCGGAGCTTTTTCAGGAGCTACACCAAGTACCAGAAGATGGTTATAGTCAGGTGCATTGGCAGGATCTTCAAGTTCCAGTCCTTCATGACTGATATGCCATAGGTTTCTGTCACGGCTGTAGCTATTATCAGCGGAAAAAGGAAGATCAATGCCATGGTTCTTACAATACTCAATTTCTTCTTCCCTGGAGGAAACATCCCAGATTCTCCAAGGTGCAATAATTTTTAAATCAGGAGCCAAAGCTTTAATACCAAGTTCAAAACGCACCTGGTCATTACCTTTACCGGTAGCACCGTGACAAATAGCAGTGGCATTTTCAAGTCTTGCAATTTCAACAAGGCGTTTGGCAATAACAGGTCTTGCCATGGATGTTCCTAATAGATATTTATTTTCATATACGGCACCTGCTTTTACACATGGCATAACATATTCGTCTACGAATTCATCCACTACGTTTTCAATATAAAGCTTTGTAGCACCGGATAATTTTGCTCTTTCTTCAAGACCATCCAGTTCATTGCCCTGTCCTACGTCTATACATACACATACAACCTCATAGTCATAATTTTCTTTTAGCCATGGAATAATCATGGTTGTATCTAGTCCCCCGGAATAAGCGAGAATTACTTTTTCTTTCATAGTCTGTATCCTCCTGAAAATTTATTAAGTCATAGTACGATTACTATGCGTCTAGGTTTTAGATTATTATAAATATACAACAAATTGTTAATTTATGCAATAGGAAAATGAAAATTAATTAATTTGTTATTTATGGACAGGAATGCATAACAATGGTATAATTTGCAAATCGTATCAATATGCAATAAATGGAGGATTTATTTATGTATAAAGTAATATTGGCATCAGGTTCACCCAGAAGAAGAGAAATATTGCAACAGGCAGGAATAGAATTTGTTATCAAAACCAGCAATAAAGAGGAAGTTACAGATTCCACTACCCCGGAAGAGATGGTTAAAGCGCTTGCTTTACAAAAGGCTGAGGATGTGTTAGGAGAAGCAGATGAGGATACCATTATAATTGGAGCAGATACTTTGGTAGCCATTGATAACAGAGTATTAGGAAAGCCGGATTCTAAAGAAGCTGCTAAGGAAATGCTTATAGCTTTGCAGGGTAAGAGGCATCAGGTCTACACAGGTGTGGCAGTACTTGTTAGACAAAGCAATAGGAAAGAAAAGGACAAGAAAATTTCTTTTTCTGAGGTTAGCCAAGTTTGGGTACAGCCTATGGAAGAGGAAGAGATTGAAGCCTATATAGCCACCGGCGAGCCCTTTGATAAGGCAGGAGGATATGGTATACAGGGAAAATTTGCAGTTCATATTGAGAAAATTGAAGGTGATTATTTAAATATTGTAGGATTTCCCATTGCAAAATTATACACTGTCTTAAAAGAGGAAGGGATAGATATTCTTAGACTATAAGGATTTATCAGTTAAGATAAAATTATGGAAAATATTTTGAATTCTCCTATTGCATAATAATCAATTTGGATGTATAATTATAAAAAAATACAGATAAGCAGATTAATTATATGTCGAAAAATATATGGAGGTAATTCAGAATGAATAAAATAGAAGGCGGTGTAACAGTTGCACAAGGCTTTAAGGCAGCAGGAATTTATGCCGGTATAAAAAAGAAAAAAAAAGATATGGCCTTAATATATAGTACGGTTCCCGCGGTTTCAGCCGGAACCTTTACTACAAACCTTGTGAAAGCAGCACCGGTACTTTGGGATTTGAAGCTGATAAAGGAAAGAGAGACGGCACAGGCAGTTGTGTTAAACAGCGGTGTTGCGAATGCCTGTACAGGTGAAGAAGGTGAGAAGAATAATTATAAGATGGCACTTGCTGTAGCGAATGCCCTGAACATACCAGTAGAAACCGTATTAACGGCCTCTACCGGAGTAATTGGTCAGCAAATGCCTATTAAAGTAATTGAGGAGGGAAGCAAGATTCTTGCAGATTCCCTAGAAGACAGCTTAATTGGCGGTTTGTTGGCAGCAGAAGCTATAATGACTACAGATACGTATGCAAAAGAATGTGCGGTTACCTTCCAAATTGGAGATACCACGGTAACACTTGGGGGAATGGCAAAAGGTTCCGGTATGATTCATCCTAATATGGCTACCATGCTGGGGGTGGTAACCACAGATTTAGCGATTACAAAAGAGTTGTTGCAGGAAGCTCTTAGTGCAGATGTAAAAGACAGCTTTAACATGGTGTCTGTTGATAGGGATACCTCAACCAACGATTCTTTAATTCTTTTGGCGAACGGACAGGCAGGAAATCCTGTTATTACGGAAAAGAATGAAGATTACCTTACTTTTTGTAAAGCACTGCATTTTGTAACAACAGAATTGGCGAAAAAAATGGCGGCTGATGGAGAAGGTGCTAACAAATTATTTGAATGTATTGTATATGGTGCAAAAGATAAGGAACAGGCTGTTAGCTTAAGTAAATCTATCATCACCTCGAACCTTGTAAAAACAGCTATTTGCGGAAATGATGCCAACTGGGGCAGAATTCTTTGTGCCATGGGCTATGCAGGGGTAGAATTTGACCCTTATAAAGTAGATTTGTTTATTGAAAGTTCAGCCGGAAAGCTTAAGCTGGTAGAAGATGGAATGGCAACGGCGTATGATGAAGAATTTGCAACTAAAATATTGTCTCAAAAGGAAGTCAGGGCATCTGCAGATATAAAAATGGGTAATTATAGTGCTACTGCCTGGGGGTGTGACTTAACCTACGATTATATAAAAATTAATGGAGATTACCGTTCTTAATAATAAACTGTAAACAAAGAAAATGAAGGAATATAACAGAGTACTAAAAATACAGAATGAAAATCTATAAAGAACGGATAGGAATTTAACCATGGAAGGATATGAAATGGAACCGATGGATCAAATATTAATAAAGGCGCAAACCCTTATTGAAGCGTTGCCTTATATACAAAAATTCAATAAGAAAAAGGTTGTAGTAAAATACGGTGGAAGTGCTATGCTAGATGCCGATTTACAACTTAATGTCATAAAAGATGTGGCACTTCTAAAGCTTATAGGAATGCAGCCCATCATAGTCCACGGAGGCGGTAAGGAAATCAGTAAGTGGGTCAGCCTTCTCGGACATGAATCAAAATTTGTGGAGGGCTTTCGGGTAACTGACGAAGAAACCATGGAAGTGGCAGAGATGGTATTAGGTAAGGTGAATAAAGGACTGGTACAAATGATAGAACAGCTTGGAGTAAAAGCGGTTGGTATCAGCGGAAAAGACGGTGCGACTCTAAAAGTAGAGAAAAAGTATGTGAGCGGTCAGGACATAGGATATGTAGGTAATATTACAGAGGTTAATACAGAGTTGATAAATACCCTGATTGACAATAATTTTGTACCGGTTATAGCTCCGATTGGGTTAGATGATGATTTTCATGCTTACAATATTAACGCCGATGATGCAGCTTGTGCAGTAGCCTCTGCCATTGGTGCGGAAAAACTTGCCTTTTTAACAGATATTGAAGGAGTGTATACAGATCCAACCGATAAGAATACATTGATTTCAGTACTGACGCTTGATAAAGCAGATGAATTGATACAGGATGGTTTCATCGGAGGAGGTATGCTTCCAAAATTAAAAAACTGTATTGATGCTGTAAGAAACGGTGTATCCAGAGTACATATTCTGGACGGCAGAATGGAACATTGCCTCTTGTTAGAATTTTTTACAAACCGTGGTATTGGTACAGCCATTATCAATAACGAAAGCATTTTATTTGAACACGAAAAAGTCCAGTAGAAAGGATGGAGCAGGTTATGGAGAAGCAGGAATATATTACGAAAGCAGAAGCCTTGTTAATGCATACGTATAATAGATACCAGCTGGTTTTAGATAAGGGTGAAGGGGTATATCTTTATGACACAGATGGAAAAAGCTATCTGGATTTTGCAGCAGGAATAGCAGTGTTTGCACTAGGGTATGGTAATGAAAAATATAATAAAGCCCTAAAAGAACAGATTGATAAGCTTTTACATACTTCCAACCTGTACTATAATGTTCCTGCTGTAAATGCAGCTGAGAAGTTTACGAAAGCCTCTGGAATGGACCGTGTCTTCTTTACCAACAGCGGTACGGAAGCCATTGAAGGTGCAGTGAAACTGGCAAGAAAGTATTATTATAAAAAACATGGAAGAGCTGATAGTGAAATTATATCCATGGAACATTCCTTTCATGGAAGAAGCTTGGGAGCTTTGTCCGTAACCGGACAGCCAAAATACAGAGAAGCTTTTGAACCGCTCATCGGAGGAACTGTTTTTGCTGAATTTAATAACTTAGAAAGTGTTATGAATCAGGTGAATGAGAGAACTTGTGCTATTCTTGTGGAACCAGTTCAGGGAGAAGGAGGTCTGTTTCCTGCTAAAGAGGCATTTTTAAAAGGTCTAAGAGCGTTGTGTGATCAAAAAGATATTCTGTTAATTTTTGATGAAATACAATGTGGCATGGGAAGAACCGGCACTATGTTTGCTTATGAGGCTTACGGCGTTAAGCCGGATATTATAGCCTCTGCTAAGGCTCTTGGATGCGGTGTTCCGGTAGGAGCTTTCGGAGCTGTAGAAAAAGCTGCGAATGCCTTTCTGCCCGGTGACCATGGCACTACTTATGGCGGCAATCCCTTTGCTACAGCTGCGGTTAATAAGGTATTTGAACTATATGAAGAGATGAATTTATTAACACACGTAAAAGAGGTCTCAGACTATCTGGAACATGCACTTGATACTTTAAAACAAAAGTATTCCATCATAACGGACAGAAGAGGAAAGGGGCTTATGCAGGGGTTGGAATTTAAATGTACGGTAAATGATATAATCTTAAAGGCAATGGATAAAGGATTAATCATTATTTCAGCAGGAGCAAATGTTTTAAGATTCGTTCCGCCTCTTATTATTACAAAAGAACAGATTGATGATATGACGGCTGTTCTGGAAAGTATCCTTCTGGAAAATTCATAGTGATTACAGCTTCTATATTCTAATTGACTTCTATAAACCGTTTTCCTAAATGGCTTATAGAAGTTTTTTTATAGAATGGACTTGCATTGCAATGGGAGTATTAGAACTTTTCAAACACTTTATAGAATAAAGCCGTATTAATCGGGAATAATTTAAACGGCGGATGTTTAAAACCGTACAACACAGTTAGGCAGGTAAAAGGTATGGGCTTTATTATTGCTATTATATCGGGAGCTTTAATGAGTATTCAGGGTGTATTTAATACCGGGGTGACAAAGGAAACCAGTATATGGGTATCCTCAAGTTTTGTACAATTTACTGCACTCATTGTTTGCGTTGCAGCCTGGTTTATAACAGGAAGGGAAGGCAGCTTCTTAGGTATCTTTAAAGTTGAGAACAAGTATATGCTTTTAGGAGGAGCAATAGGCGCTTTTATAACTTATACCGTTATAAAAAGTGTAGATACCCTGGGCCCGGCAAAAGCTATTATGATAATTGTTACCGCACAGCTTTTAACAGCTTATGTTATTGAATTATTTGGTATGTTCGGTACGGAACAGGTTAAGTTCCAATGGCGTAAATTAATCGGGCTGGTGCTAGTAATCGGAGGGATATTTACCTTTAAATGGGAATGATTTCTGACGATTTTCTTAAACTTTGATTTCTTTTTAAAAACCTATTGTAATCCCAGAATTTATTATGTAGAATATTAACATGTAACGTTGTTGCATACAGTAAGTATTGAGGATACTTAAGTTGTACAGGCCTTTTTTATAAGCATATTGCATATAAGAAAGGATGTTATATGAAACAAAAGAAGTATTTAAAAACCGGACTTATGATTCTTTTTATATTTATGTCCGGAATATTCTATAGCTGTAAAGAGAATAATCAGCAAAGCACTCAGCTGTCTATAAAGAGTCTTGAGGAATCTTTTGATACCGTTAATGCGGAAGAAGATGCTAAGGATATGGACGAAGACAGTATATCTGTCTTGGAACAATCAGATATTACTGCAAATAAATCTGGGGAAGAATCTATAAAGAATATAGAAGACCAGGAATTAATCTATGTTCATTTATGTGGCGAAGTCAAAAATCCCGATGTATATCAGGTAGAAAAAGGCACAAGGTTGTTTGATATAATTAAGCTTGCAGGCGGGCTTACAGAAGAAGCAGCAGGGGAATATGTAAACCAGGCAGCAGTCCTTACAGACGGACAGCAGGTTTATATACCTTCTAGGGCAGAGGTAAAGGACAAAAGCCTTTATATGAATTCGCAGGTTGCGAGTGAAAAGGATACTTCCAAAGTGAATATAAATACAGCCGATATCAATGAACTAATGACCTTGCCCGGAATTGGTGAAGCAAAGGCTGAGAGCATACTCAATTATAGACAGGAACATGGAGACTTTAAAGCTATTGAAGATATAAAAAATATTAGTGGAATAAAGGATTCTGCCTTCAATAAAATTAAAGATAAGATAATTGTTAAATAGCATTATTACAATGTGTGAAAAATTAGGATAGGTGATGAATGTGGGAAAAAAGGTGCTTGTTGTTGACGATGAAAAATTAATCGTGAAAGGAATACGGTTCAGCTTGGAACAAGACGGCATGGAAGTGGACTGTGCCTATGATGGTGAAGAGGCTTTAGAAGCAGCCAAAAAAAAGGAGTACGATGTAATCCTTTTGGATGTCATGCTGCCTAAAATAACTGGTTTTGAGGTATGCCAGCAGATTAGGGAATTTTCTAATATGCCTATTATCATGCTTACAGCAAAAGGCGATGATATGGATAAAATCTTAGGTTTGGAATACGGTGCTGATGACTATATAACAAAACCATTTAATATTTTGGAAGTAAAAGCCAGAATTAAGGCAATTATGAGACGAAGTACAAAAAAGGCGGCTGAGGTTCAGGCCAAGGTTATAACCTTTGAGGAGCTAAAAATTGACTGTGAAAGCCGCAGGGTATATGTCAGTGGTAAAGAAGTTAATTTAACAGCTAAGGAATTCGATTTACTGGAGTTATTAATATTCAATCCCAATAAGGTATATAGCAGGGAAAACTTACTAAATACGGTCTGGGGTTATGATTATCCGGGGGACGTAAGGACTGTGGATGTTCATATCCGTAGATTGCGTGAAAAGATTGAAGATAATCCGAGTGAGCCAAAATATATACATACAAAATGGGGTGTTGGCTATTTTTTCCAAAATTAAAGAAAAATTATGGTTTCTAAAGAGTATGAGAGTGCATTCTTTATTTGCACTCTTCTTAATTGGTATACTGCCGATTTTGTTTTTTTCCTGGGAGATGTTAGATACGTATAATTCTACTGCCTTCGAACAGAAAAAGACAGATATGCAGAATCAGGGAAGTTCACTTTCCAATCGTTTGCTGACCACCGGGTATATGACAGATTCGACAATATCTGAAGTAAATGCTGAATTAATGCGAATAGCAGGTTTGTATGAAGGAAGAATACTGATAGTAGATAGTAAATTAAACGTATTAAAAGATACCTATGGAATTGAAGACGGTAACTTTCTTATATCTGAGGAGGTTATAAAATGTCTAAAGGGTACCAACAGTGTCTCTCATAATACAACAAACAAATACATCGAGATGACAATACCGATTACTTATAATATAAACAATACCAATAACACCAATGTTACGAACAAAGAAATTATGGGTGTTATTGTTATGAATTTTTCTACCAAAAATATTTATAATATCTCTGCAATTTTGAATAAAAAGACTTCGGTATTGATGCTGACAACAGCAATTCTTGTATTTGTTTATGCCTTTTTTTATTCAGGAGTATTTACAAAGCCTTTTATAAATCTAAGGAAAGCAATTGGGCATCTCACAGAGGGATATATGGATGATGAGGTCACTGTAGACGGTTTTCATGAGGTCAAGCTTATATCCGGTTCTTTAAACCAGATGCTCACCAGAATTAAGAATTTAGAAAGAAGCAGACAGGAGTTTGTATCCAATGTATCTCATGAATTAAAGACACCTCTGACATCTGTGAAAGTTCTTGCGGACTCTCTTTTGATGCAGGAAGATGCACCCTCAGAGTTGTATCGGGAGTTTTTGGTGGATATTGCAGATGAAATAGAGCGAGAGAATAAAATTATAAATGATTTATTGTCTCTTGTTAAACTGGATAAGACTGCTAGTGAAATGAATATTACTTCTATAAAAATCAATGATCTGGTAGAATCTGTATTAAAACGTTTGCGTCCCATTGCAAAAAAAAGCAACATAGAACTTATTTATGAGAGCTTTCGTCCTGTTATGGCAGAAGCAGATGAGGTTAAGCTGTCCCTTGCCCTATCTAATTTAATAGAAAATGCCATAAAGTATAATGTTGAAGATGGCTGGGTCAGAGTTTCATTAAATGCTGACCATAAGTATTTTTATGTTAAGGTATCGGACTCAGGTATCGGAATACCAGAGGAGGCGCAGGATTCTATTTTTGACCGCTTTTACAGGGTAGACAAGGCACGCTCTCGAGGTACTGGAGGTACCGGTTTAGGTTTGTCTATAACAAAAAATGTTATTCATATGCATAAAGGTGCGATTAAAGTTTACAGCAAAGAAGAGGAAGGAACCACCTTTACGGTGCGTATTCCCATTAACTATATTGCCTGACACTGTGGAAAGGAGAATTCTGTGACCGAGTGTGAGAAGTTAAAAACCTGTAATAAGTTGGTATTCTTTCTAGTGTTCTCTGTTTTCATTCTAGGTGCCTGTAGTAATAACCAAGATAGAGCAAAAGATTCAGAGGCGGAGCAGAATACTGAAAATGTTATTTATTATATTGATAAAAGCGAAACCAAAATTGTAAGCAGGCCCTTTACACCGCAGGGAGCTACAACAGAAGAGTTGGTTGAGGAATATCTGGAAGCTCTTAATGAAGAACCGGAAGATATTTCTTTAAAAAAATCAAAACCAGACGGGGTTGTTATAGAAAAGCAGCCTGTCGTTGAAGATAATACAGTAAGTATTTATTTTAATTCAGAATACAGTAATATGACGGCAATTACCGAAGTCTTATGCCGTGCCAGTTATGTCATGACCCTGTGTCAGATTGAGGGGATTGAATATGTAGAATTTTACGTTGGGAATCAGATATTAAAAGGTACCAATGATAAGCCATTGAGTATGCGTGCCGACGATTTCATTAATGACACAAGTTCAGAAGATGTATATGTAACGGTATATTTTTCTAACAAAAAAGGTACTGCATTAGTAGAATCTCATCTTAAAATTAAAAACGGTGGTAATATAGCAATTGAAAAGCTAATTATAGACGAGTTACTGAAAGGACCACCGGCTACAGCTAAAGAGGATAGTATGTTAAAAACGCTTCCAGACGGTACCGAGTTAATAAAGGTAACCACAAAGGATGGGATTTGTTATGTGGATTTTAATGATAAATTTTTGTCTGCTAAGGAAGGAATCAAACCCGAAATTGTTCTATATTCGGTAGTAAATTCCCTGGTTGAACTTTCTACCATAAGTAAAGTTCAATTCACAATAGACGGAGCTGTTAAAAAAATATACAGGGAGGATGTTCCTCTTGATGGCTTCTTTGAAAGGAAGCTAGAACTGATGGAGGGAAGTAAGTAATGCAGATAAGAAGACCACTTGTCTGGTTGCTTGCTTCCTACCTGGCAGGTATCGTATGTTACCGTACTATAAGTCTCTATAAAGTACTTTTTGTAATTATTTCATTTTTCTTTTTATTTCTAATATTCATTATAAAATTCCGAAGTAAACAATATAATAAAAAATCCCATTATTTTTTATTGCTGGTGCCATGCCTATTTCTATTGGGTCAATATCTTATGTACAAACAAGCAGCCCCCACAATATTGGATGATTTTCTTTATGATTCCTTAGAAGCAGAACTAACGGGTCGTCTGACACATATAGAAACAGCAGAAAATTCCACCCGTATAACCTTAATAGACTGTAATTTAACGTTGAGAGAATTTCCGAAAGCGTTCACACAGGATATAGATAGAGAAGGAGTAGAGGAACTACTAAGGAAACAAATAGAAGTCAAGAAGGTAATTGTATACATATCTTCAGTACAAAGCCTCAAATTAGGATATCAAGTGTCGGTAGCGGGAAAAGCCGAATCATTTAAAGAACCGACGAATCCCGGGCAG
Organism: Anaerocolumna cellulosilytica; assembly: GCF_014218335.1. Classification (GTDB taxonomy): domain Bacteria; phylum Bacillota; class Clostridia; order Lachnospirales; family Lachnospiraceae; genus Anaerocolumna; species Anaerocolumna cellulosilytica. The sequence continues at coordinate 3,891,726 of NZ_AP023367.1, read as the reverse complement.
TTTGATGAGTATCAATACTATAAGTCTCAGAATTTTAGCTTTAAAATGTATGGAAAGACAATAAAAGTGCTTAAAAAAAGCGATTCAGTGTTTCTTCAGAGTCTCTATTATATAAAGACAAAATATTTACAGACCTATGCAAATCTGCTGCCGGAAAGAGATGCAGGTATATTAGGTGCTATGATACTTAATGAAAAATCAGTGTTAGATCCACAGACAAAAGAGCTTTATCAGGTAAATGGTATCTCGCATATTCTGGCTATATCCGGCCTTCACATTACCTTGATTGGACTAACTTTATACAAAATATTGCGTAAGATTGGCATGCCTACTATTTTAACTTCTGTAATTTGTTGTATCAGTTTATATTCCTATGGTGTTCTTACTAATTTTAGTGTATCTACTAACCGGGCTGTGGCTATGTTTGTTATATTTATGGCAGCAGGAGTGGTAGGACGTACCTATGACATGCTTTCCGCGACGGCACTAAGTGGATTAGTTATTTTGTTACAGTCACCCATGGAGCTTTTCAATGCTGGATTTTTACTTTCCTTCGGAGCAATTATGGGAATCTCCTTAGTATATCCTATATTAAAAAAAGCTATATCAGTTCAGCATAAGCTTATGGATAGTTTTTTAATCTGTGTTAGTATTCAGTTGGTAACAACTCCCACTTTGTTATATTTCTTTTATGAAATTCCCACATATTCCATACTAATAAATATGTTAATTCTTCCCTTGTCGTCGTTCATTATATTATTAGCAGTTACTGCCGGTACATTTGGATTGTTTCTATTCCCTATTGGAACGTTTTTAGCAGGCGGAGTACATTATACGTTAGTATTCTATGAATTCGTCTGTAAGACAGCACTATATCTGCCGGGAAGAACAATTACCACCGGAAGACCAGACGGGTTGTTTATAATATTATATTATGGCATATTAATTACGTTTGTTGCTATAAATCAAAAAAAGGTATACAGGAAAAAACTCTTCGTACTGCTTTTATTATGTGTGATTTTAATTAAACCATATGACAAATCCCTTAGGATAACCTTTTTGGATGTAGGGCAAGGAGATGGAATCGTTATGGTAACACCCAATAAGACTACTTTCTTAATTGACGGAGGAAGCTCAGATGAGAAAAAAGTGGGAAAGTACCGGATAATTCCGTATTTTAAACAACTGGGAATAAAACAAATTGATTATGCTATAGTAACACATGGAGATTCTGATCACATATCCGGTGTAAAGGAGCTTATGGAAAGCATGAAATCCGAACACTCATATAGCGTAAAGGGTAGTGAAGAAAACACCGAGTATGTAAATTATATAACAATTCAAAATCTGGTACTGCCAGATTTGAAGGAAATGGATGAAGCAATGTTTAAACTTCAGGAACTAGCTGAACAAAAAGGCATTAACGTTCTCTATATAACAAAGGGAGATAAAATACAAGATGGTGAAGTGGCCATTACCTGCCTACATCCAACCGATGTTTCCAACGGGGGCAATAGTTCTTCAATCGTATTAAGCATTACTTTTAAAGAGTTTGATTTATTATTAACGGGTGATTTAGAAGGAGAGGGGGAGAAGGCGGTTACCAGTGAATTAAGTGATATTTTAAGTCAAACCTCTATATATTTGGAAGAAGCAGCAGTGGATTATGATGTATTAAAGGTAGCTCACCATGGATCTAAAAATTCTACCCATAAAGAGTTCTTACAGCTTGTAAAGCCTGAGTTATCCATTATTTCCTGTGGCAGAGGTAACAGGTATGGACACCCGCACGATGCATTGTTAAAAAGGCTTGAAGCAATAGAAAGTGAGATTCTAATTACTTATAGAGAAGGTGCCATTACAATAATTACAGACGGATTATATCTGAAAGTAAAGACATTTCTCTCCAAAGATTAATTTATGGGGTAAAAAGATTATTATAGATAAATAAATATAATAATCTTTTTTATTTATGAAGTAAAGGGTACACTTCATTCGTTATATTAATTGAGAGTTTTGATTTTTAGTAAAAAGATTATGATAAATGAGAAAAAGCTGGGAGGTGGAAAGAATCAATCGTGATATCTATCTAGAACATTTAATAGATGCCTATAAAAATCTGGTTTTTTCCATATGCTTTAAGCTGGTACAAAATTATTTCGATGCAGAAGATTTAACCCAGGAAACTTTTCTGGCAGCTTATAAGGGTCTTGATGACTTTGATGGTACTAACGAAAAGGCTTGGATTTGCAGGATTGCTACAAATAAATGTCTGGATTATCTGAAACATTCTGGTAGAAAAAGTGTACCAACAGAGGATACATACTTAAATGAGTTTCAAAGTAAAATACCCACACCAGAAGAAGAGGTGGAAGAGGGAGAAGTTAAGAATCAACTCTATACTCTATGTACCCAGCTAAAGGAGCCTTACAGAGAAGTTGCCTTGGATTACTTTTTTCATGAAAAAGATATATCGGATATGGTCAGCCAGAGTGGGAAGAACATAAAAACTTTACAGACTCAAGTTTACCGCGCAAAAAACATGTTAAAGAAGCTATGGAGAAAGGAGTGACGGAATGAAAAAGATGGGAACTAGTGTAGGGCAGTGTAAAGTAATCTGTTCTTGTATAAAAGAGGGCAGAGAGTTAAATCTTGAGCAATTAGGGCATATTTCGGAATGTGATGATTGTATGCAACTATATCTGGAGTTTATAGAAAGACAGAACATGATAGCAGCACCTCACTATGTAAAAGATAATATTTTAAAAGAAGCTTCTAAAATCTCAGCAAAGCAGGAAACCAGACGCAGAATTGAACAGCAGCTAAATTCAAAAAGAATGCAATTGTTCCGTTACAGTATGAAAGTAGGTTTGGCCATGTGTGGTGCATTGTTTCTTTTGTTTTTACCTGATATATTGGGAAGCAGAGAACAAGGCAGTATCCAAGGAAGAAATGGCAGTACGGGAAAAGAAGATATTAACTGGCAACAGGATATATCCGGTATAAACGCAATTTTTGATAATTTTGAAAATGGAGCAGGGGATAGGACTGGCAGATTTAACTTGGATAGATTTTATCAAGACACAAATCATAAGGAGGAGCCATTAAAATGATAAGAAAGAAGAGTAAATTTTTTACCTTTATTTTTTCAACTATGTTCGGAGCAGGACATATGTATATGGGATTCATGAAACAGGGAGTATCCATAATGTCACTGGCAGCGTTGCTAGTTGCAATTGGTTATGTTTTAAGAATGGAAGTTTTTTTGCTTATACTTCCAGTACTATGGTTTTATAGCTTTTTTGATTCCATAAATAAGATGTCTATGCCGGATATGATGTTTAAACAACAAGAAGATCACTTTATATTTCTTGATAATAAAGACAACCGGATAATAATTGATTTTATTAAAAAGTACGACTATGCAGTTGCGGTAGGGCTTATTGCATTAGGTGGTATATTGATTGCTGATAATATGCTGGACTTTCTAACATCAAGGTTTTATATGGGGGCAATAGGAGAAGTCATAAGAAGTCTGCGATGGGACGCTCCAAAGCTACTCTTTGCGGCCTTCATCATTTTTATAGGTGTTCGGATGATTCAAGGTAAGAAAAAAGAACTAGATAAGGAAGAAAAAACAGATAGTGTTTTGAAAGCAGCAGTAGTAACTACAGACAATATCAATCCTAAAACAGAGTCTGTCCGGGAAGTTCATGTAGATACTGTGCCAGAAATAATAAAAAATATACCCGATGTTATAAAAGAGGAGGAAGAGAATGAGAACCCATAGAGTCGGTACCATAACCCTAGGAACCGGGTTAATACTGTTTGGAATATTATTTTTTCTTCGAATCATAACCCCAATCATAACCTATGACTTAATCTTTAAGATTTGGCCAGTACTGTTTATTCTGCTTGGAAGTGAGATTTTAATAAGTAACAGTCGTAATAAAGAAGAGATACTTATCTATGATAAAACAGCTATTTTTTTGGTTGTGCTTCTGACACTTTTTGCCATGGCTATGGCAGCTATGCAATGGCTATATGAATACAGTATTGTGCATTACAGATAAATAAGGGCAAACATTCGGATTCACAAGAAATAACCGTGACTTATTCCCTCGATTAGACTGTTATAGAAATTGGATTTATGGTATAATAATGAAAATGCGGCCATGAACCGTAAAGAAAGGAAGGATAGAAAAGAAGAATGGATTTTTTAGAGATTTTAAAAGTTATATTCTTAGGAATTGTAGAGGGAATCACAGAATGGCTGCCAATAAGTAGTACCGGACATATGATTCTGGTGGATGAATTCATTAAATTGAATGTTACGCCAGCTTTTATGGAAATGTTCTTAGTTGTCGTACAGCTTGGAGCAATTATGGCGGTTGTAATTCTTTATTGGAATAAGCTATTCCCATTTTCGTTTAATAAAGGAGAAAAATTTATTAAGAAAGATACCATGATAATGTGGGGAAAGCTGGCAATCTCTTGTATACCGGGCGGAATTGTTGGTGTAGCCTGGGGAGACGAATTTGATGCACTTTTCTACAATTATATGTCTGTATCGATAGCGTTAATTGTTTTTGGTATTCTTTTCATTATCATTGAACGATATAACAAAGGAAGAAGACCACAGGTTAACAGTATTGCAGAAATTACAATTCAGTCGGCCGTTTTAATTGGATTTTTTCAGCTGATTGCAGCTGTATTTCCGGGAACCTCACGTTCCGGAGCAACGATTGTAGGTGCTTTACTGCTTGGTATATCCAGAACAATAGCAGCAGAATATACATTTTTCTTGGCAGTACCGGTTATGTTTGGAGCAAGCCTGATTAAACTTGTCAAATTCGGTTTTAACTTTAGTGGTAACGAACTCCTTATATTAATACTCGGTATGCTGTCAGCCTTTATTGTATCTATACTTGCTATTAAATTCCTGATGGGATATATTAAAAAGAATGATTTTACTGCTTTTGGAATATATCGTATTATTCTTGGAGCATTGGTTATTATATATTATTTGGCCGCGGCTGCCTAAACTTCTTAAATAACAAGCACCAAGTTATCACACTTTTACATGTTTGATAACCTGGTGCTTATTATTTTTGTTAAGACTATAACTTTCGTAATAATAGTAATATTACTCTATGTAACCTCCATTCATGGGAGAAGCAGCACGCTCTGAAAATAGTTTTAAGATACCCTTCTGATACTTTAAAGGTCGTGGCTTCCATTCTGAGCGGCGTTGTAACAAAATATCTTCTATCTCTGCTGGAGTCTTTCTAACCCCTTTACAGCCAATGAGCTGTAATTTTCTTTCAGGAATGTTAATTTCTAGAATATCATTTTCTTCAATCAGGGCAATTGGGCCCCCTTCTGCTGCCTCAGGGGAAACATGACCTATGACGGGTCCTTTGGAAGCACCTGAGAATCTGCCATCAGTAATTAAGGCGATAGTTTTGCAAAGTTTCTCATCCGAGGAAATGGCCTCTGTAGTATAAAACATTTCCGGCATTCCGCTGCCTTTTGGACCTTCATAGCGGATTATCACAGCGTCACCGGGGTGTATTTTGTGAGTCAGAATTGCTTTGATGGCATCTTCTTCACAATCAAAGGGTACTGCACGAAGAATAATCGTATGCATTTCTTTTGGTACGGCAGAGTGCTTAACAACAGCACCATCCGGTGCAAGATTTCCTTTCAATATAGCTATTGTACCTTTCTTACTGATAGGATTTTCAAAAGGCCGGATGATATCTTCTCGCTTACAACCCACTTTCTGTAATAATTCATCACATCTGTCATAGAATCCATTGGTTTTACAGTTTTCTAAGTTTTCGCCAAGTGTTTGTCCGGTCACAGTTAAGGTATCAAGATATAGCATAGATTTTATTTCTTCCATAATTCGAGGGACGCCCCCGCCATAGTAAAAGTACTCGGCCGGCCATGTTCCGGCAGGGCGGATATCTAGTAAATAGCGGGCATTGCGGTGCATTTTGTCAAAAAGGTCTGCGCTAAGTTCAATACCGAATTCACGGGCAATAGCAGGAATATGAAGAAGAGAATTGGTTGAGCCAGATATAGCGGCATGAACATAGATGGCATTTTCAAAGGATTTTTTTGTAACAATATCAGCAGCCCTAACACCTTTGAGAGCAAGCTTAACAATTTGCTTTCCAGCTTTATAAGCTATAGTTTCTAAATCAAGAGAGGTTGCAGGCATTAATGCACTGCCCGGCAGCATAAGTCCTAAAGCTTCCGCCATAATCTGCATGGTAGAAGCAGTTCCCATAAAGGAGCAGGCACCGCAAGAGGGGCAGGCATGGTGCTTATAATAATCTAATTGCTCCTCTGTAATTTCACCTCTTTTTTGTTTGGCACTGTATGTACCAATTTGTTCAAGGGTGAGTAAATCTGGACCTGCTTTCATAACGCCGCCTGTTACTACAATACTTGGAATATTAATTCGACCGATTGCCATTAGTTGAGCAGGTACTCCTTTGTCACAGCTTGCTATAAACACTCCTCCGTCAAAGGTGGTTGCGTTGGCATGAATTTCAATCAGATTAGCAATGGTATCTCTGGAAGCAAGGGAATAGTTAATACCATCATGCCCCTGAGCCATACCATCACATATATCTGTAGCAAAGTAGCGGGCGGCCTTACCCCCTTGTTCCTGTATGCCGGAGACGGCTTTGTCTACAAAGGTGAATAAATGTGCACTTCCCGGATGACTGTCGCCAAAGGTACTTTCTACAATAATCTGAGGTTTATTAAGATCACCTAGATTCCAGCCCATTCCAAGTCGAAGGGGGTCCATCTCCGGTGCTTTGGCACGTATTATCTGACTTTTCAGCATAAAAACCTCTCCTTTATTTTAGTTGTATTTAATTTGGGTTAGAATACTAAATACAAATTATATTTTGATTATAGATGTACTGGGTCATAACTTAAATGCCTTATGTTATGCAATTCATGTAGTATAGTATTTTTTAATTTAAGAAACCGAGAGATTAGAATTGATGAAAATAAGTCACGTATTAATAAAATCTAAGGTAATTGAGAATAATTCTTGTTTATAGGGGTTGACAAAAAACCAATTTATGTGTAAAGTTTTATTGTAATAAAGAATACCCCACGGGGGTGTAGTGAGAGAGGTGTAAGTGATGAATCAAAAATTCAGTGTCACTGGAATGACTTGCTCTGCGTGCTCAGCAGCCGTTGAGAAGAGTGTTAAAAAAGTTCCTGGAGTCAACGCAGTAACTGTGAATCTACTATCGAACAGTATGAATGTTGAGTATAACGGCGAGGTTACTGATAACAATCAAATTATTGCATCTGTCGTGGATGCCGGCTATAATGCATCTGTCTTCTCAAGAGACAAGGCGGCCAAATCAAAGGCAAAAGAGGAGAATACAGTTGAGATGGAGCTAAAGGAAATGAAGATGAGGATTATTGTTTCATTCTTATTTCTAATACCTTTGCTTTATATAGCAATGGGGCATATGCTTAAATTTCCGTTGCCGGATATTATACATGGAACAGAAAATGCGGTAACCTTTGCTTTTCTGCAATTTTTATTAACGCTGCCTATTGTATATGTCAATCGTAAATATTATCAAGTGGGATTTAAGACCTTGCTCCGCAGGTCACCTAACATGGATACATTAATTGCAATTGGTTCAGCAGCTGCAATTGCTTACGGAATCTTTGCCATATTTAAAATAGGTTATGGCTTAGGACATATGGATATGGATAGTGTTATGCATTATTCCATGGATTTGTATTTTGAATCAGCAGGTACTATACTAGCCCTGATAACGTTAGGTAAGTATTTGGAGGCACGTTCAAAAGGAAAAACCTCAGAAGCGATTACGAAACTTATGGATTTAGCACCAAAAACAGCATCTGTAATACGAAATGGAGTTGAAGAAGAAATTCCTTTAGAAGATGTGGTTATTGATGATATTATTGTTGTAAGACCGGGACAGAGTATTCCTGTTGACGGAATTATTGTAGAAGGAAGCTCAGCGATTGACCAATCTGCTCTTACCGGGGAAAGTATACCGGTTGAGAAAAATGTCGGAGATAAAGTTATTGGTGCTACTATTAACAAAACAGGTTTCTTTAAATTTAAAGCCCAGAAGGTTGGGGACGATACCACACTAGCACAGATTATTCAGCTGGTGGAGGATGCAAGTTCATCAAAAGCGCCGATTGCAAAATTGGCTGATAAAATTAGTGGTATTTTTGTTCCTATAGTTATTGTAATAGCAGTAGTTGCCACAATTGTCTGGCTTATTTCGGGGGCTACCTTTGAATTTGCATTATCGATAGGAATTGCAGTTCTTGTCATTTCCTGCCCTTGTGCTCTTGGTCTTGCTACACCAGTGGCAATTATGGTAGGCACCGGAAAAGGTGCTATGAACGGAATCTTAATTAAATCCGCAGAAGCACTTGAAATTGCCCACAAGGTTAATACAGTTATTCTTGATAAAACCGGTACTATTACAGAAGGTAAACCGAAAGTGACGGATATTGTTACAGCAGCAGGTATTACAGAAGAAAAACTTTTGCAGATTGCCGCCTCTTTAGAAAAGCCTTCTGAGCATCCCCTGGCAGAAGCAATTGTGGAGAGAGCAAAAGAAAACGCCCTTAGTTTATCAGAAGTAAAGAACTTTAATGCTATTTCAGGAAGAGGAATTCAGGCTGATATCGAAGAAAATACTTATTATGCAGGTAATCTTGCGTTCATGAAAGAGAATAATATACTGACAGATAAGTTTGTAAAGGATTCAGAGAGTTTTGCGCAGTCAGGAAAAACACCATTATATTTTGCTGATAGCAGCAATTTACTTGGTATTATAGCAGTTGCCGATGTGGTTAAACCTACCAGCCGACAAGCAATCGAACAATTTAAGGCTATGGGTATTGACGTAGTCATGCTTACGGGGGATAATAAGATTACAGCAGAAGCAATTCGAAAGGAATTGAATATAAACAGAGTTGTTGCAGAGGTTCTTCCTCAGGACAAAGAAAATGAAGTTCGCAGTATTCAGGAACAGGGTAAGAAAGTAGCTATGATTGGTGATGGTATTAATGATGCTCCTGCACTTGCAAGAGCGGATGTTGGTATTGCAATTGGTGCCGGAACGGATATTGCCATAGAATCAGCAGACATTGTTTTAATGAAGAGTGATTTATTGGATGGTGTAACCGCAATTCAATTAAGTAAGGCAACAATTAGAAATATAAAAGAGAATCTATTCTGGGCATTCTTTTATAATACAATCGGTATCCCACTGGCAGCAGGCGTACTCTACACTATCTTGGGCTGGAAAATGAACCCTATGTTTGCAGCAGCTGCAATGAGCTTAAGCTCCGTATGCGTTGTTTCTAATGCCCTTCGCTTGAAATTTTTTAAGCCAAAAAGGTATTAAAGCATGCGTTTCCACATGAGACACACTTAAATTATATTAAATCTAGTAAAAGGAGACAAATAGTATGAAAAAAATAATTAAAATTGAAGGAATGTCCTGTGGACATTGTCAGGCAAAAGTTGAAAAGGTGTTAAATGCACTGGATGGTGTTGAAGCAAAAGTTGATTTAAAGAAAAAAGCAGCGACAGTGAATCTGCATTCTGAGGTCTCAGATACAATACTAAGAGATGTTGTAACGGAAGCAGGCTATGAAGTGGTTTCCATTGAAGAGAAAAAAGGACTGTTCGGAAAATAAAAAAGATTTGATGTGAAGTGCAAAAACCTTGTACTTGTACCAAGATGGGAGCTAATATGAAAGCAGACAAAGCAAAAGTAACCCGGCTGCTAAAAACAGCCAGAGGGCAGATTGATGGTTTGTTAAAAATGGTTGAGGAAGACCGGTATTGTGTGGATGTTTCAAATCAACTTATGGCTGCCCAGGCTATCCTGCAGAAAGTGAATAACGAAATCATACATGCCCATTTAAGAAATTGTGTGAAAGAAGGATTTTCAGAAGGAAAAGAAGAAGAAAAAATAGAAGAAATCGTAAAGTTGATTGATAAATTATCTAAATAATTCACAGAGTCAGTACTTAAGACCATTAAAACGAAGTAATTAGCATAAGAAGCTCTTTGATTTTCAGTAATACACTGCTTGGTATGTGTGTAGAAAAGTCAGAGAGCTTCTTATCCGTGCGTACCATTACCAAATGCACATTGTTAGTCCTATTATTCTAAGAATTAATAAAATTCGTTAAATTACTTATAGGTTTTTACAGTGAATATTTGTAATATTGAATGTTTTCTCAGAATTTAACCAATGATAATATTAATGTTTTTCTGTCATATTTTTTAATTTTTCTTAATATTAAAAAAATACCTTTAAAAGTAGACAAAACATGTGTTATAATTGTTCGGTATTTATGTAAAGCATATGTTAAATTAATATGTTGTGACCCTTATGAAAGCCGAATCATCTTTGAACTAGGTGAATAGTAATGTTAAGATGGATTATAGGAGTGTAGTAGATGGATAAAGACAATCAACGCAAAGATTTAAAGAAAGATACGGAAGAATTGTCTGCTGGTAGTGGATGGGAACAGTATTCTAACGACCTTGGCAGTAAAATTAATAGTTTTACTGATGGAGATGACTTTTTAGATGAAGTCAATGTGTCCTTAGCGGAACAAATCAGCATGGAGTTGGAGGGGAAGGAAACGAGTACAAATACAAATGAGAAACCGCAGAGTAAGAAAAAAATCCCCAAAGGAGTAAAAATCTTCGCAATAGCATTTTCATCTATTATGTTAATGTTTGCATTGTTGGTATTTACGCCTGGTGGAAGAAGATTGCTTTTTAATATAGCAGGTGAATATATATATGGCAAACTGGATTATGAAGAAACAGAAAATCCTAACAACGAAAGCGAACCGGGAAAAACAGCGGCAGAAAAACCCCCAAAAGCTGTTGAGCATGTAGTTAATATTCTTCTTTTAGGTGTGGAAGAGATAGGTGGTGCTTCTAATACGGACGTAATGATTGTTGCCACTATGAACACAAAAGAAAAGACGTTGAAGCTTACATCTTTGATGAGAGATTTATATGTCCAGATACCGGGTTACAATGATAATAAATTAAACTCTGCCTATGCAAAAGGAGGAGTTGACCTGCTCTATCAAACCATTGAAAAGAATTTTGCAATTGACCTGGATGGATATGTGTCTGTTAATTTTAATTCTTTTGAAAAAATTGTTGATATGCTTGGTGGTGTAGATATAACATTAACCAGCAAAGAGGCTTATTATCTGAATACCACTAATTATATATCAGATCCTTCACAGCGTCATGTTGTGGAAGGGGTGAACAGACTTTCAGGAAATCAGGCACTTGGTTACTGTAGAGTACGTAAAGTATCAACGGGAACGGAAAATAATGATTTTGGAAGAACCCAGAGACATAGAGTTGTGTTAAATGCTATTTTTGACGAAATGAAACATAAGGACATTCTTCAGCTTGGCTTATTCATGAACGAGGTATTATCTAATATCAGTATAAAAACAGATATTACACAGAAGGATTTTAACACTTATTTGGAAGAAGCAGCAAGCCTGAACGCCAATGAATTGGAACAAAACCGTATCCCTTCAGATGGCAACTATAACGCTGAGAAGGTAACCATCGGCAAATATAAACAGGACGTATTAGTTCCTAAAGATTGGGAAGCAACCAGAAATGAAATTCATGCTTATATTTATGGGAAGGATGCCAATGCGAATGCCGGAACAGATTCAGATACAGAAAGCGGCACCAATACCAGCTCAACAGCACAGCCTTAATATAATATCATAAATCACTCCTGCAGATTCACGTGGTATATAAAACCGGGAATTTGCAGGAGTTTTTTATGAAAACTATTGACAGTATCCACTGTCAGATTCTATAATATAAATGTAGATATTTAGATAATTATCTAAATATAAAAATAATTAGCAGGTCATTGCATGTGCCAAGACCAGCAGATTGGAGTTAATATGTTAAGGATTCAAAATTTTAGTAAAAGTTATAAAAATGGTAAGAAAGCGGTAGATAACTTATCCCTTGAAGTACAGGCAGGTGATATCTACGGTTTTATTGGTCATAATGGAGCAGGTAAAACGACTACTTTGCGTGCCGTAGTCGGTGTTCTGGATTTTGAAGAAGGAGAGATAGAAATAGATGGTATCTCCATTCAGAAGGATGCCCTATATTGTAAAAAACAAACGGCGTATATTCCGGATAACCCTGATTTATATGAACATTTGACTGGTATTCAATATCTGAATTTTATCGCAGATATGTATGAGGTGACAAAAGCAGAGAGAGAACAGCTAATTGAGAAATATGCAAGTGCGTTTGAAATTCTTTCAAACTTAGGAGATTTGATTTTTTCTTATTCTCATGGAATGAGACAAAAGCTTGCCATAATTTCTGCATTTATCCATAAGCCAAAGTTGTTAGTACTTGATGAACCCTTTGTAGGTCTTGATCCCAAGGCATCTCATACCTTAAAGTGCTTTATGGCTGAGCTTTGTAAGGATGGAAGTGCAATATTTTTTTCTACCCATGTCTTAGAAGTTGCTGAAAAGCTGTGTAATAAAATTGCCATTATCAAAGGCGGTAAATTGATTATCAGCGGAGATACAGAAACGGTAAAAGGAAATCATAGTCTGGAAGATGTTTTTATGGACTTAATTGAGAAATAGGAGGGTGGTAGAATGAGTAAAGTTTTGATGTTAACAAAAGTTCAACTGCGGACTGCTTTTTCTTTTCATAGTAGTAAGCCTTCGAAGAAGAACCTTTTATTCTATAGTTCTTTTTTAGCTATCATATTATTACTGGCAGGGACTTCTTTTGTATACAGCTATACGTTAGGAATGGCACTGCTTTCCATTCCCGGAGCTGATTCTGAGAAAATTCTAGTATTGTTACCCGAATTAATGATGGCTGCTACCAGTCTTATTACCCTGTTAACCACTATTTATAAAGTAAAAGGAACCTTATTTGGATTTAAAGATTATGATATGATTATGTCTCTGCCTGTAAGGACCGGAGAAATTGCAGCAAGCCGGCTGCTGTTATTATATCTGGTGAATCTTTTGTTTACTTTAATTATTATGATCCCGGCAGGTTTGGTCTATGGGATTCTTGCAAAGGCATCTATTAGCTACTATATCCTTCATATGTTAACTGTATTTTTAATACCATTGATACCAATGATTATTGCAACTGCTATTGGCACAATCACTATGGTTATTTCCTTAAGGTTTAAATATAGCAATAGTATTCATCTGCTATTGATTCTTTTAATGCTTTCTGGGGTTATCATACTTAGTTTTAGATCTGATAACTCACCGCAACAATTAGGAGAGATGAGTGCACTCATAACAAAGCAGGTAGAAGAACTGTATCCGTTGGCAGGATTGTATGAAAGAGCAGTCTGCGGAGGGGAGTCCGTGTCCTTGATACTTTTTATTTCTAGTTCAGTACTGGCTTTTCTTTTATTTGCAAGGGTTATTGGATGGAGATTTAAGAAGATTAACACATGCCTTTTAGCAACAGTAACAAATGGAAAGTATAAACTAAGTACACTTACTCAGAGCGCTCCCATAAAAGCATTATATCGCAAGGAATTAAAACGATATCTGTCCTCCAATCTTTATGTACTTAATACGGCTATGGGTATTGTAATGCTGACCATTGGTGCAGTAGTGGCTTTGTTCGCAGGAGAAAGAAAGCTTGCTCAGATACTTGAGATACCGGAAATGGCTGACATGCTAGGTGCATTGGCACCGGTTTTTGTATCCGGCTGTATCGCTACCTGTTATATCACTGCCTGTTCTATATCTTTAGAGGGTAAAAATCTATGGATTCTAAAGAAAGCTCCGATTTCGCCTATGAGTATATTTAGCAGTAAAATAGCAGTAAGCTTGACTATAACTTTACCGGCTGTCATTCTGGATGGAATATTAATAGCAATTGGTTTTAGGTTAAATATTGGAGAAACAATACTAGTACTGTTAATGCCTGCTTGTTACACTGTATTTATTGCCGCAGCCGGACTCATTATTAATCTCCATCTGCCCAATTTCAATTGGACGACAGAGGTCAGTGCCATAAAACAAAGTGGTGCAGCATTAACCGCAGCCTTTTTTGGTTTGATTACTGCTGTTATACCGGGGATAGCAGTGGTACTGCTGGGGCCTTTTGTATCGCCTTTAATTATTAACAGTCTGACAACTGTTATTGTTGTACTTTGCAGTCTTATTATGTTATATTATTTAAAGACCAGGGGCAGCAGACTGTTCATAGAGCTTTAAGACGGTTAAATTATGACGGAAAGGGGAAGTGTAATGAACGACGCCTTTAAAGCATTAGCAGACCCAACAAGGAGAAGAATTCTGGAGCTTCTTGCTGAATCAGAGAAGAACGCAGGAGATATTGCAGACTATTTTAATATTAGTAAACCCTCTATTAGCCATCATTTAAGTATATTAAAAAATGCTGACCTAATCAGTGACGAAAGACAGGGACAAAATATAGTATATACCTTAAATACAACTATATTCCAGGATTTGGTCAAATGGTTTTTTGATTTTACGAAGAAAGAAGGTATTGGAGGTGATGAAAGTGAATAAGATTTCAAAAAACATAATAAGGTTCTTTGCAGTACTATCTTTTGTGGGTATACTTATTTTTTATCCGATTTTACCAGAACGTATCCCCATTCAGTGGAACTATAACTGGGAAGTTAGTAAAATGGGGCAAAAGCAGGTAATTCTGTTATTGGGAGCATTACCCTTACTTATATTAATTCTTTTTCGTTATTTACCCAAGATAGATCCAAAAGGAGAGAATTACAAAAGACATGAGAATGTTTATGAACTTATTAAGCATGTCCTAGCAGTATTTTTAATTCTTTTAAACTGGATTACCGTAGCAGTAGCCTTTGAAGTACATCTACCTTTTGAAATGATATTGAATATAGTGTTTGGCGTATTTTTTGTTATATTCGGTAATTACCTTCCAAAATTTAAAAGTAACTACTTTATAGGAATCCGTAATCCGTGGGTGTTATCAGATGATACGGTATGGAGAAAGACACACAAAGCAGGAGGTTATATCTTTACCAGTACCGGATTACTATTCATTATTTCTGCATTTTTACAATATAAAATTTTTTATATGGGTATGTTTTACTTTTTATTAGTATCAATAGCATGTCTAAACCTGTATTCTTATCTGCTTTATAAAAGAATCCATAAGATAAAACGTAAGCTTTAAATAGTATAAAATAAGGGGATGTAGAAAACATCCCCTTGTATTATAACGAATTAATCAAGATTAGCCAGTAAATTTTCATGTATGGAGATAACCTCTTCCATAGCAGATTTACCTGGAGCTCCGATAGTATTTCTTTTTTCTACACAAGTCTTTAAGCTGATGGCATCATATATATCTGCTTCAAATACCGGAGACACAGCCTTGAATTCTTCAAGAGTCAAGGCTTCCAGAGCAGTATTTTTTTCAATGCAGTATAAAACCAGACTGCCTATAATACCATGAGCATCACGGAAAGCAACACCATGATTAACCAGATAGTCAGCAGCATCCGTAGCATTGGTAAAACCGTTTTTTGCACTGGCTGCCAACCTTGGTTTATTATATTTTATCGTGGAAAGCATTCCGGTAAAAAGTGCCAGACAGCCTTTTACCGTATCGATAGCATCAAAGGTCAGCTCTTTATCCTCCTGCATATCTTTATTATAGGCTAAAGGGAGTCCTTTCATGGTAGTAAGGAGGGAAACCAAAGATCCATAAACACGACCGGTTTTACCTCTGACTAATTCGGCGATGTCCGGATTTTTTTTCTGTGGCATAATACTGCTTCCGGTAGAATAGGCGTCATCCAAATCAATAAACTGGTATTCATTCGAATTCCAGATAATAATTTCTTCACTGAATCTGCTAAGATGCATCATAATAATAGACAGAGCGTTCAAAAATTCGATTAAGTAATCTCTGTCAGCAACAGAGTCCATACTGTTTAAAGTAGGGCCTGAAAAACCTAAAAGTGCCGCGGTAGCATTACGATCTAGAGGATATGTAGTACCTGCTAAGGCACCAGATCCCAGTGGGCAATAATTCATTCGTTTTACTATATCGGATAAGCGGTCATAATCTCTGTAAAACATTTCAAAATAAGCGCCTAGATGATGAGCGAGAGTAATTGGCTGGGCTTTTTGCAGATGTGTGAAACCAGGCATGTAGGTGTCTAGATTTTCCTTCATGGATATATGAAGAACGGACAGGAGTTTTATTAACAGCTCTTTCATCTGCTGCAATTCTTCTCTGGTATAAAGTTTCATATCCAGTGCAACCTGGTCATTGCGGCTTCTTCCGGTATGTAATTTTTTCCCGGCGTCTCCGATTCTTTCTATAAGATTGGCCTCTACAAAGCTGTGTATATCTTCGTGTGTTTCGTCTATGATGAGCTTTCCTTCTATAATGTCTTCCTTTATACCTATAAGCCCTTTTATAATACGCTCTTTTTCTTCCTGTGTTAGTATTCCTTGCTGGTTAAGCATGGTCACATGAGCAATGCTGCCATCAATATCCTGTTTGAAAAATTTCTGGTCAAAGGAGATAGAAGCATTAAAGTTGTGAACTAACTGGTCAGTTTCTTTGGTAAAACGTCCGCCCCATAATTTCATAGGTTTACCTCTTTTCTTTTGATGTTTAAATATACGTTAATTGTTGTAATTATACAATACATATTCTATAAAAGCAAGGTGTAAGATGAATTTTGTTTGATTAGTTTAGGGTATTGACTGTAGAGTCTGTTAAGTGTGTTAATAGTATTTGAAATACTTGTATATATATGCATTAAAGTCAAACAGTATTACCATAAGCAGATTTCTGTAGGGAAAGGCACTTTACAGTAGAACAATGGTTGTGATAGGGAATGTAGCTGTAAAATTAAAAACTGATAGATGATGTACATAATACACCTTCTATCAGTTCTTTTGGACAGTCGTTATAGATTATAAAGCTTTGTATATTTTTCAGTCAAATACTTAATATAATAATCGGCATTTAGTTCTTCGTTCATGAGCTCCATTAAAAGTTCATTGGTGTTTTTGGTTGCCCCATATTTATGAATGGCATTATTCAAAAACTCGCGAATAGGTACTAAATTGCCTTCCTTTAGATAGGTTTCTAAAGGCATAACAGAACGCATGTAATAATAAAGTTGTGCCGCAATTGCGCTGCCAAGAGCATAAGACGGAAAGTAGCCAAACATACCACCTGACCAATGAATGTCTTGAAGAACACCATCGCTGTCAGTTTCTGGTTCAATGCCTAAATACTC
Source organism: Anaerocolumna cellulosilytica (assembly GCF_014218335.1). Taxonomy (GTDB): domain Bacteria; phylum Bacillota; class Clostridia; order Lachnospirales; family Lachnospiraceae; genus Anaerocolumna; species Anaerocolumna cellulosilytica. The sequence continues at coordinate 3,874,333 of NZ_AP023367.1, read as the reverse complement.
TTCGTATTTTTGGTTCCATACCGTTGGCAAATCTTCGACTTTGATTTCGTCTTCAAATAGCATCTTTTCTATTTCATACCGGATGATAATGTGCAGGGAATAGGATAATTCATCTGCTTCAGTACGTATTAAACTTGGCACGGCTTTATTAATGCCTTTTACAAACTGTAGAAGAGTAACATTGCTAAGCTGTTCCGGGAAGGTTTCCTGTAACTTGGGATATAAGGGAGTCCAGAATGCCTGGCTGCGTCCGATAATATTTTCATAAAAGCGGGATTGGGATTCATGGATGCCCATAGAAGAGCCCTGGCCAACAGGGGTCATTGTAATAGCGTCATCCACATACATTTCATAAATGCCATGTCCGCTTTCATGAATAACAGAAAAGATGGAACTTTCTAAATTATTCTCATAAATATGAGTGGTAATGCGTACATCGTGATTATGAAGATGCGTGGTAAATGGATGGGCACTTTCTGCAAGAACACCTTTCTTAAAATCATAGCCAACATATTCACTTACAAATTTAGCAAAATTAAGCTGTTTTTCTTTATCATAATGAAGATTGTTATAGGATTTATCAATAGAATCCTGTTTTGCGGCAACTTCTTTTAACAAGGGAATAATAGCAGCTTTGATTTTGTTAAAGAACGCATCCAGCTTTTCCATGGAAAAGCCCTCTTCGTAATCATTTAATAAAAGGTTGTATAACTTGTCCCCTTCCTTACTGCGGTATCCTGCAAACTTTTTCTGGTAGGCTATGATATCGGAAAGGGTAGGTCTGAAATCCTCAAAGGAATTAGCTTCTTTCGCTTTTGCCCATATAGCTGAAGCCTTGGCGGTTAATTCTCCATATGCCTGGTATTCTTCCGGTGGAATATGTTCCATCTGCTCATAGCTCTTTGTTAAGGCTTTCACGATTGCTTTTTGGTTAAAGCTAAGCATTTCCTGTTCTTTTGGTTGACCTAATTCTTCTAATAGCTGTCTTACGTCGTCATTAATAATAGACTTAAATTCTTCACCGGATAACAGGCCGATAACTTTTGCAGTATTATTCATGGATTCTTCTGGTGCAAGGGTTTCTAAATCCCAATGCAACAAGGTAAGAGCAGTCTGATAAGCCATAGACTTATCAATGTACTGTTTTAATTTTTCGAAAGTTTGACTCATTGTTAATTCCTTTCTATTTTGGCTAATATTTGTTAATAGTATACATAACTTAGAGGTAAAGTGCAATAACAGAACCAGTAATACACATGTGTATACCACTATAGTATAATTATGAAAAAAAGAGGTACAAAAGAAAGTGACATATAATTGGAATACTTGTCCTTCCAAATGCATACAATTGTTATGGTTGTTTATAATATAGGTGTTAATGATTAATTAAGTGCTAAAAACCGGAATGGGTTAAAACTATGTTCCGGTTGGAACATAAAGACTTATTATTACATTGAAAACTTTTATATTAAAATAGTCAATTGCGAAACGGTCATTTTATAGGATGGAATTATTAAAATGAGTAAATATAGGTTACGATTCTTGGCAAGTCACCTTTGCTTTGATGATTTTGCCTACTTCCTTTTTCTAAACAAGAGTTTTGTAATTGCCTATTATTATAATAAAAAGAAAGAAGGAGATAGCATGAATAAGAATTTGGCAATTGAAAAAGTTGTAGGTAGAGAAATACTTGATTCTAGGGGTAATCCGACAGTTGAAGTTGAAGTTGTCTTAGCTGATGGCAGCATTGGCAGAGCAGCGGTTCCCTCAGGTGCATCTACGGGAGCTTTTGAAGCGGTAGAATTAAGAGACAATGATAAAAGTAGGTACCTTGGAAATGGTGTAAGAAATGCGGTTAGTAATGTGAATACGACTATTGCCGAAACCATTACAGGAATGAATGCTTTGAATCAGGTAGAAATTGACAAGAAAATGATTGAAGCAGACGGTACCGACAACAAAGGACGTTTAGGTGCCAATGCAATATTAGGTGCATCCCTTGCAGTGGCAAAAGCGGCAGCAGAATCCTTAAAACTTCCTTTATACCAGTATATTGGAGGGGTTAATGCTAAGGTACTTCCGGTTCCTATGATGAATATTATCAATGGAGGAAAGCATGCGGATTCCAGCTTAAATATTCAGGAATTTATGATAATGCCGGTTGGCGCAGAAACTTTTTCCGATGGTCTGGAATGGAGTACTACGGTATTTCACACCTTAAAGAAATTGTTAAAGAATGACGGTTATGTAACGGCTGTTGGTGATGAAGGCGGCTTTGCACCGAAATTCGGGAGTGATGCCGAGGCGCTCGACTATATAGTTAAGGCAATCAGGGAAGCCGGATACGAACCGGGTAAGGATTTTTATATTGCAATGGATGTGGCCTCTACAGAAATGTATGAAGAAGCAAAAAAAGAAGGCAGAGCAGGAGAGTATCTGTTTTGGAAATCCGGAGAATATAAGAGTGTTGATGCAATGATAGATTACTTGGAAGAGTTATGCAACAAGTATCCGATTATGTCTATTGAAGACGGTTTGGCTGAGGAAGACTTTAGTGGGTGGAAAAAGCTTACGGAAAGACTGGGAAGCCGCATTCAGTTAGTTGGAGATGATTTATTTGTAACGAATACCAAACGTATTAAAGAGGGAATGGATTTAGGAATTTCTAATTCTGTATTAATCAAGTTTAACCAGATAGGAACACTTACTGAAACGCTGGAAGCAATTGAAATGGCTAAAAATAGTGGATGGACAGCGATTGTTTCTCACAGATCCGGCGAGACAGAAGATGTTACGTTGGCAGATATTGCGGTTGCTACTAATGCAGGGCAGATTAAGACCGGCGCACCATCCAGAAGTGATCGTGTGGCGAAATACAACAGACTGTTAAGAATTGAGCATCAACTGGGAGAAACGGCTGTATATCCCGGAAAAGAAGCTTTCAAAATTAAATCTATCAAATAAATTCTATTCATCAATAGATGATAAAACAAACAGAAACAATGAATTGAATAAATATAATAGAAAAAAGGATATTGAGAATTCTTAAGATAGTACCATGAATTCGACAATATCCTTTTTGTATCTATGTCTGGTGGGAATTACTGGTCATTTTTCTCACTGTTTATAGTAAATTCTTCCTTTACTTTACAACGGTAATATTTTATGACATTTCCACTGGTTAAAAATAAGGTTCCGGGAGTGTATAATGATACATCCTGCTGATACGGTAATTTATCATACATGGATATATTATTATCTAAGGAAGTATCATAGGGACCCTTATCCCGAAGTCTTCTTAATTCAATGGCATTCATAGTATGTACCCTCCTTCCGAAATAGCGGTATATGTATACTATATTACTTTTTTTAGCAAGAATCAATACTATAAGTTAAAATAAAAACGTATAAAAATGTATATAATTGTATTTTTAATGCAATTATATGGGAAAATGTTCAAGAAAAATTGTTGTTGAAAAATGTAAATAAATATCTTAATATAAGTAAAATTATACAATAAAAGGATAATTTGTCAATGCAAATTACAACAAAATATACATTTTTATGCTTGACAACTTGTGCTTCTTTGAGTATCATTTGGTAAGTGTAGAAACATATTTTTACAAAAAAACATTGTGAAGTTTAAGTAAATAGGAATACAGCGTAGAAAATTGCACGAAGATGTGTATCGTAAGATAACCATAAATGCAATTTTTTTTATACTGTATCACGTTAAACTGATACAAGGTTGAATAATACAAAAGGCAGGGTAATGTATGGGTAAGTATATTTTGAAAAGAATAGTTGCAGCCTTATTAACAATTTTTATTGCTGCAACCATCACATTTTTTATTATGAATTTTGTACCGGGAAATCCGTTTTTGGGAGAGAAACCTCCCAGTGAGTCAGTTATGAAGGCTCTCATGGAAAAGTATGGTCTTGATAAACCTCTGGTGGTTCAATATAAAAACTATCTTCTGAATCTATTAAAAGGTGATTTTGGAATAAGCTACAAGCTTCAAAAAAATAGGGCAATTATAGATATTATAAAAGAATCCTTTCCTGTCTCAGCAAAACTAGGAGCCTGGGCTATTTTACTTGCCATTTTAGGAGGTATTCCTTTAGGTTCTATAGCAGCTTTTAAAAGAAACAAATTAGGGGATAATATTATCCGAATATTTTCTACCATGGGTATTTCCATTCCTGGTTTTGTTATAGCTACGACGACTATGATACTCTTCGCCGTAAAATTAAAGATTTTACCTTCGTCCGGGCTGAATACTCTCTCTGGTTATATACTTCCCATATTTACCCTCAGTCTTTATCCCATGTGTTATATTGCCAGACTAATGCGCTCTAGTATGCTGGAAGCCTTTAGCCAGGATTATATAAGGACTGCCAAAGCTAAGGGTATGGGTAGTTTCGTAATCACCTTTAAGCATGCTTTGCGTAATTCTCTCATACCCGTAATAACTTATTTAGGACCATTGGTTGCTAATGTTTTAACAGGAGCCTTCGTTGTGGAACAGGTATTTAATATTCCTGGGCTTGGCAGGTATTTTGTAAAAGCAATTAACGCCAGAGATTATATGGTAATTATGGGAACTACCGTATTCTTAGCTACGTTTGTCATCTTAATGAATCTGCTTTGTGACATCTTATATAAGGTTGTAGATCCAAGAATCAAACTAGGGGAAGAATAAAAGGAGGAACACATATGACATTTGATAAAATAGATAGATTAAGTCTGCAGGCTGCATATACAAACGAGGATTTTTCACCCGTAAGTGAACAGGAACAAAGCAGTTTATCAAAACTTACAGAAAATACAAGCTACTGGAAGGATGCTCTTAGAAGGTTAAAACAAAATAAAATAGCTATTGTTGCCTTTGTCGTCATTTTGCTATTTATTTTATTTGCTTTTGTAGGTCCTGCACTATCCCCTTACACTTATGACCAGCAAATCAGGGGAGATGAAAATATGACACCGAATATGAAACATCCCTTTGGAACAGACCAACTAGGAAGAGACTTATTGGTGCGTGTTATGATAGGTTCTAGAATCTCCCTTGTAATTGGAGTTGGTTCCGCACTTATTGTTTTAGTAATAGGTTCACTTTATGGTGCTGTATCCGGTCTTTTGGGTGGAATAGCAGATAATATTATGATGCGTATTGTTGAAATTATATATTCTGTACCGGATATTCTGGTTATTATTTTGCTCCAAATTGTGATTAAGGAACCCTTGGTAAAGGCCTTTAATTCAGGATCTATTTTATCCGGTCTTCAAACTCTGGGGCCGGGCATTGTAGCTATTTTCATTGTTTATGGAATGCTCTACTGGGTGGGGATGGCTAGAATTGTTAGAGGGCAGGTATTGCAGGTAAAGCAGATGGAATTTGTCAATGCCGCTACGGCTTTAGGAGCAGGAAAGCGTCGTTTGATTCTAAAACATTTATTGCCAAACTGTATCGGAACACTAATTGTAACGACAATGTTACAGATTCCTTCAGCGATTTTTACCGAATCCTTCTTAAGCTTCTTAGGACTTGGTGTATCAGCTCCCTTGGCCAGCTTAGGCAGTTTATCCGCGGAGGCTTTAAATGGAATCCAATCCTATCCTCACCGTTTGTTATTTCCGGCTATAGCGATTAGTGTTATTATTCTGGCATTTAATCTGTTCGGTGACGGTCTCCGTGACGCACTGGATCCAAAACTAAAGAAATAGGAGGCAGAAAAGTGTCTGAAACAGGAAAAGAAAATTTATTGGAAGTAAAGGATTTGGAGGTTAGTTTTTTTACCTTTGCAGGTGAAGTAAAAGCAGTAAGAGGCATCTCTTATCAATTAAAGCCAGGTGAGGTACTTGGAATTGTCGGCGAGTCAGGCAGTGGAAAATCTGTCTCATCGTATGGTCTAATGGGAATTATTCCTGAACCGGGCAGAGTAATCGGCGGCAAAATCTTATTTGATGGGAAAGATATTACAGCCTTAAGTGAAAAAGAGCTGCAAAAAATTAGGGGTAAGGATATCGGAATGATATTTCAGGACCCCATGACTTCGTTAAATCCTGTATATACAGTAGGCAATCAAATCGATGAGTCTTTAAGAAAACACACTTCTTTCAATAAAGAACAACGAAAGGTAAGAATGCTTGAGTTATTTCAGTTAGTCGGCATTAACCAACCGGAAAAAAGAATCAATCAGTATCCTCATGAATTTTCAGGAGGGATGAGACAGCGTGTTATGATTGCGATGGCTTTGGCCTGCAATCCGAAACTGTTAATAGCGGATGAACCTACCACCGCTTTAGATGTAACCATACAGGCTCAGATTATTGAATTATTAAAGGAATTAAAAGAAAGAATTGATATGAGTATTATCTTTATAACCCATGATTTAGGAGTAATTGCTGATATCTGTGATAAGGTAGCTGTTATGTACGCGGGTAACATTATAGAAACCGGAAGTATTGATGAGATATTCTACGAACCGAAGCATCCCTATACCTGGGGACTTTTAAAATCCATGCCGAAGTTAGTTGTAAGTGAGCATGAAAGACTTATACCAATTGAAGGAAATCCGGTAGATTTAATTAATCCTCCTAGGGGCTGTGCATTTGCACCCAGATGCAAGTATTGCATGAAAGTCTGTATCGATAAAATTCCTCCGGTTTGCACAGAGGATAGAGGTCATGCTGCACTATGCTGGTTACCGGTTAAAGAGGCATATGAGAAGGAGGCAGCTCATGACAAAACAAAAGGAAGAGAATAAATTAATTGAAATACAGAATTTGAAAAAATATTTTACAGTTAAGAATGGTTTTAAAACAGCCAAAGTAAAGGCAGTTGACGATGTAAGTTTATATATAAAAAAGGGTGAAACATTAGGTCTGGTAGGAGAGAGTGGTTGTGGTAAAACGACCTTTGGACGTACGATTATACGTTTATACGAGCCTACGGAGGGGAAAATAATCTATGGCGGAGAGGATATTACTCATAAAAATATGTATGCTTACCGTAGGAAAATGCAGATTATATTTCAGGATCCTTATGCTTCCTTAAATCCAAGAATGACAGTTGGAGACATTGTAGGTGAGCCACTCGAAATTCATAAAATGTACACTTCCAAAAAAGAAAAGCAGGAAAAGATTTATGCCCTCATAGAAACCGTTGGGTTAAATAGAGAACATGCCAATCGGTTTCCTCACGAGTTTTCAGGAGGCCAACGGCAAAGAATAGGTATTGCAAGAGCATTGGCAGTGGATCCTGAGTTTATTGTATGTGATGAACCGGTATCGGCCCTGGATGTATCCATACAGGCTCAGATTGTCAATATGTTAGAAGATTTGCAGGCAGAAAAGGAGTTTACGTATTTGTTTATTGCCCATGACTTGTCCATTGTAAAGCATATTAGTAATCGTATAGGAGTTATGTATTTAGGACATTTGGTTGAATTAACCGAAAGCAATGAGCTTTATAAAAATCCGCTACATCCTTACACCCAAACCCTTCTGTCAGCTATTCCGGTAGCAGATCCAAAAACGAGCAGGGAGAAGAAACGGATTATTTTAAAAGGCGATATACCAAGTCCTATCAATCCCCCCAGTGGATGTCCATTTCGAACCAGATGTCCTCGTGCAACGGATATATGTGTAGAACAGATGCCGCCATTAGTAGATTACGGTTCCAGGCACTATGCCGCCTGCCACCACATTTAACCAGATAGTAATTATAGCAGTAAACCTGTGGTTATACTGCCAATTTCTATAAAAGTGTATTCTTTTAAAAGACTGTAAAAGACATCTCATCTAGCGGATGTAGTTAGCAGATCCTTGGGGAAAGAAGTATAAAAAAGGAGGAATTATATGAGTAAATCAGTATTGAAAAAATCACTTGTAATGTTTGTGGCCTTAGTACTTTTAGCAGCAGCTTTAACCGGCTGTGGGGTAAGAGGCGGCAATTCCGGTAAAACACCGGATAACGGAGCTAATCCTGGTTCAGATGGGACTGGAGAAGACTTTGTAATTGATGTGCAGGTAGGTCCTGAACCAGAAACAATTGATCCTACTATGAATACGGCAGTAGACGGTGCATCACTTATTAACCATGTGTTTGAAGGACTTATGAAACTAGATAAGGATGGTAATATTGTAAGCGGTGCAGCAGAAAGTTATAAAGTAAGTACAGATGGGTTGGTTTATACCTTTAAACTCAGAGAGGATGCAAAATGGTCTGATGGGAAAGATTTAACAGCAGACTCCTTTGTATATTCCTGGCAGAGGTTGGCAGATCCTGCTACGGCTTCTGAATATAATTATATGATTGATATGGTTATGAATGCTGCTGATATCATGGCAGGGAATAAAGATAAGTCAGAGCTGGGCATTAAAGCAGTTGACAGTAAGACAGTTGAAGTCACTATAAATGTAGCAACACCTTATTTTCTGGAAATTTGTGCATTTCCTGCTACGTATCCTTTAAGAGAGGATATAGTATCTGCCGCACCGGATACCTGGTACCAGGAGCCTTCTACTTACATTGGTAACGGACCATATGTGGTAGATACCTGGACTCACCAATCCATGATTGTGATGAAACAGAATCCTAATTATTATGGTGTGGCGGAGTTGGGGCCTGAAACAATTAATTTCCATTTAATTGAGGATTATAATACCATTCTGGCTTCTTTTGAAAATGGTGAGATTTTATTTGGAGACAATCTTCCAAGTGAAGAAATTGAAAGAATGACAGGCAAAGGTTTGTACACAGAAGGACAGTTAGGTAACTATTTTTTGTGTTTAAATAACGAAGTCGAAGTACTAAAGGATGCAAAGGTCAGAAAGGCCTTGGCTCTTGCAATAGATAGAAATTATATTGTTAAGTCTGTTTCAAAAGCTGGAGAACAGCCCGCAGATACTTTTGTACCTACAGGACTTACGGATGTGGATAATACAAAAGAATTCCATGAGGTGGCAAAGAAATGGTGGAGTGTTGACCCAGCAGATTACGAAGCGAATGTGGCAGAAGCAAAGAAACTGCTTGCAGAGGCAGGATATCCAGATGGAAAAGGCTTTCCAAGCATAGAATTAATGATTAATCCTGGACACGAAGCCAGAGCAGAAGCTGTTATTTATATGTGGCAGCAGGAGTTGGGAATTACTGCAACGATTGCTTCTCAAGACTGGGCGGTATTTTCGCAGACAAGAACGGACGGTAATTATGAAATAGCCCGCCATGGTTGGCTGGCAGATTATAACGACCCGATTTCTTTCCTGGATATGTGGGTTACAGGAGGCGGAACCAATGATGCCCAATTTTCTAATGCAGAGTACGATAAATTAATCGCTCAGGTAAAAGCATCCTCAGACAGAGAAGAGAGAATTAAATTAATGCATCAAGCGGAAGAAATTCTTGCAGAGGAAGTGCCGATTATACCTTTGTACTTCTATACAGATTTATACTTAAAATCTGATAAACTGGAAGGTTTTTATTCTTCTCCGCTTGGTTATAAGTATTTTATGTATACAAGTGTAAAAGAATAGTGCTTTTCGGTATCCTAATCCTGGAAAGGTATATAAAGAGGGAGTTGTGCACGAACATATGAAATTAAATTCGCGTACAGCTCCTTCTTCCTTTTTAAGAGAATGGGTAATTTTCCATACATTAATCTTAAAAACGTATATAACGAGTTAATGCTGAAGTTATCCTCTCAGGAGCTATAATTCCATAGCCCCATTCGGGATTTGGATACGTTAGTTCGGGTCTTCTTATAGCACTTTGAGTCAAAACATTTTTTATTAACTGGTTATTCATATAAGTGAGATTTCCTTCCGAAATACCCCATTGAAAAAGATCAGCTATAATACCGGCAGCATAGGCAGCAGAAAGGCTGGTGCCGGTACTGATAATATACTTGCCTTCAGGAAAAGGTACAACCATGTTAACTCCGGGTGCAGTAAGATCTGGTTTTGGATAATTGGTAACGGTAAATCCAAGACCTGCGTGATAATAAAGGGTATTGTTACGGGGGTCATAGGCAGTTATACAGATTAACTCTTCATTATTTCCGGGATCCGTAACCGTGGTGTTATTATCAGAATGTAAAAATATTGTCTCAGGGGTAATGAATTGGTGAAGAGGAAGCCACATATGAAACTTCATTGGCAAGTCGCCTGCTGCACCAAATACATAAAAGCGCCAGATTCCAGGAAGTGGTTTCTGAAATCTTAAAATAATAAACTGTTCCGTAGAATAAGGGGTATCTAATATAGTGTCTACTACGATAGCGGTGTCCTCATATTCAATAATTGTAGTATTGTTATGAATAGGCGGAACCCTCGCCAAAAAGTCGCCATTAGGGGCGAATAAGTCCACCCAGAAGTAATTGGGTGAAGTACCCCAAAATTGTATAGTAAAGCCTACTTCACCATTACCCACTTGCATAGAAACTTCGTCAAAAGTAAGATCTGGGGGAAGGTTTCCAGAATAATGGCAGTTCCGATTGCCCTCATTACCGGCAGCAACAACAACGGCACGGCCATATATTCTGGATACAGATGCTAAATAACGGCTCATAGGTCGGGTACCGGCGTGATCACTTTTGTTGGTTCCAAGACCAAAGCAGATAACCAATGGTTTGTTCTCCCGTAGGGCAACTTCATTTAAGTATTTTATTCCCATTATAATGTCATTTTCCTGGTAACAGATAGAAGCTCTGGTTATGACAAAAAAATCCTTCAAATAGGTTTTTGCTTCCTTTAATTTTACTACGATTAGCTCAGCATCCATTGAAGTACTGCTGAAATTCGTTTCAGGAGAAGGAGAACCGGCTGCCATACCGGCAAGCATAGTGCCATGACCGACATTATCTATGCTTGGTACTATCTGATAGGGATCAGTGTTTGCAAGAGCTAGATTAATCTGTTCTCTGCTGTATTCTGCTCCATAGTTAAAACCCTCGGGAGGGCTGCCGGTGTTAATGGTTTGATCCCAGATAGAGACAATACGGGTTTGATTTGCTGCCGTTAAAAAAGCAGGATGTCTGTAATCAATCCCTGTATCAATAAATCCAATTAAAACGCCTTCCCCCGTATAATCAGAAGTGAAAGGAGGAGGCAGGCGGGTAAGCTGGGAAGGATTTATATTATCGGAGGAAAGCAAGCCATACAGGAGCGGTATGGCTTGGTAACCAAATCTGCTGATACTATCAGGGGTCATATTTTCAACGGGAAGATGTAGGATTGCCAGAGTATCATTTACAATGTCTGTAATGCTGTCTTCAAAGTTTTGAAATAAATCGATATTTCCTGTGTATCCTAAAATCAGATCGGCATAATCATTGCTTATAATTCGATTACGTTCTGTTTCAGTCATAGATGCCTCAATACTGTTATTTAGTAATGTATATGCTGTAACGGAACGTATTATTTATTGCCTTTCTGGATTTCAACAATTACAATAGGGAGAAATGACAATACAAGTACCACAGACCACTGGGCAGCACTAAGAGGAACCACTTTAAAAATAGCGGCCAGAGGTTTGATAGAGATGACTGCAACTTGTAAAAAGGCACAAATAATAAAGGAAAGAACTAGCTTGGGGTTAGAGAATAATCCGACTTTTCGCAGGGAATGTTCACTTCTCATATTAAAAGAATGGAAGAGCTGGGAAAGGCTTAAAACAGCAAAAGCCATTGTCCTGCCTATGTAGGGTGTAATGCTTGCCGCCATTTCCACGGTGGTACTATGGTGCATAAGAGCTTTGGGTATCGCTTCGCTATCATAAAAACGGATACCGATTATAAATGCCAGTAAAGATAGGAAGCCGATTAAAATACCCTCAATCAGGATTTTAACCATGAGTCCATCCGCGAACATACCTTTGGTGGGAGGGATGGGTTTTTTCTTCATAATATCACTGGCAGCAGGCTCTACCCCCAGGGATATGGCGGGTAAGGAATCAGTTACTAGATTAACCCATAACAATTGCACTGCAAGAAGAGGAGAAGGTAATCCAATTAATATGGCAGTAAATATGGTTATTATCTCGCCGATATTACAGGAGAGAAGGAAATGAATCGCTTTTTTAATATTATCATAAATGCCTCTGCCTTCCTTAACCGCTGCCACTATAGTTGCGAAGTTATCATCTGTTAATATCATATCAGCTGCATTTTTAGCAACATCGGTTCCGGTAATACCCATTGCACACCCAATATCCGCTGCCTTTAGTGCAGGAGCGTCATTAACACCATCCCCGGTCATGGCGACAACTTCTCCTTTGGCCTGAAAAGCTTTTACAATCCGAACCTTATGCTCTGGAGATACTCTGGCAAATACCCGGAATCTTGGAATCTGTTCAATTAATTCCTCTTGATTCATGAAAGAAAGCTCAGCACCGGTCATAGCTAGGTCATCGTTTGACATGATACCAAGCTCTTTAGCGATAGCACTTGCAGTAGTAACATGGTCACCGGTTATCATGACTGGTTTAATACCTGCCATTTTACAGGTAAGTACTGCACTTGCAACTTCCGGTCTTGGCGGGTCTATCATACCGATTAAACCGACCAGCGTCATACCGCTTTCTAAAGTATGGCAGGCATCGTCAGTATTTTTCTGTAAAGTGTATGCTCTTAAATTCTGTTCGGAACCAATATCCTTATAAGCAACAGCAAGTACTCTCAAGGCTTTTTCAGTCATGGATTGATTAAGATGATTTAACTGCTGCAGGTGTCCATTGGTGATGGGCACTTGTTTACCATTTTGATAGATATAACTACAACGGTTCATTAAGACATCATAAGCACCTTTTGTTATACTGCGAATACCGTCGTGTGCGGTTTTATGTACGGTAGTCATTAACTTACGGGAGGAGTCAAATGGTATTTCATAAACTCTTGGATTCATGGAATCTAGTTTAGATTTCATCAAATCCACATGGTAAGCAGCCATGATTAAGGCCTTTTCTGTCGGCTCGCCGGTTGCATTCACCTGCGTTTGTTTTCCTTTGCCGGATACCTGTAAGACAGAATCATTACATAGTGCTGATAATGTCAATAAAAACTTACTAAAGGCACTGTCAGGATGTTCCTTGCCCTGGCAAGAGGCAAGCTCTGTAACGGTCATTTTATTCTGCGTTAAGGTACCTGTTTTATCGGAACAGATAACCGTCGCACTTCCAAGGGTTTCAACGGCAGGCAGTTTCCTTATAACTGCATTTTTCTTAGCCATACGCTGTACACCTAAGGAGAGCATGATAGTCACAATAGCTGGTAATCCCTCCGGAATGGCAGCAACAGCAAGGCTAACGGAGGTCATGAACATATCAAAAATGGGTCTGTCTTTTAAGATTCCCAGTATGAATATAGCAATACAAATAAATAAAGCGGCGATTCCTAAAGCTTTACCAGTTCCGGCAAGACGTTTTTGTAAGGGGGTCATAGGTGTTTCGTCTTCCATTATTAGTCTTGCAATATGTCCAACCTCCGTGTGCATCCCGGTGGCAGTGACAACGGCCTTACCTCTACCGTAGGTAACAATACCGGTTGCCATAACCATATTCTTGCGGTCTGCTAGTAAAGTATCTTCCTTCAAACAAAGCTCCGACTCTTTTTCCACAGGATGTGATTCACCTGTAAGGGAGGCTTCCTCAATCTTTAAGTTAACACCATGTATTATTCTGGCGTCTGCAGGAACAAAATGTCCTGTTTCCAGAAAAATAATATCGCCGGGTACTAATTCCTTGGAATCAACAGATTCAATGACCCCATCTCTTAGCACGGAAGCAGCCGGAGCAGACATTTTCTGAAGCGATTCAAGGGACTTTTCTGCCTTGCTTTCCTGCAACACTCCAAGAACTGCATTTAAGGTTATTATAAAAAGGATTATGACTGGGTCTACAAAATCCAGCTCTCCATGCATCAAGGAGACCATAAAGGAGATAATAGCAGCACAAATCAAGGTAATAATCATGAAATCCTTAAATTGGCTGAAGAATTTAGCTAGAATATTTTTCTTTCGCTTTGCTTCCAGAATATTCAACCCATATTTTTTCTGACGTTTTTGTACTTCTTTTTTAGATAATCCGTTTTCCGGAGAACTTTCTAGTAATTTTATGACTTCTTCCTTTGATATACTATGCCAGTTCATCATAGTAACCTCATTTCTGCATTTCTGCGTTTTTCCTCTTTTCCGGCATTCCCAGAATAATAAGTATCATATTTCATCTGCTCAACCCTTTCCAGTATGTCTAAAGTATTATATGAGACAAAGTCAAAAAGCATTACCTTTAGAAGAGAGGATATAATATATGGAAACATAAGGATAACTATTTACAAATTCAAAAATTGTCGTATAATATTTTTTGAGCTTTGCCGAGCTTATGCATTTATTAATGAAACGTATAATAAGGGCTATTAGGTTAATGTAAGATCACATAAAGAAGAAAGGATGCTGGTACTAGTTTATTTGCAATAAATACGTTAATACACAGCATATATGGAAAAATGGCAAAAAATCTAACACATGATATGACTTTAGGAAAACCAACGGGACTGTTGCTTAAGTTTGCATTACCTATGTTGGTCGGTAATTTGTTTCAGCAGCTCTATAACATGGTTGACTCTATTGTAGTAGGCAGATATGAGGGAAGTAATACCCTGGCAGCAGTGGGAACCACAGGACCCTTAAATTTCTTCTTCTTTTCCCTTGCACTTGGACTGGCAGCAGGGGTATCTATCGTAACTGCCCAGTATTTTGGAGCAAAGGATGAAGAAAATGTGAAGAAGAGCTTTGCCACGGCGGCTTATATAGTCTTAGGTGCTTCGTTAATAATGGGTATTATTGGATATATATTAAGCGAGCCTATGCTCCGGCTGCTAAAAACACCTGAGAATATAATAGGACAGGCAAATATCTATATGAAAATAGTTTGTTTAGGTATTGTAGCAATTGGTGCTTATAATGGAATGGCTTCCATTCTGCGGGCATTGGGAGATTCATTAACTCCACTTATATTTCTGATTGTTGCCTGTCTGCTAAATATAGTACTTGATTTATTATTTGTAGTGGGGTTTGGCTGGAGTGTTATGGGGGTCGCTTTAGCAACAGTAATATCCCAAGTAGTAGCCGCAGTGGGGTGTGTTTTATATGCCTTGGCAAAAGTTAAAATTTTAAGAATGCCGTTAAAAGATTTTGTGCCGGATAAGGAGATTGTTAAAAAATGTCTTAGATTAGGTATTCCGGTTGCGCTTCAAAACTCCTTTGTATCACTTTCAACCATGGCATTGCAAAGTATTATTAACAGTTACGGCGATACGGTTATGGCAGCAGCAACCGCTGCCAGCCGAATTGAACAGTTGATTTTACAGCCGGGTATGTCAGTTGGTGCAGCGGTGGCAGCTTATACCGGACAAAATATGGGTGCCGGCAATATTGACAGAGTAAAACAGGGCTTACGGTCAGCAGTACGGATTATCTTAGCCTTTAGTTTGGCAATGCTTCCAATCATTTATTTTGGAGGAGGCTTCATTATGGATTGGTTCACAAAAGATAATGACAAATTAGTTATGCAGATTGGTATAGAAGCGTTAAGAGTACCTTGCTTTTTTTACTCATTTGTAGGGTTGATTTTTGTAACGAGAAATATGTTAAGCGGTGCAGGAGATGTAAAAATACCAATGATGATGGGGTTTACAGAAGTTGTATGCAGAGTACTATTTGCCAATGTATTAGCAGGTGTTATCGGTTATCAGGGCATCTGGTGGGCAACAGGATTAACCTGGTTCTTTACTTCAATCGTAGGCTGCGTCAGATACCTTTCTGGTAAATGGAAATATAAATCTCTGATTCAAGCACCTACATCCGTTGAGGGTTAATACTTAGAGGAGAAAGAATACAGACTGTAATGGACAGCTTGTATTCTTTTTCCTATTTTGGGAACTTTAATATTTAAACAAAAAATTAATAAGTTCATAATTTTTGCCTATTGTATTAACAAATACTAGAATTAGTGCTATAATCTAGGACAATTGGTTTTTCAAACCAATCAGGGCAAAATAGAGTATAAAAGAAAGGTCAAGTTTAGGTGTTTAAATGAAACAATTAACAAAATTTTTAAAACCATACAAAAAACTGCTGTTTATAGGTCCGTTTTTTAAATTACTGGAGGCTGTACTGGAATTGTTTCTTCCCTTTTTTATGGCAAAGGTCATCGATATCGGTGTTGCCAATGGAGATAGAAACTATATTATAAAAATGGGCGGAGTAATGCTCTTAACAGCTCTTGTAGGTGTAGTGTGTGCACTAATCTGTCAATACAGTGCTTCGATAGTATCGCAGGGAGTAGGTACAGACATACGAAATGCGATGTTTGTTCATATAGGTACGCTGTCTAATACAGAGCTTGATAAGTTTGGAACTTCTTCACTGATAAACCGAATTACGGGTGATGTAAATCAGGTACAGTTAGCAGTTGCCATGCTGATACGTCTTGTGATACGTGCTCCTTTTCTTTGTATCGGCGGAGTATTTATGTCTTTTATGCTGGATATAAAGCTATCTGTCATACTACTTATTGTATTACCCCTATTCGTCTGTATTCTATTATTAACTATGAAAAAAACAGTGCCTTTATACCGGGCTGTGCAAGGAAAACTAGACCAGATTGCGTTAGTACTCCGTGAAAATTTAAGTGGTGTCCGGGTTATCAGGGCATTTGCCAGAACAGATTATGAACTGAAGAAGTTTGCTGTTCGCAATAAAGAATATTCCGACAATGCTATTAGGGTTGGGAAGGTATCAGCTCTCCTAAATCCTTTAACCAGCCTGATTTTAAACTTTGCAATAGGTGCTATTATTTGGTATGGAGGTGTCCGGGTTAATACCGGTTATATGTCCACCGGTGAAGTAATTGCCTTTGTAGGCTATGTAACTCAGATACTGGCAGCACTTATAGTTATATCCAATCTTGTGGTAATTTTTACGAAGGCCTATGCCTCTGCAGGAAGGGTAGAAGAAGTTCTGGGTACCCGTTCTAGTATTGTAAGCCCAGTTTCATCAAATCAGGGGATTGAAAGTAAGAAGAAAGAGAAAAATGATATAATCGTAGAATTCAGGGATGTATTTATGGCATATAAAAAATATTCCGAACACAGACAAACTTCTGCTAAGGAAGAAAGCGAAAAATATGATATCGAGCACATATCCTTTCGTGTAAGACGGGGAGAAACCATTGGTATAATTGGAGGTACTGGTTCCGGTAAGTCCACGATAATCAATTTAATCCCAAGGTTTTATGATATAACCAAGGGAAGTATACTTGTCAATGGGAAGGATGTAAGAGAGTACAATTTAGAAGAGCTCAGGGAAAGAATAGGAATTGTACCACAAAAAACGGTTTTATTCACCGGTACCATAGCCGAAAATATAAAATGGGGTAAAGAGGAAGCTACAATTGAAGAGGTTAAAAGAGCAGCAGATATTGCCCAGGCCAGTGAATTCATTGAACGTCTGCCGGATGGCTATGATACAGTAATCCGTAGAGGCGGTGTTAATGTATCAGGAGGTCAAAGACAGAGACTTACCATTGCCAGAGCGTTGATAAAGCAGCCTGAAATCCTTATTCTAGATGACAGTTTTAATGCCCTTGATTTTGCAACCGATGCTGCTTTACGAAAAGCAATTAAGACTTATACGAAAGATATGACAACCTTTATTGTATCCCAGCGAGCCAGTACCATACGAAATGCTGACCAAATTATTGTACTAAATGAGGGGAGTATATCGGGTATAGGAACACATACCGAATTGATGCAAAGCTGTCAGGTATACCAAGAGATTTGTCAGTCTCAGGAAATAGAAAGCCCAGGAGCTTAGATTTAAATTTGCACAGTGAATCTTTCTGCTTGTTTACTTGTAAGTGATAGAATGACTGTGTTCAGCGATATGTAAAAAGAATATATAGTTGAATAAAGACATTCAACCCCTTGATTTGAACGCGACTAAGGTCGCAGATGGGAGCCAAACATGAAAAAATCAACCATAAAACGACTATGGGGATATATAGGCAGATATAAGCTTCAGCTTATTGTTGTTTTTCTATTTGCCTTAATAGGAAATACCCTGTATATATTTACACCACTTTTAACCGGTCAGGCCATAGATAAAATAATTGGAGTAGGAAATGTTGACTTTAATGGACTGGTAATTCTGCTTATTAAGTTACTGATAATTTATGTTTTGAGCAGTTTATTTCAGTGGCTTATGTCAGTAGTTAGCAGTGTGGCCGCCAATAATACGATACACGATATAAGGAAAGATGCATTCAATAAGTTAAATACTCTGCCGCTTAAATATTATGATAACCATTCCCATGGTGATGTCATCAGCCGGCTAACCAATGATATTGATGCTATTTCAGATGGATTATTCCAGGGAATCACACAAGTAATGTCAGCTGTAGTTATTATTGCAGGCTGTTTTATCTTTATGTTAACTATTAGCCCTTTAATTACTTTGATTGTTGTATTTATAACCCCCCTATGCTTTTTTATTGCTTCATTCATTGCAAAGCACTCCAGGAAAATGTTTGCAAAACAGTCCCAGACAGTGGGAGAACTAAACGGGTTTGTCGAAGAAATGATAGGAAACCAAAAAATCGTAAAAGCATTTGGTTATGAAGATAGAGCTTATAAGTCCTTTAAAGAAATCAATGACAGACTATATAAGGCGGGGCAGAAGGCACAGTGGTATTCCTCTCTTACCAATCCTACGACAAGACTTGTCAATAACATTGCCTATGTGTCTGTAACAATAATTGGTGGTTTTTTAGCTTTAGCAGCTAAATTATCCATAGGTAATATTGCGAGCTTTTTAAATTATTCCAATCAGTTTGCAAAACCGATCAATGAAATTACGTCTATAACGTCACAGATACAGGCAGCCTTTGCTTCTGCGGAAAGGGTATTTGCCTTGTTAGATGAAGAGCCGGAAATACCTGTGAATGTGCCGGAAGCAGAGTTAAAAGACTGTCAGGGCCGAGTAAGCTTTAACGGTGTCAGCTTTTCCTACCGTCCGGAGGTTCCCTTAATTAAAAACTTAAATCTAGAAGTAGAGAAAGGAAATATGGTAGCAATTGTAGGACCTACAGGCTCTGGTAAAACCACTCTGGTAAACCTGTTAATGCGTTTTTATGATATAAATGGTGGAGAAATCAAAATTGATGGAACTAATATCTATCAGGTGAACCGGGATAACCTGCGTCAGACAATTGGTATGGTATTACAGGAAAGCTGGTTGTTTTCAGGAACGGTAGCCGACAATATATCATATGGTAAACCGGAAGCTACCAGAGCAGAGATTATAGAAGCAGCGAAGGCGGCGAAGGCTCACAGCTTTATCAGTAAGCTGCCAAATGGCTATGATACTATAATTGATGAAGACGGAGGCAATCTGTCACAGGGACAGAAACAGCTTCTTACCATAGCAAGAGTTTTAATTATTGATCCACCTATGCTTATATTAGATGAAGCTACCAGCAGTATTGATACCAGAACAGAAATTAATATTCAGAAAGCCTTTTCTAAGATGATGGAGGGTAAAACCAGTTTTATTATTGCCCATCGTTTATCTACAATAAAAGAAGCTGACATCATATTGGTATTAAAAAATGGAGATATCATAGAACAAGGCAGCCATGAAGAATTATTACAGAAAAAAGGATTTTACCATACGCTATATTACAGTCAGTTTGCCGTTTAACAGTTTTGAAATAGTTTTGACATAAGAATAACACAAATTTTTCTTATGTTGTATCTAGTTTACCTTTATTGGAAAATTTTACGGGTAAATAATTTAATAAGTAAGGAGTAATCAATGATACCAGCGAGATTCAGATTACGAAAGACGATTATTCTAAGTATGGTTTGCCTTTTAGCCAGTATATTAGTCAGTTTTCTAACAACCTCGGCAAAAACAGAATATCCCTATTATATTAAAGTTAACAAGCAGCAAAATGTCGTAACGGTATATAAAAAGGATAAGAAGGGGGAATATACGGTTCCGTATAAGGCGTTTACCTGTTCCACTGGTGTGGACACACCACTTGGTGTTTATAAAACTCCGGCAAAATATAGATGGAAGCTTTTAATGGGTGATGTCTGGGGACAGTATTCAACAAGAATTGTAAGAGGAATCTTATTTCACTCTGTTTGGTATTACCAGATGGATGCAACTACATTGTCTGCGGCACAATATAATAAACTTGGAACAGCAGCCTCTCATGGCTGCGTCAGGCTTACAGTAGCTGATGCAAAATGGTTATATGATAACTGCCCTCTTGGAACCACAGTGGAAATATACAATTCCAAGGATCCAGGTCCCCTTGGAAAACCTGAAACCATGAAACTTTTACCAGGTACCGGTTGGGACCCCACAGACCCTAGTAAGGACAATCCTTTCAATCATAAAACACCGTCAATTAGCGGAGTCAGTAACAAAACAATTGATTGGGGAACACAGGTAAATCTTCTAAGTGGTGTAAAGGCGTTGTCTACATCCGGGACAGACATTACCGGAAAAATTCAGATAGAAGGTACAGTAGATATCCATACGGCAGGTAAATATTCTGTTAAATATACGGTTACTGATTTATTAGGCCGTTCCGCTGAAAAAACAATAACGGTAACTGTAAATAATATGAAAGAGCCTCCTGTTATAAAAGGTGTTTCTGATAGGGTAATTGATTCAGATACGGTAGTTGACAGAGCTTTCGCTTTACAAGGTGTTACCGCATATCTGTCCTCTAAGAAATTATCAAATAAAGATATCAAAGTAGCCATTAAAAAAGAATCTGATACGGTATATACTATAACCTATACACTAACAGCTCAAAATAAAAAGAAAGCAAAAGAGGTGGCAACCGTAAGTGTAGATACGACAGCTCCGGTCATGACGGGAATTGAGTTTAAATCCCTGACAAAAAAACAATGGGAGTCTGGAAAGGAAGCTATCACCGCTTTAGCACGTAAGGGAGTTAAAGTTACGGATGACTATAGCAAACTGGCAGCAAAAGACATTAAGGTAAGTTTAAAAGCCAATGGTGAATATGCATATATAGTGACCTATAAGGCTTCTGACCAAGTTGGTAATACAGCTAGCGAGTCGGTACAGTTTACATATTTTCCGGATATTAAGCTGGAAGGAATCTACCATCATATGAATATTCCTTATCATACTGAGATTACTGAGGCGTATGTAATGCAGGGAGTGATGGCGGTTAACAGCAATAACGAAGAATGTACGGATTTGGTAAAGGTAATTATAAAGCAGGTAGATGAACGACTTTACAAAGTAACTTATCAGGTACCTGGACCGAATGACAGTGTGATTTCTGTATCCTGTAACTTTTCTTTAGCAGAAAAAACGGAAGAGGAATCAGAGAAGGGTGCAACGGAACATAATACAGAAGCACCGGATGGCAATCAGGAGCAAGAAGGGGATTCTTCGAAAACAGAATAGATATAATACGAGTAATATCTTTAGACGATGTAATTTTGTTTAAAGGTATTACTTTTTTTGCAACATTAGTTTACAAACTAATTTTCGTTAAGTTTTCGTTATTTTGTACATAATTTTCAAAATTGTTAAATAAAACAAGAGAATTTTGTTGATAAATGTCGAAGAATTATATATAATAAAACATGTCAAAATTAACGAAAAATACCATTTAGTTATGGGAAAATAAGGAATAATTATTTGATTTGTTTTACTATTCTACTAAAGTTTAAGTTTTGTCTAGTGAATAATCCTAAAAAGGAGGAAGCAATGAAGAGAGTACTAATAGCTGATGATGCAGCGTTTATGAGGTTGTCAATTAGAAACATTTTGTCAAAATACGATTATGAAGTCGTTGGTGAAGCAGATAATGGTAAAGCGGCAGTAGCAAAGTATTTGGAGTTAAGGCCGGACATTGTGACAATGGATATTACAATGCCGGAAATGTCAGGAATTGATGCACTAAAAGAAATAATAAAAAGCGATAAGGAAGCCAATGTGGTTATGATTACGGCAATGGGGCAGGAATGGCTTGTAAAAGAAGCAATCCTGTCAGGAGCAAAATCATTTATCGTAAAACCTTTTAAAGAAGATCTTGTTATGAAAGTATTGAGTCAGATATGCTAAGAGTAATTACTAAAAGTAATTGTAAAGAGGTGTATATTGTCGATGGAGAATACCAATGATTCGATGTTAGATGTGTTTTTGTTTGAAACAGAACAGCTCATCGGGCAATTAGAAGAATGTATATTAAATAGTGAGAGGGCAGGAGGTTATTCCGAGGACTCGGTTCATGAGATTTTTAGAATTATGCACACCATAAAGGGTTCTGCTTCCATGATGATGTATCAGAATATAGCATCCCTGGCACATGCAATGGAAGATTTGTTTTACTATATCAGAGATGAAAAGCCGGTAGATCTTAGTTATATTGTTCTGACTGACCTTATACTAGAAGGAATTGATTACATAAAAGTAGAGGTAGAAAAAATAAAAAACGAGGATGACTTAGACGGAAACTTTAGTGAGTTAATTCATCGAATTGAAGCATATCTGAATGAATTAAAAGATATGACAAAACTGAAAACAGATTGTAATACAGAAAATACAGAGTCATCTTGTGAGGGGAATTATTACAGCAATGATGCTGAGGAAGAGAGTAGGGGAATCTATCAATCTATTATTTTCTTTGAAGAAGGCTGTGAAATGGAAAATATACGAGCCTTTGGTCTGATACATCACTTAAAACCCAAAGTAAATGAGATGTTCTTTTTACCGGAAGATATTATTGAAAATGATAAATGTACGGAAGTTATCAGGAAAGACGGACTACAGTTATACTTTAAGACTTGGTTGGAAGAAGCAGAGGTTTACGAATTTTTTTATCAAACCGCTTTTGTAAAGATGGTAGAACTAAATAAAATAGAAGATTCAATAGATTTATACAAACTCTACTGCCAAAACACCGGGAAACAAGAGGTTTCAGGAAATGTAAATCTAACAATTGAATATGAGGAGGCTGCGAAGGAGGAGCAAGATGGAAAGCAGACTTTACGTAGAGAAAATAAAGAAAGAACGGATAAAGAAAGTAGACCGGCTAATGTGCAGCAGAGCATTATAAGTGTAAATGTAGCCAAGCTTGATAAATTAATGGATTTAGTTGGGGAAATGGTAATAGCAGAAGCTATGGTGGTACAAAATTCAGATCTAAAAGGATTGGTACTGGATAATTTTTATAAAGCAGCCAGACAATTGAATAAAATTACGGATGAAATTCAAGATACAGTTATGTCGATTCGAATGGTACCCCTAGCAGCTACTTTTCATAAAATGCAGCGGGTTGTCAGGGATATGTGCAAGAAGTTAGGTAAAGAAGTAACACTCTCTATACAAGGAGAAGATACAGAAGTAGATAAAAATATTATTGAACATATATCGGACCCTTTAATGCACCTGGTTCGTAATGCCCTAGACCATGGAATTGAATTGCCGGAGGAAAGGATGGCAAAGGGAAAAGAAGCAGCTGGCACCTTGACTTTAGAAGCTAAAAATGCAGGCAGTGATGTGGTGGTAATTGTCAGAGATGACGGAAAAGGTTTAAGTCGTGAAAAAATAATTGGGAAAGCCAAAGAAAACGGGCTTTTAGTAAAAGGGGAAGCGGAGTATACAGATAAAGAAGTGTATGGGCTTATTTTTCTTCCCGGATTCTCTACGAAGGAAAAGGTATCAGAATTTTCCGGTCGCGGTGTTGGTATGGATGTGGTAGTTAAGAATATTGAAGTGGTCGGAGGTTCTGTATCGGTAGACAGCAGTGCGGATAAGGGTTCTGCAATAACTCTAAAGATTCCATTAACCCTTGCTATCATAGACGGGATGAATATAAAGGTTGGAGAAGCCTGCTACACCCTCCCTACTATATCTGTTAAGGAATTTTTCCGCCCGATGGAAAAGGATATCATAACTGATCCACAAGGGAATGAAATTATAATGGTCAGGGGACAGTGCTATCCCATACTTCGGCTGTATGAGGTATTTAAGGTTAATAATGCACATAAAAGCTATGAAGAGGGTGTTATTATTATGATTGAACAGGAAGAGAAAACAGTCTGTATTTTTGCTGATGAGCTGTTGGGCCAGCAGCAGGTGGTAGTAAAGGCACTGCCGGAATACATCCGCAGAATACGTAAAATAAACGGACTGTCAGGTTGTACCTTGCTAGGAGATGGGAACATCAGCCTTATACTTGACATTGCAGGGATAGTTAACAATTATTTTTAGCCTAAGCATTTATAGAATCCGCAAGAAGCTTACTTAAGCGGTTTTATATATGGATAAGTTTAATAGGAAAGGAGATGTGAAGCAATGCAGGAGATAAGGGAAGAGGATATTGAACTTGAAGAGGACACACAAAAAGGGAGATTTTTGACCTTTTCTTTAGGAAAGGAAACCTATGGACTAGAAATAAGATACGTAACAGAGATTATAGGTATTCAGTCCATTACAGAAATACCTGAACTCCCGGAATATGTTAGAGGTATTATAAATCTAAGGGGGAAGATTATACCTGTTATGGATGTGCGGCTTCGTTTTAAGAAAGAGCCAAGGGATTACAATGATAGAACCTGTATTATTGTTGTGGACATCGGAGAACTATCAATTGGACTCATAGTAGATAGCGTATCAGAGGTTTTGTCCATAGATGATAAGGACATGGTAGAGCCACCCAAGCTAAATAAAGGGTATCAGAACCGGTATATTAAGAATATTGGAAAAGTAGGCACAGAAGTTAAGCTTTTGCTGGACTGTGAAAAACTGCTCACCGAAATTGAAGTAGAAGATTTAAAGGAATCATTATAAGACGGAATACATCACGGAGGATAAACAGTATGAAATGGTTTTATAACTTAAAGATAGCTTCAAAACTGGTAATAAGTTTTATTATTGTAGCCTTAATCTCAGGAATCGTTGGTATTGTAGGAATTTATAACATAACCCGCATCGATGAACTGGATACCGAGATGTATGAAAGTCACACCGTAACACTGGGTGACCTTGGAAAGGTGATGAGAGAGTACCAGATACAACGTTCTCTTTTAAGAGATATAGTTATTTTGGAGGAAGGTACAGCAGAATGGCAGAACTCTTTAGAAAGCTTAACTAAAACAGATGCTTATATTGCAGAAAGCATGGCAGCTTTTGAACGAGGAATTAAAACGCAGGATGTAAGAGATAACTTTGTGGCTTTAGAACAGGCCATGGATGACTTTAAGGTATATAAAGAGAATTTAATTAATAAAGTAACGTCCGGCCATACAGATGAAGCGATACAGAGCATGTATAGTGACGGGGCAACTATATCGAATAAGGTAACTGAGTTGTCAAATAAGTTGTTGGATTTAAAAATAGAAAATGCAGAAAATAGTTCGGATACAAACAGCAAGGCAGCAGCAACAGCAACCATAACAATGATAATTATAGTGATTGCCGGCATGGTAATTGCAGTGGCTCTGGGAATCTTCATTTCAAGGATTATAAGCAGACCTGTAAATAAAATGGTTGAGGCCGCTAACAAACTAGCTCTTGGTGATATTAATGTGAATGTGGAATCGGGTACCAAGGATGAGATAGGCAGCCTTGCTGATTCTTTTGACCGGATGATAACCAATATTAGAGGGCAGGCAAAAGCAGCGGAGAGCATTGCCGCCGGAGATTTAACAATTGATGTAGAGGTACGTTCTGAGAATGACTTACTGGGACGTAAACTTGCAGAAATGGTAGAAAAAAATAATGAAATACTAAATAATATTGCAGCTGCCTCCGACCAAGTTGCAGCCGGCTCTAAACAGGTTTCCGATTCTAGTATTGCCTTGTCCCAGGGAGCAACGGAACAAGCCAGTTCCATAGAAGAATTAACAGCATCCTTAGAAGAGATATCTTCTCAGACAAGATTAAATGCTCAGAACGCTAACCAGGCAAATGAATTGGCAGAGGTTGCAAAGAATAATGCACAACAGGGTAATCATCAGATGAAAGAGATGCAAATGGCGATGGAGGAGATAAATGTGTCCTCGTCTAATATTTCAAAGATAATAAAAGTAATTGATGAAATTGCCTTCCAAACCAATATACTTGCACTCAATGCAGCGGTGGAAGCAGCAAGAGCAGGACAGCACGGAAAGGGATTTGCAGTGGTTGCAGAGGAAGTACGAAACCTTGCAGCCAGATCAGCTAATGCAGCGAAAGAAACTACCGACATGATAGAGGGTTCTATCCAAAAGGTAGAAGCTGGTACAAAAATTGCTAATGATACGGCTACGGCCTTAAATAAAATCGTTGAGGATGTTGCAAAAGCAGCTGGTTTAGTTGGGGATATAGCAATTGCCTCTAACGAACAGGCAAGTGCTATTGCACAGATAAATCAAGGAATTATGCAGGTATCACAGGTAGTCCAAACCAACTCTGCTACTTCAGAGGAAAGCGCGGCGGCAAGTGAAGAGTTATCAAGCCAAGCAGAATTGCTAAGAAAAGCAGTCAGCAAATTCCGTTTAAAAAGAGTAAATCAAGGCTTTCGCAAATTCGAAGACATCAGTCCTGAGGTTTTAAGGATGTTAGACGGCTTATCTGATAAAGCAAAAAATAGCAATGAACCGGGTGAGGGAGATGCTGCCTTACCAGGAAAGAATAGAATTATATTAAGTGATCGTGAATTTGGCAAGTATTAAAAACTTGTCTAGATGAATAAGGATATCCTCTTTGTATTTTTACAAGATTGTAAAATTAAATACAGGGGGGATATTCTTTACCCATATTTCTACTAAAAACTGCAAAAACAATTCGTATTATTATCAAAATATGATATAATATATAAAAATAGGTCGAAATAATTGCAGATATTAACATACAGCAGGTGATTTTATGTACACAATTACTGAACAGGAATTTCTTAGATTAGCCGGTTACATAAAAAATAACTATGGTATTAATCTTAAGTTAGAAAAATTATCTTTAGTTACAGGCAGACTAAGTACTATATTGATGCAAAAAAACTTCAAAAGTTTCTCTGAATATTATGAGTATGTTGTATCAGATAAAACCGGAGAGGCGGCAACTACTTTAATTAACAAAATTTCAACAAACCATACTTTTTTTATGAGAGAAGTAGAGCATTTTTATTATTTTAGAGATACTGTGTTACCGTATTTAAAAATGCAGTCAAAAGATAAGGATTTACGAATCTGGAGTGCAGGCTGTTCTTCGGGGGAAGAACCGTATACGCTAGCAATGGTAATTGATGCGTACTTTGGTAAAGAGAAATATGTATGGGATACTAAAATTTTGGCAACGGATATATCAACTAAAGTACTGGAAAAAGCCCAAAAGGGAATGTACTCCTATGAAGATATTCAAGCGTTGCCTAGTTTATGGAAAGATGTCTATTTAAAAAAACGAACGGAAAATAACTGGGAGATTTCAGATAAGATAAAGAGTGAAATTATTTTTCGTAAACTAAATCTGATGGATAGCGTTTTTCCATTTAAGAAAAAATTCCATGTAATATTCTGTAGAAATGTAATGATATATTTTGATGCCAAAACAAAACGTGAACTTATACAAAAATTCTATAACAGCATGGAGCCGGGAGGATATTTATTTATTGGGCATTCGGAGGCCTTAAATAGAGAAGAAACGGATTTTAAATACATTATGCCGGCTGTTTACCGGAAGGAAATCAGTGTAAAATAGCTTATTTATAGATTCTTGGCAGAATGGAGACTAGTGTACAGGCGCAGATAGTGCTAGGCACACAGATGGGAGCTAATATGAAAAAAATCCGTGTTCTTGTTGTTGATGATAGTATAGTCTTTCGAGAGATTATTGCAAGAGGAATAGGTTCTGACCCTTATATTGAGGTAGTAGCAGTTGCTGGAGACCCCTTCGATGCAAGGGATAAAATAATTGACTATGAACCTGATGTAATGACATGTGATGTTGAAATGCCTAAAATGAGTGGAATAGAATTCTTAAGAAGGCTGATGCCTCAGTATCCCATACCCGTTGTTGTAGTTAGTGCAGTTACTGATGCGGTATTTGATGCCATGAATGCAGGAGCAGTAGATTTTGTTGCTAAACCGGATAATCAGTCGGTGATTCATGTGCAATCCTTTATTAACCAACTGGTTGTTAAGCTTAAAATTGCTTCAACAGCAAAAGTTTCTCATTTGAAAGGGCAAGGAGTATTACAGGGGGTGCAGGAAATTAGAAAGGAGAGCATAAGTAAAAAACTAATTGCAATAGGTGCTTCAACAGGAGGTACAGAGGCTATTTCTAGTATATTGAGCGGCTTGCCAAGGCAAATGCCGGGGATTGTAATCGTACAGCATATACCGCCGGTGTTTTCTAAAATGTTTGCTGAAAGGCTTCACAACACTACCTGTCTAAGTGTTAAGGAAGCAAAAAATGGAGATTATATAGAGACTGGCTTGGTACTCATTGCACCCGGAGATGAACATATGCGGGTTAAAAAAATTGGTGACAGATACAAGGTGGAATGCTTTAAAGGAGATAAGGTTAACGGGCATTGTCCCTCTGTTGATATCCTATTTGAATCCGTAGCAAAGGAGGTCGGCAGTAACGCAGTGGGTGTTATCCTTACCGGCATGGGGTACGATGGTGCCAAGGGACTACTATCTATGAGAAGAAAAGGTGCCAAGACTATCGGGCAGGATGAGGCAACATCGGTAGTTTATGGGATGCCAAAGGTAGCTTATGATCTTGGTGGCGTAGATAAGCAAGTAGCATTGAATCGTATTCCGCAGACTATTTACTCCATGATAAAGTAACTTTTATTAAAATATATACAGATTCAAAGGGGTGTAAAGTGATGATAAAAGAAATTGCTATAACGGACTGTATGGAAGGAGATATCATAGCTGAAGATGTAGTCAATTGTTATGGAGGAATTCTGGTTGCAAGAGAGACTGTTCTAAATCAATATATACTTGGTAAGCTGCAGCGGAGAGGTATATATAGGATTAGAGTATATGAAAAACGTAATTATACAAAGGAGAAAAAAGCAGACACCTATATACAACTGAAAAAAAGTTACAAAGAAGATATTATAGAAGTGAAAAAAATTTTATGCAATTTAGCTGTAGGCAAAGGATTAGATATAGAAAAAATAGCAGATCTATCTGACCGAATTTGTGGAAAAATCAATAATGCAGGTGATATATTAATGGTATTAAGAGAGGAGAAAGGTTTTGATGAATATACCTATTCCCATAGCCTGAATGTGGCGCTTTATTCCATGTTGATTGGCAAGTGGCTGGGTCTAAACTATCAAGAGATTAAGGAGGCTGTCGTTGCCGGGCTATTGCATGATATAGGAAAGACGAAAATACCTACTAATATTCTAAATAAGAAAGAAATATTAACCAGTGAAGAGTTTGAACTGATAAAAAAGCATACATTATATGGATATAAAATTATAACAAAGGCAGGGAATTTCAGTGAAAATATTTGCGAAGCGGTTTTATCCCATCATGAAAGGATGGATGGTTCAGGTTATCCTAACGGCATATGGGGAGATCAGATTAGCTTGCTGGCAAAAATTGTTGCTGTCAGTGATGTTTATGACGCTATGACAACAGACAGGGTTTATAAGAAAAAGATTACTCCTTTTAAAGCCTTTCAGATCTTTCAAACATTAGAAGTTAAAAACCTAGATCCGCTGGTAATGAAAACCTTTTTAATGAATATATCACCTTATTATGTGGGAACCAATGTGTTATTAAACACTGGAGAAATTGCAAAAGTGGCCTATATACCGCCTCAATGCATTACAGAGCCGGTAGTTTGTATCGGAAAGAATTACATAGACTGCTCCAGTAGAAAGGATATAGAGATATTGAATATGGTATGACTGCAATGCAATCGGAATAATAAAAATAAACGGTACCTTGAGGAATTAAGTTTTTTTGTAGTAATCCGGCAGGGTACCGTTTTTTATATGTAATTATTTTTTGTTTTTTGCAATCATTTTTTTAATCATATCCAATTTCTGCTTATCTGCCGCAGACATATCCTTAGTTAATATTTCAATCATTAAATCGGTTTCTTCAGTGGTAAAGGTTAGTCCCAGAGCTTTTAATTTGGCATTGGCTTTAATCAGTAAAGGCAATGCTTTATCGGCAGTTTTTCCTTCCGCTTCGTTAGCCAGATCTACCAGTATGGCAAGCTTTCTGGCATCGATGTCTTTCATTGCCGGATGGTTAATCCACTCTAAGTCCTTCATAATAGGCTCCTATCTGCGTTTCTACTACGCGAAAAATAATATAGTTACTGCATCATTTGGAACATCATGCTTAAATTCTCAAAGGTACTTTTTTGTTCCGGTGTCAGCATGCTTTCTAACAGCTCCATCATATTAGGATTATTCATACCATTAAAAAGCCCCCCGGCATCAAAACCTCCGTCGGCTGCTCCGTCGCTTTCGCTGGACTGGGAAGCCAGGGTAGAAGATAACATCATATATGTTTCATACATATTTTTTGCTCTTATAAGATTTAAAAAGGTATCGATTAATTCTCGTTCTTTTTCATAGCAGACACCCCGAATACTGGTAAGCAGGGTTTCTATATCAATATTATGTGTTTTCTTGATACCAAAGGCTGTAACGGTCTTCTGGCGGCTTATGGCGCTTACGCTGTCCATAAGTTCTCCGGTTTTTATCAGCAAATCCATAGATTGCTGAGATTCACTATCCAGATGGGGAAATGCAGCCTTTATGATATCCAAGATATGCTTTAGAGTATTGCCGTCTGTCCTATTAGCAGAGGTGCTGTGTATATGAATATCGTCGGAATCCATGGCTTCTCCATTTCTGCTTTATCATTATACTATATTCACAAAGGAGGAAATTATTACAAAACAAAAAGGATACAAAAAAGGATGCTGCACTTAGAGTATACAGCATCCTCAAGAAAAGTTTTTTACTTATTCCGGATATACTAGATGAGAAGCATCAATATCTGTTAAGATTTCTTTTAAAAATTTGTTTGCCAGGTATTTTGCCATATTCAGATTCATATCCAGGTAATTGCCGCAGTTTATAGCAGCTGCGCCTGGTACTTCTCCTTCAAAATCCCTAACAAATTCAAACATCTCCCTCAGTAGAGGGATAATTTCCTTTGATTGGTAATCACCTGCAAGTATTAAATAAAAACCGGTTCTGCAGCCCATAGGGCCAAAATAAATGGTCTTATTGCCAAAATCTGCATGATTCCTTAAAAATGTAGCTGCAAGATGTTCAATAGTGTGCATCTCAGCCGTATTCATAACCGGCTCAAAGTTTGGTCTGGTCATACGGATATCAAAGGTGGTAAGAGTATGGTCGCCAACCTTATCCTTACGGGATACATATACACCGGGAAGTAATTTTATGTGGTCGATAGTAAAACTTGCAATTTGTTCCATTGGTACCTCCTTTTTATTATGTGACTATTTGCCACGTTATATGTTTTCATTTATTATAGCATAGATTTCACAAAGGAAGAAGTAAAAAATCGTATACGTAAGGTTAAATTTAGGTTATAATAAAGACGATGGAAAAACAAACTACTCCTAGATTTAATCAGGCAGTTTTACATAGAATAAGGAGGAAAATATCATGACAGACAGTATTATATTCGACCTTGATGGTACCCTTTGGGATGCTACGGACGGAGCTGCAGTTATCTGGACAGAGGTTGCATCAAAGTATCCGCAGGTTACTGATAAAATCACTGCGGATAAGTTAAAGAGTCTCTATGGTCTTGTGCTGGAGGAAATAGCGGTTAAATTACTTCCAAGTGCATCAAGAGAAACAGCACTTGCTATTATGAGGGAAAGTGTTATCAGACAGTGTCCTTATTTGGAGGAGAAGGGGGGCATATTATTTAATGGCTTGGTGGAAACGCTGACTGATTTAAAGAAAAAGTATAAATTATATATTGTAAGTAACTGTGAAGAGGGATATATACAATGCTTTTTAAAAGCACATAAGTTGGGAGAGTTTTTCGAAGATTTTGAGTATCCTGGAAGAACAGGACGTTTAAAAGCTGAGAATATCCGAATGGTTATGGAACGGAATAGCTTAAAGAATCCGGTTTATGTAGGAGATACGAACGGAGATGCTACAGCAGCTAAAAAGGCTGGAATTCCTTTTATTTATGCCAGATACGGTTTTGGAGAAGTGGCGGAATATGAACGTAGTATAGACTCTATTAAGGAATTGCCTGCATTGCTGATATAACAAAGCGGCTAATGTACTGATTGCGTTTAGGACGCAGTAAGTTGTTTGCTTAGGGATTGACTTTTATTAATTTTACGTCTATACTAAAATTTATAAGAATAAAAATTCCAATGATTAAGAATAGTAGGTATAAAGCTGATTTATAGAGAGCTGCTGTGGGTGGAAAGGCGGCAATGCAGCATGTATTGAATGGACTTATAGGATCAGGAGGAAAGGCAGCAGCCCAGTAAAGCCTGACGGGAAATCAACCCGTTATCAAATAAGCTTATGCAGGAACATAGTGAATCATTCTATAAAACCAGTATAAGGCAGAGTGGGCTGAAATTATGCCAAACCGGGTGGTACCGCAAGAGTTTAAAGACTTTTGTCCCAGTATATTACTGAGACGAAAGTCTTTTTTATATCATATAAATTTCTATGATATAAAAAGTACTATATACAGAGTACTCACTCACAAGTATGAATCGTATCACCTTTTGAATACGACTGTTTAGTTTCCAAAAGGTGAAATTTATGGAAATGATTATGTTAGGAGAGTTGTTATTATGTTGGATGGAAAAAAATCTTTATTCAGCGGAATGCAGGCTACAGGAAACCTTACTTTAGGAAATTACATGGGAGCATTAAAAAACTGGGTTGCCATGGAGGAAGAATATCAGTGCTTTTATTGTGTAGTTGACCTTCATTCTATTACAGTTCGTCAGGACCCAGCCGAACTTAGAAGGAGAGCGAGAGCCCTACTTACCTTATATATAGCGGCAGGACTTGATCCGGTAAAAAACTGTATATACTATCAGTCTCATGTATCCGGCCATGCAGAACTTAGCTGGATATTAAACTGCTTTACTTATATGGGTGAGCTTAGTCGTATGACACAATTTAAGGATAAGTCAGCCAAACATGCAGACAATATTAATGCCGGTTTGTTTACGTATCCTGTGTTAATGGCCGCCGATATATTATTATTTCAGGCTGACGTAGTTCCTGTCGGTGTAGACCAAAAGCAGCATCTAGAGATCACCAGAGATATCGCAGAACGGTTTAATAATATATATGGTGATGTATTTACCATACCTGAACCTTATATCGGAAAGGTTGGAGCAAAGATTATGAGTCTACAGGAACCGGAGAAGAAGATGTCTAAATCCGACGAGAATGTTAATGCAAGTATTTATCTGACAGATGATCCGGATACCGTTATTCGTAAATTTAAACGTGCTGTAACGGATTCTGAAAATCAGATAATTTATTCTGATGATAAGCCGGGCATTAAGAATTTAATTGATATATATAGTATAGCCGCTAATAAAACGGTCGATGAAGTGGTGAGAGAATTTGACGGCAAAGGCTATGGTGATTTTAAAATGGCTGTTGGTGAGGCTGTCGTATCCGTGCTAAAACCTATTCAGGAAAAAATTACTGAGCTAAATAAAGATAAAGCATATATTGATGGTATTATTAAGGCAAATGGAGAAAAAGCTAACTATTATGCCACCAAAACTTTGCGTAAGGTTCAAAAAAAGGTAGGATTCCCGGAAAGAATCCGATAAAATCAGCTGCCTGCTGAGTTAAATATGTGCTGACGCACACAGAATGGAGTTAAGATGAATGAAAATAGTATTTTTAGAAACAGATACACTAGGAGATGATGTTGATTTAAATATATTCGATGAATTTGGTGAAGTCATTAAGTATAACAAATCTGAACCGGATAAGAATGCAGAGAGGGCAAAGGATGCAGATATACTTATTGTAAACAAGGTTCCCATGAATGAAAGAACACTGAAAGAGGCTATCAATTTAAAGCTTATCTGTATTACAGGAACAGGAACTAATATTGTTGATTTTCCTTATACCAATGAAAGGAATATAGCCGTAGCTAATGTAAAGGGTTATTCAACCCAGTCAGTAGTACAGCATACCTTTGCACTGTTTTTCTATCTTTATGAAAAGCTTGCTTTTTATGATGATTTCGTAAAAAGCGGTGATTATGTTAAAAGCGATATATTCAGCAGGTTTGATCCTAAATTCAATGAATTACACGGAAAGACATGGGGGATCATAGGGCTTGGTGAGATTGGTAAGAATGTAGCTAATATAGCATCAACTTTTGGGTGTCAGGTTCAGTATTACTCCACCTCAGGAAAAAATATAGACAATACCGTCAAACAAGTGGATTTTGATACATTGTTAAGCAGTTCTGATATAGTTTCAATTCATGCACCTTTGAATGAACGGACAGAGAACTTAATAGATGCCTCAGCCCTTAAAAAAATGAAGAGTTCAGCTATCCTATTAAATCTTGGTAGAGGGCCTATCGTAAATGAAGAGGATTTAGCTGACGCTTTGGACAATGGCGAAATAGCCGCTGCCGGGCTGGACGTAATAAAAGTAGAACCTATGGCAGCTGATAATCCTCTGTTACGTATTAAGGACAGTACCAAATTACT
This sequence comes from Anaerocolumna cellulosilytica, assembly GCF_014218335.1. Classification (GTDB taxonomy): domain Bacteria; phylum Bacillota; class Clostridia; order Lachnospirales; family Lachnospiraceae; genus Anaerocolumna; species Anaerocolumna cellulosilytica. The sequence goes on along the minus strand of NZ_AP023367.1, from coordinate 3,839,538 downwards.
GATAACGCCGCATATTGCATGGGCTACCATTGAAGCCAGACAGCGCTGCGTAAAAGAAGTGCATGAAAATGTCAAAGCTTTTTTAAATCAGGAAGCACGTAATATAGTGAAGCAATAAATATCTAATATTAATTCATAGGATTGAGTGTCAAAAGCTGAGAAAGGGCTTTAATACCCTGGTCATCATAATAAATCAAATTATAAAACTGCTGTAATATATCCTGATTTAGTATAGGTATATTACAGCAGTTTTTGAATGATACTTTATTTTAAAAGAAACATTTGACTAAGATTCTTGATGCAATTAATTGGATTTTACTTCATTCCATTTTTGAAGGTATAGTGCATCCATATCTTCACCCAGATATTGATAGGTGGAGCATCTTTCCAAAACAGAAGCTTCAGGAAAAGCTATAGTACTGTTTTTAATGTCTGCATCCTCTATTAAATCTCTTGCAGCGGCATTAGGAGTGGAGTAGGTAATATACTCAAAGTTTTTTAATGCAATTTCAGGATCACACATAAAGTTAATCCATTTTTCAGCGTATTCTTTATTTTGCGCGTTTTTAGGAATAACCCAACCGTCAATCCATACATTGGAGCCTTCTTTCGGTACGACATATTCAAGGTCAGCATTTTCTCTTTGGGTAAAGATAGCCTCGCCGGAGTATATAACGCCGATTGGGTTATCTCCGCCAATCATTTTATCTCGAACCTGATCCACTACATAAGCATCTACCATAGGAAACTGTTCTTGTAAAAGCTGTTTTGCTTCCTCTAATTGTGCTTCATCGGCGCTATTAATGGGATAGCCCAGATAAGTAAGTGCAATACCTAGTGCATCTCGGACACTATCAATCATAAGGATATCTCCTGAATAACCGTTAGCTTCAATAAAATCCTTATCAAATAATGCATCCCAGCTATCAATTTTAGTATTTATCATGGTTTTGTTGTAAAGTATACCTACGGTTCCCCAGCAATAAGGTACACTATATTTATTACCGGGATCGAATTCTTCAGCACTCTTTAAATATAAAGAATCAATGTTAGATATATTTGGTACATTCTCATAATTGATTTCTGCTAACATGTCTTCTTGTATCATCTTCTGAATCATATAATCTGACGGACATACAACATCGTATTTTACAGAACCGGTTTGAATTACCGGATACATATCTTCGTTCTGAACAAATTCATTATATTCAACTTTAATACCAGTTTCATCTTCAAATAAATCAATAACATCGGGGTCAATATATTCCCCCCAGTTATATACATATAAGGTTGGCTGGTCACTTTTCTGACATCCGACAAGGCTGAAAGCACAAACAGATGCAAGTAACAGGGCAGCAATTTTTTTTCTCATAATAAACTCCTATCTGTGTGATTACATATTTAGGTTATACGAAAGCACATATAATATTCTGTGAACTCGGTGTGTAAAAAATCTATTAAACAGTAAGGGCATTCTTTTATGTTCAAAAACATCTTCACTCTTACCTTCCTTGTATTAAGGCGGTTTTATCCTTCCTTCTGTTAATAAATACCAGAAGTATAATAACGGAGAGAAAGAGGAGAGTAGATAGGGCATACATTTCAGGTTTAATACCCTTTCTTACCTCAGTATAAATTTTAGTTGACAAGGTATTCACCGCAGCACCTTTTGTAAAATGGGTGATAACAAAGTCATCCAAAGACATTGTAAAAGCTAATAAAAAGCCTGAAAGAATCCCCGGAAATAAATCAGGGAATACAACTTTAAAAAATGCATAGCTTTTGGAGGCACCTAAGTCCAATGCGGCCTCATAGGTATTTTTGTTGAGCTGTTTTAATTTAGGCATGACACTCAGGATGACATAAGGGATATTAAAGGTAATGTGGGCCATTAAAACACTGGAAAAACCCAAGGTGTAATTTAGTGCCACAAATAAAAGCATTAAAGAGATACCAGTTACAATATCAGCATTTAGCATAGGTATATTCGTAATGCCCATTAATACAGTTCTGGGAACCTTTTTCATATTGTTCATGGCCAGAGAGGCAGCGGTTCCTATTATGGTGGCTATCAATGCCGATAAAAATGCGATTAATAAGGTAGTATATAAGGCATTCATTATATCATCATTTTGAAAGAGCTTTACATACCAGTCAAGGGTAAAACCGCCCCATTTGGAACGGGATTTTGACTTATTAAAGGATAATATAATTAAAATCAGAATAGGAGCGTATAAAAATAATAAGATAATAGCTAGGTAAGCTTTTTGCAGGAATTTTTTTACCATACGTTTTTACCCTCCGATTCTTTATCATATTTAGCCAGGATTGCCATGCTGATTAGAATAAACAGCATGAGTACCAGAGAAAGTCCTGAACCGGTATGCCAGTTGTTAATTGTTTTAAATTGTTGTTCAATTACGTTTCCGATTAAAACGACCTTGCTTCCGCCAAGGATATCAGAGATAACAAAGGTGGTCAGAGAAGGTACAAATACCATGGTTATGCCGCTGATTACACCGGGAAGGCTTAAGGGAAGTATAATTTTAATAAAGGTCTGAACAGAATTGGCACCTAAATCCCTGGCTGCATTGGTGGTATCTTCACTTATTTTAATAAGTACATTGTAAATGGGAAGTATCATAAAAGGTAAAAAATTATATACCATACCAAATACAATGGCAGATGGAGTGTTTATTATATTCAATGTAGGCAGATGGAAGAAATTTAATACGGTATTAATTACACCAGTTTTTTCTAAAATATTCTGCCAGGCAAGAGTACGAAGTAAAAAATTCATCCACATAGGCAAGATAAATATCATTACTATAATAGAATTATTCTTAAGCTTCATACTGTGTAATATCAAAGCCAGCGGATAGGCCAGGATTAAACAAATAATAGTGCTTACTATGGATAAACATAAGGAAAGCCATAGTGCTCTTCGGTTAATCGGATCCATAATAAGGCGTAGATTATCAAAGGTAATACCGCCGCCTTTTGCCGTAAAGCCGTAATAGATTATAATAAACAGTGGAATTATGATAAACATTGCCATCCATAAAATGTAAGGAAAGGACATCCATTTCTTAAGTTTCATCGATATTCACTGCCTCCTCATCCTCAGATTCCGGTTTATTCATAATCTGTATATCAAAGGGATTTACATAGATTCCAACTTCAGTACCAACCGGACAGAGATCTGTACTGTGTACCAGCCATTCATGACCGTTTGCCATAACATCCATTTCGTAGTGAACACCTTTAAAGATGAGTGAGGTAACACGTCCCTTTAACAGTCCTTCTTCCGGTTTCACTAAATCAATATCTTCAGGGCGAATTACGACATCTACCGGCTGGTTCTTTCCAAAACCCACATCAACACATGGGAAATTAGTTCCTAAAATATGAACTAATTTGTCTTCAACCATAGTAGCCGGTAATATATTACTTTCACCTATAAAGTCGGCAACAAATGCATTCTTTGGCTCGTTGTAGATTATCTCAGGCGTTCCTACCTGCTGAATATAACCTTGATTCATGACCACAATAGTGTCAGACATGGTCAGAGCTTCTTCCTGGTCGTGTGTAACATAGATAAAGGTAATTCCAAGTTCATTCTTTAAACGGATTAATTCATACTGCATATCCTGTCTGAGCTTTAAATCCAGAGCGCCTAAAGGTTCATCCAGCAGCAGCACCTTTGGTTCATTTACAATTGCACGTGCAATTGCAATACGCTGTTGTTGTCCACCGCTTAGAGATTCAGGTGTTCTGTTTTCAAATCCCTCCAGATTTACGAGCTTAAGAGCATATTTAATTTTATCTTTAATATAGTCTCTGCTTTTCTTCTTAATTTTTAAACCGAAGGCTATGTTATCGGCAATTGTCATATGTGTAAATAATGCATACTTTTGGAAGACCGTGTTTAATTGTCTTTCATTTGGGGCGAGATTCGTAATATCCTTGCCGTCAAAGATTACCTTGCCTGCATCCGGATTCTCAAATCCGCCGATAATTCGCAAAGTAGTAGTTTTACCACAGCCACTTGGACCTAATAAGGTTAAAAATTCATTTTCTCTGATATAAAGGTTCAGAGAATCAAGAACCGTATTATCATCGTATTTCTTTGTTATATCTATTAAATCAATCAGTTTACTGCCAGCCATCACATATCCTCCTTTGTATCGCTTTCATTTAAAATAAGTTTCTATCCAAAAGAACTCTTAAAAGTTCGGAGGTGTAGAAATCCATAATAGGGTAGCACCTTGCTTATCCGAGGCAGTAATATAATGTTCTTTTCCTGCTTTAAAGTAAAAAGACTCCCCTTTTTTAGCTTTGTATATTTTGTTGCCCAGATGAAGATTAATACTTCCATTAAGTATATATCCGAATTCTTCCCCTTCATGAGGATTATCAGGATAAGTAGAACCACCCGGGTCGAGGGTCAAAAGAATAGGCTCTAACATATTCTTCTGAGCATTAGGAATGATCCATTTAATTTTATTTTTCAGTTCGTTGTCGTATTTTTCAAAATAATCTGTCTTTTTAAAAACCACCTGTTCGGGAGAAGTATTCGTAAAAAATTCTTCCAGGTTAGTACCCAGACATTGCAGAATATCAACTAAAGTAGCTATAGAAGGAGAAGTTAAGTCCCTTTCCAATTGGGATATAAAACCCTTGGATAACTCAGCTCGGTCAGCAAGCTCCTCCTGCGTCAAACTTTTTTGTACACGTAGTTCCTTTAGCTTTTCACCGATTTTCATTGGACACCTCCTTAATAAAGATAAACTCAAAGTTTAGTGTTGCTAAACAAACAACATATTTTATTATACACGCAATCAAAGGTATGTCAATAAATAAAATGAATTTTTTTATATAATTTTGTATAATAAAAAAGCTTTAAATCCAATAGGCTATTATCCGGGATTTTAAGCTTTTTATCTGTTTATATATAGAATATGTGAAATTAATAAGTAATTTTTTATCCTAGTTTGTGGCAGTGTCAACTTTGTAAATAGCTGAATTAAAGGCACCTATAATATTATACCCGTATATTATTTATGAAAAAAATGAACCAGATTATCCATTCTGGAGGTCATACTCATAAATAACATATCCACTAAGGTTAATGCTGTCATGGCTTCAACAACAACAACTGCTCTGGGGACAATGATGGGGTCATGGCGTCCTTTTACATTAATATCGATATTTTCTCCTGTTTTATTTATGGTGCGCTGCGTTTTTGAGATAGAAGGAGTAGGCTTAACGGCAGCACGGAATATAATCTCTGATCCATCGCTCATACCACCTAGTATGCCTCCGGCATGGTTCGTAAGTTTTGTAACATTGCCATCATTGTCATAACGGAAATTATCATTATGCTCGCCACCAGACATCTCAGCAGCCAAAAAACCGGAACCGAATTCGATACCTTTTATGGCACCCATGGATAGAACGGCTTTTGCCAGATTGGCATCCAGCTTCTCAAAAACAGGCTCTCCTATACCGGCTGGTAATCCGGTTATAATACATTCAATTACCCCTCCGGCTGAGTCCTGTTCCTGCATCTTTTGATCCAGATAATGCTCTGCCTTAAGAGAAGCTTTTAAATCAGGCATTGCCATAGGACTTAATAGGATATTTTTTCTATCACAATTCTTATACTCGATGCTGACAGAACCAATTGATCTAGTGTAGGCACAAACGTCGACACCTAATTGTTTCAGAATGGAGACAGCCACAGCACCGGCAGCTACCCGGCCTATAGTTTCTCGACCGGAGGAACGTCCACCGCCTCTGTAATCCCTGAAACCATACTTTTGGTCAAAGGTATAATCAGCATGTCCTGGACGGTAATAACCTGCAATCTCAGAGTAATCCGCTGATTGTTGATTGGTATTCATAACTACCATTGATATGGGGGCGCCGGTGGTCTTTTGCTCAAATACGCCGGATAAAATTTCAACACTATCACTTTCTTTTCTGGGTGTTGCATATTTAGTTTGACCTGGTTTCCTGCGGTCTAAATAGTCCTGGATAATTTCTTCATTCAGCGTTAAACCTGCGGGACAGCCGTCCACTACAACACCAATACCTTTACCATGGGATTCACCCCAGGTAGAAATCCTAAAAATATTTCCATATACGGAACCGGACATAGGGTCACCTCTCTAACTTATATTAAATTTGAAAATCTGTAAATTTATTCACTATGATGTATAACTTTGCTACGTAAGTCCTCTTAAGTATATAAGAAAAGATGATGGTAATCAATATGTTTTACGGACATTTTAAAAATTCCCTTCATATATTGTAATGATTGGTTAACGTAATGTAAGGGGCTGTCTTAAGTAGTACTTAAAATGTGTGCCGACAGAGGGGTTATACCAATCAACTGTAAAATTACAGAGCCTAGATTCACTTGTGATACAACACGTTATACTCTAGATTCAATATACAGGGAGGTTGCTATGCCAAATTTTTATAACGTAAACAGAGGTAATGAACAGCTTAGGCAAAAAGCTGCAATGAGTGATTATAACAAGACTTCATCAGGAGAAGTGGAGAAGAGTAGAGTAGAGAAATCGTCTGAGGATTTAATTATAGATGATAATTCCGTATATGAGATTGATCCGGAATGCTATGAAAGGGCAAGACAGAGCAGAATGAACCACAGGCAGGACTGGAATAAGAAATAAAGTGAGGAAATAGAAAAAAAGCTGCGAAAGCAGCTTTTTTTCTAATAGAAATGGGGCTGTAAAATAAGTCCTTAATTAAGAATCGCCAGTTCCGACAGATGCCGGTTCTGGTGATTCTTCTTTTTTTTATTTATTTTTTATGATTATGATTGATTTTTCCATAAAAAAGCGTGCACTTAATAAAGCTGTGAGTATAGTTCTTGGATTTTAAGCAGCCAACTTGTTTCTCTGTTTTTTATTATGATATTTATAAAGATTAAAACCACAAGAAATCAGTGTGAGTTCAAGAATTGCGTTTTTCTCACCTCTTCGAAATAATCTTTTGTAGGATTTATTCCATTTTAAAATACCAAAGGTTCCTTCCGCTTGAATACTACGATTCATTCTCAACAGTGCGCCATGTATTGATTCAAGATTTGTCATTACCTCTTGATGTATTGATGTTAATTCCTGATTCATTCGAATAGTTCTATTTTTGCTTGCCTTAGGACAACAATCGTTTTTAAACTGGCAGCCTTCACATGATTTGCATTCATAGATTTCTTCGGTTCTGCTGTATTTGTTTTTATAGACATGTTGTTTGCTTTTAAAGTGAAAAGTCTTTCCATTTGGGCATATTAAATTTCCATTCTCGTCTCTTTTAAAGTTGACTGCGCGATATGGATTTTCATGATACTTCTTATCGGATGTTTCTTTTTTGAACATGGTAAATTTCATATATTTTTCCATCCCATGCTCTTCACAGTAAAGATAGTTATTATAGGAACCATAGCCTGCATCTGCAACTGGATACTTTGGATAATGACCATAGATTTCATTGAATTTTTCCATCAAAGGAACAAAGCATTCCATATCTGATGCATATGGTTTTACATCAACTACCGCTATATATTCATCACAGACAGCGGTCTGTAGATTGTACGCTGGGAGAAGCTGATCATTCCCCATATAATCCCGTTTTATGCGCATAAAAGTGGCATCGTGATCGGTTTTGGAATAACTGTTTCTTTCATCGCCACAAACTTCTATATGATGTGCATATGTCTTTAATCGTTCTAGATACCCCTCTAATTCCTGATATTGTTTTTGCGGAAGGCTTTTTCTATGACCACAACCAGATACAAACGTGGATTCCACCAGATTTGTTGCATTCTTGTACATTTCCAAGAGTTCAGATACATATTCGACAGCATACTCATCTCTCTTATCAAGTTTTACACCGAAATATCCTAATACTTCCTGGTTCATTGCATCAATTAGCGTGGATATCTTTTCATAAACCTTTCCTCGGTTTTTTGTACAAGACTTTTTCCATACCCAGGTATATCGGTTGGCATTCGCTTCCATTTTTGTTCCATCTATGTAAGTATGCTCCAGGTCCACATGCTCCTTTTCAAAAATGTAACTGTTTAAGTCAATAAAAATCTGTTCTATGGAATCTGTTAGTTCATTGCGTATAAGATTGCCAAAGGTCGCAAAAGAAGGAGCCTTCATCTCATCAAGAAGATACAGGTATCGTATATCATTCCTACAGAGTTTTTCTATTTCACGCAGAGAACTAATTCCGTGCTCCATGAAGGCAAAGAGTATCACTTTAAGGAGTTTCTGTTCATCACATCTTGGACGACCTGTTCTGTAGCCTTTCTCTACAAAATATTTTGATAGGTCGATGTGATCCATCACCTCACAGAACGTGTATACTGGATCAGATATATTAATTAATTTTTCGATTTCCAATGGTAATTTCAGCTGACGTACTGTATAATTATCATTGGTGTTTTTATTTATTTGCATAATTAATTATACCAAAAAATCGCTGAAGTCTCATGACCTCAGCGATTTTTCTTTTAGGGGAGTTTTTTTACAGCCCCATTCTAACAATTACATAGTAATGCAGGAGTAATACTAGAAACCGCCACCGCATAAGCAAAGGATTAAGATGATCCAAATAATGGAACCGCATCCGTCGTTGCCGCCGCAACCACATCCGCCACCGCCGAATAATCCGCCGTTGTTACCTCCACAACAGAATAAAAGAATAATAAGAATCCATGCGCTGTTATTTCCTCCACCGCAGCCAATGCCACAGTTTGTTGCTGCTAAATCACTCATGTAAGAGCCTCCTATTTGTTATTACAATGTATCATATGATTTTTAGCTTGCCTTATTTCCTATATTTCTTAAAAAGATGTTGCGTTTTTATTACAAAATGTGACCTTGAAATATATAGACAACCATGGTGTGTCCAAAAACGACAGGGTGATTGTCCTTAAAATGCAACAGGTTATCCTTATTTCTGACAATCCCTACTCTTGTGGGGAAGTATCAGAAATGTTATACTATTTTGTAACAAATCATTTTTGTTTCTATTTATAAAAATTAGAGGAGAGAGGAACGGAACACATGAGAGTCCTGGCAAAAGATGTATTGGCTATGATTGTAGACTATCAGAGTAAACTTGTGCCTGCTATGGCAGAAAAAGACAACTTGCTTCGTAATTCCCTGAAATTAATAAAAGGATTGCAGATACTTCATATTCCTATGGTTGTCACACAACAGTATACCAAAGGTCTTGGTGAGACGATACAGGAGATCCAAAATAATCTTGAAGCAGAAACACAGTATTATGAAAAAGTTACCTTTAGCGCAATGGAAGAGGAGAACATCAAAATAGCAGTGGCAGACTATGAGAAGAAAACATTGCTTGTGTGTGGCATCGAAGCACATGTATGTGTTTTGCAAACGGTTATGGATGCTATTAAGGCTGGGTATCAGGTAGTGGTGGTAAAAGACTGTATCAGTTCCAGAGACCTTAGTGATATGGAAATTGCCCTGCTGCGCATGCAGCAGGAGGGTGCCATGATTACCACCAGTGAATCCATCTTATTTGAATTAACAAGACAAGCAGGAGATGAGATATTTAAACAAATACTTAAGCTTGTAAAATAACGAAATGAATGAGATAGAAAAAAAAGACTTTCCAAATAGATTTCCCAAGTTTACATTCAAGGGGATATAATCTGCTTGGGAAGTTTTTTATATTTGTTGTGAAATGACAGCATGATAGACATTATAAGCAATTCTAAAAGATAACAGGTATACGCAGGGCATTTATTTAATATAGTTAATGGATGAGAATTGCAACAAAGCCGGATAATAAATAGTGAATTAGCAATTAAAATAAGAGTTATCAGAAAAAATAATGTTTTTTGTTGAAATTAAGCTTAATATAGGATATAATACTATCAAGATTCTAGAAAAGGAGGAAATCTTATGTATAATATTTTAATTGGTGGTGCCGCAGGGCAAGGCATAGACACAACAGTCGCCATTTTGGAGAAATTATTAAAAAAATCAGGTTATTTTATATATACAACAAGAGACTTTATGTCCCGTGTCCGTGGAGGTCACAATTTTTCACTGCTTCGTTTTGGAACTGAACAAATCAACTCCCATAGCGACAAACTGGATGGAATTATTGCATTAAACGATGAAACAATTGTATTACATAAAGAGAAGCTGACAGAAAAGGGTTTTATATTTTGCGATAGCAATCTGGAAACAACACATGCAAAAGCAATTAAGTTAGATATGGACAAAAAGGCGAAAGAGCTTGGCAATCCAAGAGTGTCAGGAAGTATAGCCGTAGGAGCAATCTTAAAACTATTTGGTGAATCATTTGATTATGTTGAAGAAGTTATAAAGGCATCTGTAAGAGAAGCGTTTTTGGAAATTAACCTAAAGGCTATTCGGTTAGGTTATGATAGCGTAGAAGCAAGGTTTGAACATTTGGATGGAGAATTTAAGGACTGGATGCTAATTACAGGGAGTAAAGCCTTGGCGTTGGGTGCAGCGGCAGCAGGCGTAAATTTCTATTCCGCATATCCGATGTCACCGTCAACAACAGTGATGGAATATCTGGCAAGAATTGGAAACTATGCAGGTGTTTTAGTAGAGCAGGCAGAGGACGAAATTGCTGCCATTAATATGGCATTGGGTGCTTCCTATGCAGGTGCCCGTGCTATGACAGGAACTTCTGGTGGTGGGTTTTGTTTGAAAGTTGAAGCACTTGGATTTTCAGGAATTGCTGAAATACCCTTGGTAGTAGTAGATGTTCAACGACCAGGCCCAGCTACAGGACTTCCCACCCGGACTGAGCAGAGTGATTTGAAGTTTGTTATTTCTGCGGCACAAGGGGAATTTCCTCGAATGGTAATTGCCCTAAGGAATCACGAAGACTCCTTTTATCAAACCATAAGGGCCTTTCATTTAGCTGAAAAGTATCAGATTCCGGTTATCTTATTAAGTGACCAGTATCTGGGTGATTCAACAGCAGTTGTGAAACCTTATGATACTAGTAAGATTGAAGTGGCTGTCCCGGCAGATACCTATGAATATGAAGGAGAATATCTCCGTTATAAGTTTACAGAGGATGGAATATCCCCTCGTTTAATACCTGGGAAGTCAAAGAATTTTGTATCAGCTGACAGTGATGAACATGATGAGAGGGGTTTTATAACCGAATCTGCTCAAATACGAATTAAGATGATGGATAAAAGAATGGGGAAATTAAAAAAACTGGAGGAAGAACTTTTAGAGCCGGAATTTTTAGGAGCGGAAGAAGCAGATATTGTATTAATAGGCTGGGGTTCTACCTATGGACCCATAGCAGATGCAGTTAAGCTGCTAACATCGAATAAAAAGAAAATAGGTGCATTGCTTTTCGGAGATGTATTTCCACTGCCCAGAAAAAGTCTTGATGAATTACATAAAAAAGGAAAACGTTTTATTAATATAGAACAGAATGCCACCGGACAACTTGCGGAATTGATACGAGAGAAAACAGGCATAACCTGTGCTGCTAGTATTCTTAAGTACGATGGTAGGCAGATATCCGGTGAAGAAATCGCAGAAAAGTTACTGGAAGGAGGCTTGGTGTAGTATGAGTAAATTCGAAACCTATGAAACAGCCTGGTGCCCGGGCTGTGGCAATTTTAACATATTAAGGTGTCTAAAAACAGCTTTGGAGGAACTTAATAAAGATCCATATGAAGTTTTAATGGTAGCAGGGATTGGTCAGGCAGCAAAAACGCCCCAGTATATAAGTGCCAATAGTTTTTGCGGACTTCATGGAAGGGCTTTGCCGGCAGCAGTAGCAGCAAAGATTGCCAATGAAAAACTGACAGTTATTGTTGATTCCGGAGATGGTGATTCTTATGGAGAAGGCGGTAACCATTTTATACATAACATTCGAAGAAATGTAGATATTACACATTTTGTTCACGACAATCAGATTTATGGTTTAACAAAGGGGCAGGCTTCTCCGACTACAGGAGAAGGGCAGGTAACACAGGTACAGACGAATGGAAATATGAATACGCCCCTAAATCCTGTATTAATGGCAATTGCTGCCGGAGCTGGTTTTGTAGCCAGAGCCTTTAGCGGTGATCCCAAACAATTGACAGAAATAATGAAAGAAGCTATTTCTTATCCTGGCTATGCCTTTGTTGATATTTTACAGCCTTGTATCAGCTTTAATAAGGTCAATACTTTTGCATATTATAAGAGTAAGGTAGAGCCTCTAGGAGAGGAATATGACCCTGCTGACAAAATTGCTGCTCTTAGTAAGGCGATGGATTTTGATGATAAGATACCAACAGGAGTTATATATAAGGAAGAAAAGGTGAATTTTCATCAAAAGAATAAGTTATTAAGTGAAGGAATTCCTTTAATTGATAGAAAGAAAAGAATGGAAGCTGTGGATAATTTAATTAATAGTTTTGTATAAACACAAAAGATAATCCAATACTATAAAAAGCAGTTTGGTTTATCTGTTATCTATCCTTAAGGCTGTTACGCATGAGGTTTTAGCATATTAACAGCCTTAGGGAATAAAATAAAATTTAGGAGGTTTAACAATGGCAGTTAAAAATGCAATGACAAGTGACTTTTTACATTCGGCTTACGGCGGAGAAAGTATGGCTCATATGAGGTACTTAACCTGGGGTACGATGGCCGATAAAGAAGGCTTCCCTAATATCGCGAAGCTTTTTGAAGGAATTGCATATGCAGAAAGGGTACATGCTGATAACCACTATAAAGAAATCAACGGTACTACAACAGATGCGACTGTAACGGCAGGTGCTGTATTTGGTACCGGTAAAACCGTAGATAATCTGCAAGGTGCTATTAACGGAGAATTGCATGAGGTAGAACAAATGTATCCGGTATACTTAAATGCAGCAGAGTTCCAAGAGGAAAAAGGGGCAAGGCGCTCTTTTCATTTTGCATTGGAGGCAGAAAAAATACATGCTGATTTATTTTTGCAGGCTCAGAATGCTGCAAAAGAAGGAAAAGATATAGAACTTAATGCAGTTTATGTATGTCCAATCTGTGGACATACCGTATTAGACGAAGCACCGGATAATTGTCCGGTATGCGGTGCAAAGAAGGAACTTTATAAAGAGTTCTAATACGTAAAGCAGTATTAAAAATGGATTATGAGTATAAACCCTGAAGATAGAATTTGAAAAATTAACCATTGTGTATAATATGTGTGGTTACTGCCAAGTAGCTAATCTGTAAGAAACCACACATATTTACACAATAAGAAATCGAAGTTTTACTTAATTGCTTCAATTCCTGCAACAGTAATCATTGTAACAATTTTGGAATGTTTAATAATCCCCAGCCTTGTTTTGACCAGGGGTAACCCAAGTCAACAGCGCATTCCCTTAGTTTTAGCTTTACATCTCGGTTATTCATCATAGGGTGCTTTGACAAAAGAAGAGCGATTGCACCGGAAACAATAGGGGTTGCCATAGAAGTTCCGCTTTTTATAGTATACATAAGATTAGAATAATCATTTCTTGGATTATTTAATAGATTATAGCGATATCTTTGATAATTCTTCATAGTTCCGCAGGAGATTATATTAGACCCAGGGGCCACAATATCTGGTTTTTTTATACAATTAGCAGTGGGTCCTCTGCCGGAATAATCCATGGTCTTGTTGCCGAATAATTCAACGGTAATTCTGTCATCCGAAGAGCCCACGGTAATAACTTTACGGCTGATGCCGGGAGTGGATATGGACATAGGACCAGGGCCATTGTTACCGGCAGCAACTACGACCACAATGCCGGCATCCCAAACTGCATTTACGCCCTTTACCAACAGAGAATTTTCATCTACATTATCTTTTGTAGTGGTACCAACGGATATATTTACAATCCGGATATTGTATTTTTCCTTATTATCGATGATCCATTGCAGTCCGGCAAGGACATCGGAGATATTTCCATCACCTTTCTGGTCAAGTACTTTAATACCAATCAGGTTACATTTTGGTGCAATACCAACATATTTGCCATTAGATAAGGAACCGTTTCCGCCGATTATTCCTGACACATGACTTCCATGACCGTTATCATCATAGGGTTCAGTTCTTCCATGTATGAGGTCGTAAAAAGCCTTTATACGATTTCCGCCTTCAGTAAAATCCTTATGGATGCAAAGACCGGTGTCAACCACTGCTACACCGATATGCTCACCGAAGATATTTCTATCATGAGCCCATTTTAAGTCAATTATTTCTGAAACCCGGTTCATCTGGGCGGTAATATGGGTATCAAGTTCGTAGCTCCATAAAGTATGTTCTTCCTGTAATTGTTCCAGCCTTTCTTGTTCCACCTCAATGACATAAGAATCTATCATAGGTAGTTTATATTTCAACTTTCCCATAGAAGCTACCTCATTGTAATTTTTTTCATAATCACTGCAGCTTACGATGATTTGTATGGTTTGCTTTTTATTCATGGCAGCTCAATTCCTTCTTAATATCATTACTAATCTTATGAGAACCTTCCTTGTCTTTATGCAGATTCTTACAAACAAAATTTATGAAACCTTTTGACAGCCGGTGCAATAATAAATACTGCCACTCAAATAAGCTTTTATGATTAGCTCCCAGCATTTTGGGCATTTTGTTCCGACGGTCTTCTTACTTAACTTAGTCTTGTAACCTCCGGGTTGTCCAAACAGGTCTTTTTCTGTATCCCTTCCTCCCTTTTCATTCTGCAATAGTGTTTTCTTTATAACCTGATACAGGTAATGTAACTGTTCCACAAGCAGAGTGGATATCTTGGTTTTTGGATGGATCCAAGCTTTATATAGTATGTCCTGCAATACGCCATTACCTAATCCGGGTATTCTTTGTTCCGTTGCTAAAAAGGCTTTAGCGGATGTTTTCAGTGGTTGAATGGACGTAAGTAAATCCTTAAAATATTCCATTGTAAAGTCATCTGAATAAGGAGAGGGTTTTTGCTTTGCCAGAAGATAGTAGGGATTATCATTTTCTCCTTCAGAGAAGGCGCATAGTCCACCATACATCTGTACAGTACATACCGTGCAGGAATTATCGGAAAAATGTAACAGGAGTTGATAGTATCATTTAGTTGACGTGATAAAGAATGGCTTTCTGGAATACCATAATAGGTAAAAAATATAAATATAGAATGACATAGATTAGAAAACGGAGTAAAATAATAAGAAAAAAATGTAAGAAAGGATATAAGGCATTATATGAAAAAAAATAGTGCAGCTTTAATTATAATAGTATTATTGATATTTTCTGCAGGTATGGCAGGCAGTTTGGTTCAGGCAGAAGGAATTAATTACGGGCTACTGATAGTTGATAAAAATGGAACGTATACTTTTTGGGACTTAGAAAATGAGGAGGGTGCAGGGGTAGAAATTACAGAATCAGGTAGCATCATGATTCCCTTAAAAGATGTATGTGCCTTAATGCCGGATGTGAAATTCAACTACAATACAAAAACAAAAACGTCAACGGTTGTAAATCTTTATAATGGCAGAAAAGTAGTATTAAAAAGTAATGAAAACAAATGTACCTATTATGCTTTAGGAAGTAAAAAAGGAGTTAAAAAAGCATTGCCGCATGCTTCATATATATCTGCTGAAAATAAGGCTATTATGATAGAAATGTCGGCTCTTAAATGGGTAATGGGGAATTCAAAAGGAGTAAAATCCTTCAAAGTTACGGATTTACAAGCAGCTGGCTATGATACCTTAAATTATGAAGGCGTTATTTTATATAATCCTTATGGAGAAGTTTCAGCACTGCCCCTTGCCTCTAAAGTAAGCAATTTAGGAAGAACTGTGAAGGTAACAATTCCAGAAGGTTTCAGTGTATCCCAGATTTTTGATTTACTTGTGAAAAAAGGTGTAAGCTCATCCACAAAGGAGTTATATGAAATTATGGATTCCTATGATTTTAGCTATTATCTTTTGGTAGAATCCATAAAGGCAAATGTAAACCGTGCATTTTTACTTGAGGGATATTTGTATCCTGATACTTATGAATTTTATAGGTTGAGTAAACCTCAGGATGTAATTGGGAAGTTTTTGAAGAATGCAGAAGCAAAATTAACCGCAGAGGACCGGGTAAAAGCGGAAAATCATGGACTTTCCGTGGACCAACTATTAACCATTGCCTCTTTAATAGAAAAAGAAGCGGGTAAGAAACAGTGGATGGGTGATATTTCTTCTGTTATACACAATCGGTTAAATAAAGGTATGAAACTTCAGTTAGATGCCTCTATCTTTTATGTAGAAAGATATATAAAACCGTTTATAGAGGGAGATATAAACCGTTATAATAGCTTTTACAATACATATAAATGCAGTGACCTGCCGGCAGGGCCCATATGTAATCCGGGAAGGAATGCAATAGATGCCGCCCTAAATCCCAATGAAACAAATTATTTATTTTTCTATAGTGATTCACAGGGAATATATCATTTCTCAGAAGAGCTGGTTAACCAAAAGGCACAAAATTAGCAATTGCTAAAAATAAGATTCTGTTAATGTGAAAACTATCTATAGCGTGTCTCCATAAAACCTCCATAATAAGGAGTTATAATATTTAGTGAAGTCAAAGGAATCTGAATGAGGAGAAATGCCATAAGATGAAGATTGCATGAATCAATAAAATTAGCAGAAGAATGGAGAATATTATGTCGAATAATAAGAAAAACACGGGTAACAAAAATACATTACTGTTGGTTACCGCAGCAGTGGTAGCAGTTTTGGCAGTAGTTGTAGTATTTCTTAATCCTGGTGTTCAAAAAGACACAACAAAACTAGTAGCGACAAAAGCAGATGACAATAATAATAAAGAAACGGAAAGTACCACTGAAAATACTTCTGAAATTGCAGATGCTAGAGGATTTTCAGTGAATGAGGATGGCGATGTGGTAATCCAAATTGCAGATATTACGGACCAGGCATCCTTTTATGAATATGATGCTGATGGAACTGCGGTGGGTCTATTTGCGGTGAAAGCCAGTGACGGTACAATTCGTACAGCTTTAAATACCTGTCAGGTATGTAATGGAAGCCCTTATGCATATTTTGAACAAAATGCTGATAAAGTACAATGTCAGAACTGCGGTAATATGTTTAACCTTGATATGATAGAGCAGGAACGCGGCGGTTGTAATCCTGTTCCTATAAGTGACGGAGAGAAGATAGCGGAGGATAATGAAATTATTATTCCGGCAAGCTATCTTAACGAAAATGCACAGTACTTTAAGAACTGGAAGAAGTTTTAATGCATACGAAGGATATTCAATTGTCAGTTGCCGGTATGAGCTGCGCGCACTGTGAGCTGACAATTGAGAATGCTCTTTCTGATATGGAAGGGGTTCTTGCTTGTAAATCCAGTTTTTCTAAAGGAAAGGTGTTTGTAACTTATAATCCGGAGATGGTGTCCATAAAGGAAATAAAAGCTGCTATTAACGGACTGGATTACCAATGCGTGGATGAAAAAATAACGAAAACGGAAAGCTTTAATTCACAAACCATATCTATTCTTATTATATTGCTGGGGGGATATGTTATCTTAAAACATCTGGGTGTATTTCAGGTACTCAATTTTTTCCCTCAGGTACAAGAAGGCTTTAGTTTAGGTATGCTTTTTCTTATTGGTGCTCTGACCTCTCTTCATTGTGTGGCTATGTGCGGAGGCATTAATCTGGCTCAGAGTATTAATTCTGCAAAGACCAGCCATTCTGCATTAATGCCAAATATTTTATATAATTTGGGTCGAGTCGTTTCGTACACCATAATCGGTGGTATTGTTGGCGGGGTTGGAAGTATTATCAGTATCGGAGGAGGATTTCGCGGAGCAGTGGCTGTTTTTGCAGGTGTTTTTATGATTGTTATGGGATTAAATATGCTTAATTTATTCCCATGGCTTAGACGCTTTGCAATAAGAATGCCTAAGTTTATCGGTAAGAAGCTTGGTAAGAATGCGGCGGCATTAAAAAAAAAGAAAGGAGCAGGCTCTTCTTTTTATATTGGTCTGCTAAATGGCCTGATGCCCTGTGGACCACTTCAGAGTATGCAGCTTTACGCACTTTCTGCCGGAAGTGTATTCATGGGCGCACTTTCTATGTTTTTGTTTAGTTTGGGGACGGTTCCGTTAATGTTTCTTCTGGGGGCGGTCAGTACAAAATTAAATAAAAATTTTACAGAAAAGATGATGTTTGTCTGTGCACTACTGGTAGTGGTTCTAGGTGTTGGGATGCTTAATAATGGATTGGCATTATCCGGTGTTACACTGCCTCAGATGCAGGCCACCCAAGGCGGTATGAATCAAGCAGTTATAGACGGTAAGTACCAGCATGTCACAACGAATATTGATTACGGTACATATCCGCCTATTACAGTGAAAGCAGGAGTACCGGTGCAGTGGACGATTGTTGCAGAGAAAGGTATGATAAACGGTTGTAACAATGAGATAATTATACCGGAATTTGGTATAACGGTAAAGTTAGTGGAAGGCAATAATGTAATCGAGTTCTTACCGGATAAAGCAGGCACTTTTGGTTATAGCTGCTGGATGGGTATGATTCGAAGTTTCATAGCTGTGACAGAATGATTTTATAAAAAGCATTGTAATTATAGGTAGTACCCTTCTTAATAGGCAGGTGGTTACTAATACTATAATATACAGTTGTAATTAAGATACTCTAGTTAGAAAACAGGTTTCTTTGCTAAAAGAAGAGCTTGTATATAACTTGAGTATTTTTTTTGCTGTTTTTACTTAATCTGTTCTTAACATTCCAAAGAGCCCTGTTTTATTACTTTACAGTTATTTTACGAATCTCTTATTCTTAGACTTAACAATTTTACATAAATTTAACAAAGCTTAAATATCCCTTTTACGTATTCTTGTTAGCTTTAAGTATAAACAGGATACAAATTAAAAAGAGAGAAAGCCGGGGAAACCAATGAAGAAAAATAAGCAGCCGTTAAATAGGAAAAAAAGAATAACAGAGGGCTTAAGATATTATAAGGAAAAATTTATGAATTTATCCATTAAGAAGAGGCTTAACCTAACTTTTCTATATATTGGTGCCATTGCCTTTCTGGTGCTAATCATTGGTGTGTTTAATATAGTAACAATTGACAGCATGTTAAAAGGGTTTTACACTGGGCCCTTTCTAATTACAGAAAACGTAAAGCAGGCTCAGTCCGCTATGAAAACCATTGAAAATAATATCTACCGTGCATATATAACGAATAAAGAAAGTCTTTGTTATGAATACATTCAAGCGTCTGAAGAAGAATATGACAAGGTGGAGAACTGCATTCAGGAATTAGCCACTATACCTATATTAAAAAAAGGAAAAAATCAAGAATACATAAACAGCCTAAATATAGAGATAGAAAAAGGCAACCGCTATCGAAATCAGATTCTAGAGAGTGCCAAGTCTTTCGACCAGAAAAAGATATACAGTATCTATAAAAACGATTATGTACCCATATGGAGCCATATGTTAACTGAGTTTGAAGAAATTGAAACCTTTTCCGAAGAGTACCGTGAATCTTTCATGGAAAGTGCAAATCAAAAAGTTTTGTTTAGTATTATAGGATTCCTTGGTATGTTTCTGGCCGGAACTGGCAGTTGCATATATATCCTTATAGGAACAGAACGTAGTATAACAAAGCCAATAGATGAAATAAAAGAGGCAATGGTTGAAATATCGCGGGGACAGCTTCAAGTAGAGATATCGTATCATTCTAAGGATGAGATGGGGATTTTATGTGAGGCAGTACGGAAAACACTTCAGAGGCTTAATGATTATATTTCAAATATTACGTATGTTATTAAGCAGTTAGAAGATAAAAATATGACGATTCGGGTGGGTATTGATTATGAAGGTGGATTTGCACCTATAAAAATATCTCTGGATAATACTGCATCGACGCTTCAGGAGGTAATCAGGTTGTTGTTCCAGTCTGCGAAAGAAATGACTCTTGGAGCAGACCAGATTGCACAGGCTGCCAAAGTTGTAGCAGATGGCAGCGAAGAGCAGTCACAAGCAATCAACAGACTGTCGGGACAGTTAAATGAAATAGCTTTAATGGTAAATAAAAACGCAAAGGAAGCTGCGGATGTGTATACTATATCCATAGATACTGTTGAAGCTGCAAAATTGGGAGATGGACAGATAAAAATCCTCGTAAATGCTATGACAGCAATTTCTGCCCATGCAGGTAAGATATCTCAGGTTATTGCAGTAGTAGAAGAGATTGCAGATCAGACAAACTTCCTGTCTTTGAATGCTTCTATTGAAGCGGCTAGAGCAGGCAGTGCAGGCAGAGGTTTTGCCATAGTAGCTTCCGAAATAGGTAAATTGGCTACAGAGAGCAGAGAGGCTGTAAAGTCAACAACCAATCTAATAGAAAGTACAGTGCAAGCCATACAAGAAGGGGTAGCGCTTGCAAATGAAACTTCTGAAAATTTTAAAAATATAGTTCAGGCTTCTTTAAAAACCAATCAGGTAATGGATAAGATAGCAGATAATGCCAAAGAGGAAGCTGGACAGCTCAATACCTCCATGGAATATTTACAGCAGATAGCTGCTATCATAGAAACGAATTCAGATGCGGCAAGAGAGAGTTCTGCGATGAGTGAAGAATTCATTAGTCAGGCTGAGATCTTGGAGCAATTGCTGGGACAATACACCATCCTATAAATAATTTAATACCAATTTTTTATAGGAATTCTAAAGCAACTAAGAAAAACTGATATAAAGAAATATTTCTTGGAATGCTGGTGAATTTTGCAGCACATTTTTTTGCAAAAACCATATTTATAATGTAGGATATTAATTCCTGAATGAAGTGGAAAGGAGTTTTTGCATGAACACTGACTATAATTCATCTAATGACAAGTCTAATATAGATAAAAAGAGTGTGTCCGCAATGAGTAATTCCTGGAATCAAGGAAGGCCTAATGATGGATGCAGACCTCCATGCCCTCCGTCACCATGCCCACCGCCCGGACCGCCCGGACCTCCGGGCCCCCCCGGACCTCCAGGACCAACAGGTATGATAGGTCCAATAGGACCCAGAGGCCCGGCAGGCCCGGCAGGTCCTCCAGGACCACAGGGTCCGGCAGGAGCAACGGGAGCAACAGGAGCAACAGGTACAGCAGGAGCATCAGGTTCGATTGGGCCAACAGGTCCGCAAGGAGAACAAGGTCCGATTGGATTAACGGGAGCAACTGGAGCGACAGGTCCTCAAGGCCCTCAGGGTGCACAAGGTGATCCAGGCCCGCAGGGTCCTCAAGGCGAAGCAGGTCCGGCAGGAGCCCAAGGTCCGGCAGGAGTGCCAGGCCCGCAGGGCCCTCAAGGTGAAGCAGGCCCGGCAGGTCCCCAAGGCGAGGCAGGTCCGGCAGGAGCCCAGGGTTCTACAGGAGCAACAGGAGCGCAGGGCCCGCAAGGAGATCCAGGTCCAATAGGTCCCCAAGGTCCGGCAGGTCCTCAGGGCTCGGTAGGAGCAACAGGTCCCCAAGGTCCGGCAGGTCCAACAGGAGCCACGGGTGCTCAGGGTCCGGTAGGTCCCCAAGGCCCGGCAGGTCCGGCAGGAGGCTTGGCAGCATATTTGTATCGTTATAGTACAAATCCGGCAATAACAATACTAGGTGGTGATGACTTTGCATTTGGTTCGGGAAATGTACCGGCGGTGCCAAGTGGGTTTTCACTGCCTAATAGTACAGATACAACACTTCTTGAAACGGGTGTATATCAGGTTACCTTTGAAACTAATGTGGTAGGAGCACTGACGTCGGTATCTATTAACCTGAATGGAAATCCGGTTCCGGGTGGAACAGCAGGAGCACTTGCTGCAACGAATGAAATCGATATCACAGCACTAGTAGAAGTAACTACGGCCCCTTCAACAATAACAGTATCTAATAATTCATTTGTGACAATAGGCTTCCCGGTACTTGCACCAGGCAGCGTTATTTCATCTCTTACAATATTAAAATTATCATAGTTACTGATAATTAACTAGTTATTATATAGTTTACAGCAGATATCTCACCTCTGAAGGGGCTGTAAAATAAGTCCTTAATTAAGAATCGCCAGTTCCGACAGATGCCGGTTCTGGTGATTCTTCTTTTTTTTATTTATTTTTTATGATTATGATTGATTTTTCCATAAAAAAGCGTGCACTTAATAAAGCTGTGAGTATAGTTCTTGGATTTTAAGCAGCCAACTTGTTTCTCTGTTTTTTATTATGATATTTATAAAGATTAAAACCACAAGAAATCAGTGTGAGTTCAAGAATTGCGTTTTTCTCACCTCTTCGAAATAATCTTTTGTAGGATTTATTCCATTTTAAAATACCAAAGGTTCCTTCCGCTTGAATACTACGATTCATTCTCAACAGTGCGCCATGTATTGATTCAAGATTTGTCATTACCTCTTGATGTATTGATGTTAATTCCTGATTCATTCGAATAGTTCTATTTTTGCTTGCCTTAGGACAACAATCGTTTTTAAACTGGCAGCCTTCACATGATTTGCATTCATAGATTTCTTCGGTTCTGCTGTATTTGTTTTTATAGACATGTTGTTTGCTTTTAAAGTGAAAAGTCTTTCCATTTGGGCATATTAAATTTCCATTCTCGTCTCTTTTAAAGTTGACTGCGCGATATGGATTTTCATGATACTTCTTATCGGATGTTTCTTTTTTGAACATGGTAAATTTCATATATTTTTCCATCCCATGCTCTTCACAGTAAAGATAGTTATTATAGGAACCATAGCCTGCATCTGCAACTGGATACTTTGGATAATGACCATAGATTTCATTGAATTTTTCCATCAAAGGAACAAAGCATTCCATATCTGATGCATATGGTTTTACATCAACTACCGCTATATATTCATCACAGACAGCGGTCTGTAGATTGTACGCTGGGAGAAGCTGATCATTCCCCATATAATCCCGTTTTATGCGCATAAAAGTGGCATCGTGATCGGTTTTGGAATAACTGTTTCTTTCATCGCCACAAACTTCTATATGATGTGCATATGTCTTTAATCGTTCTAGATACCCCTCTAATTCCTGATATTGTTTTTGCGGAAGGCTTTTTCTATGACCACAACCAGATACAAACGTGGATTCCACCAGATTTGTTGCATTCTTGTACATTTCCAAGAGTTCAGATACATATTCGACAGCATACTCATCTCTCTTATCAAGTTTTACACCGAAATATCCTAATACTTCCTGGTTCATTGCATCAATTAGCGTGGATATCTTTTCATAAACCTTTCCTCGGTTTTTTGTACAAGACTTTTTCCATACCCAGGTATATCGGTTGGCATTCGCTTCCATTTTTGTTCCATCTATGTAAGTATGCTCCAGGTCCACATGCTCCTTTTCAAAAATGTAACTGTTTAAGTCAATAAAAATCTGTTCTATGGAATCTGTTAGTTCATTGCGTATAAGATTGCCAAAGGTCGCAAAAGAAGGAGCCTTCATCTCATCAAGAAGATACAGGTATCGTATATCATTCCTACAGAGTTTTTCTATTTCACGCAGAGAACTAATTCCGTGCTCCATGAAGGCAAAGAGTATCACTTTAAGGAGTTTCTGTTCATCACATCTTGGACGACCTGTTCTGTAGCCTTTCTCTACAAAATATTTTGATAGGTCGATGTGATCCATCACCTCACAGAACGTGTATACTGGATCAGATATATTAATTAATTTTTCGATTTCCAATGGTAATTTCAGCTGACGTACTGTATAATTATCATTGGTGTTTTTATTTATTTGCATAATTAATTATACCAAAAAATCGCTGAAGTCTCATGACCTCAGCGATTTTTCTTTTAGGGGAGTTTTTTTACAGCCCCTTTTCTCAGGATATAAGCATAATAATTACTTATAATAATTTTAGTAAAATTAAATAAAATAAACGGTAAAAAAGACGAATGAAAAAGAATTATAATGCACATTTTTTCGAAATTTACATAAATATAGAGTATGGATTGTAAAAATCCATAACCTAAATGAAAGGGGTTTTTGCATGAGTATTGATAAGTATTATTCTAATGCAGATGACTCAATAAACAAAAAAGACACGCGTGATGTAGCGGCAGCAGATTATGCCAACTCTTGGCGGCCAGGTAGAGATTGCTATAAGCCCGATCCATGCCATCCTCCATGCCCGCCGCCGGGACCGCCGGGACCGCCCGGACCGCCCGGACCACCCGGGCCAGTAGGTCCGATGGGTCCTAGAGGTCCCGCAGGTCCTCAGGGAGCAACAGGAGCCTCAGGTCCGGCAGGAGCCCAAGGTCCGGCAGGAGCAACCGGTCCAGAAGGTCCTCAGGGTGAAGCCGGTCCGGCAGGCCCTCCGGGATCAACAGGAGCAACAGGAGCCCAAGGTCCAGCAGGAGTAACGGGTCCAGTTGGCCCAGAAGGGCCCATAGGTCCGCAAGGCCCAGCAGGTCCAACCGGTTCAACGGGTCCAGTTGGCCCAGAAGGCCCCACCGGTCCAGAAGGTCCAGCAGGTCCGCAAGGTCTAACCGGTCCAACGGGTCCAGCAGGTCCGACCGGTCCAGAAGGTCCAACGGGTCCGCAAGGTCTAACTGGTCCAACAGGTCCAGCAGGTCCGACCGGTCCAGAAGGTCCAGAAGGTCCAACGGGTCCGCAAGGTCTAACCGGTCCAACGGGTCCAGAAGGTCCGACCGGCCCAGAAGGTCCAGCAGGTCCGCAAGGTCTAACTGGTCCAACGGGTCCAGAAGGTCCGACAGGCCCAGAAGGCCCAACCGGTCCGCAAGGTCCGACCGGTCCAACCGGCCCAGAAGGTCCAACCGGTCCAACCGGTCCAACGGGTCCGACCGGTCCGACCGGTCCAGAAGGTCCAACGGGTCCGACAGGCCCAGAAGGCCCAACCGGTCCAGAAGGTCCGGCAGGTCCGACCGGTCCAGAAGGCCCAGCGGGTCCAACAGGTCCAACGGGTCCGACAGGCCCGACAGGTCCGGAAGGTCCAACGGGTCCAACAGGTCCAGAAGGCCCAACAGGTCCAACAGGTCCAGCAGGTCCGACCGGTCCAACGGGTCCGGAAGGCCCACAAGGTCCTCCAGGACCAGCAGGAGCAGGTGCAATAATACCGTTTGCTTCTGGAATTCCAGTGCCATTAACAACCGTGTTAGGAGGTATTTTAAATACTTCTGCTGCCATAGGTTTCGGCAGCGCTGCACCGGAAATTGAGATACTGGGTGGTTCTATTATTATTAATACACTGCCATTACTGAATTTTGCTTTCTCAGTTCCAAGAGACGGTACAATAACATCCTTAGCAGGTTATTTTAGTACTACAGCAGCAGTTTCACTAATAGGTTCAACTGTAGCAATTACTGCACAGTTGTATAGATCTACTGTACCAAATAATACCTTTACCGCCGTACCCGGAGCATCCGTAACTTTAACTCCTCCCCTTACCGGGTTAATTTCCATTGGTGAAATTTCAAGTGGTATCACCAGTGGTTTATCCATCCCGGTTACTGCTGGAACACGTTTATTGTTGATATTTACGCCTGCTGTAACCGCAGGACTTGATATAGCAACAGCTATTGTTGGCTATGCAAGTGCCGGTTTAACCATCGAATAATATCAAGCACTTAAAATATATCCTGCCTCCTAATTGTGATATGTTTTAACAAAAGGTTCCTCTTCTTATTATAGTCAGAAATAAATTGATTGATAGAAGGAGAGGAACCTCCTTTTTGTTAGGTTTAATTGCGATTTACTTGACAATTCAGAAGGTTTTTAATATACTAGTATACAAGTAGAATAAAAAAGGAGATAAACTATTATGCAAATGACATTACGTTGGTTTGGTAGTAAACATGATTCCGTTACATTGGAGCAAATTAGACAAATTCCCGGAGTAAAAGGAGTAATCACAACTCTTTATGATATTCCGGCGGGAGAGGCCTGGACTTTAGAAGATATATTAAAATTAAAAGGAGAAGTAAACGCCGGTGGTCTAGAGCTTGCAGGAATAGAAAGTGTTAATATCCATGATTCTATAAAGATTGGTTTACCGGACAGAGAAGGGTATATCGATAATTATATAACTACTCTTGAGAATTTGGGAAAGGCTGATATCCATTTGGTATGTTATAATTTTATGCCTGTATTTGACTGGACCCGAGCTGATTTAGCAAAGGTAAGGCCAGATGGTTCCACTGTATTATCCTACGATCAGGAAATAATTGATAAAATAGATCCCATAAAAATGTTTAATGAAATTGACAAAAAGAGTAATGGTTTCGTTCTTCCGGGCTGGGAACCAGAACGTCTTGGACGCGTAAAAGAGCTATTTGAAAAATATAAGGATGTGGACAGTGAGAAGCTGTTTGAAAATCTTGTATATTTCTTAAAGAGAATTCAATCGGTTTGTGAGCAATATGATATAAAAATGGCAATTCACCCGGATGATCCAGCTTGGCCGGTATTTAATCTTCCAAGAATTGTAACAAATAAAGAAAATGTAATAAGGCTTTTAAAGGCAGTAGACGCAAAATTCAATGGTTTAACGTTTTGTTCCGGCTCCTATGGTTCTAATCCAAACAATGATTTATGTGGTATAATACATGCAGCTAAGGGAAGAATTCATTTTGCACATGTCAGAAATCTCATTCACCACGCGCCCGGTAAATTTGATGAAGCAGCACATTTATCTAGTGACGGTTCTTTTGATATGTATGAAATTATGAAAGCTTTATATGAAACGGAGTTTGATGGACCTATCCGTCCTGACCATGGACGAGCAATCTGGGGAGAAGTATCTATGCCCGGCTACGGTCTGTATGACAGAGCCTTAGGCGCAACTTATTTGAACGGCTTACTTGAGGCTATTGAAAAATCACATTAAAAACCCGGAACTATTAAAATACAATATTGGCTGTAGTAGGGCTAGAGGTTTCAGGGCAGTTGGAATGGAGGTATTATGAAGTTAAAACTAGACGAACTTAATAATAGACAGCAATGGGAAGAGAAGGGGTATGAAATTCCTGCTTTTTCAATAGAGAAAATGAAAGAAAATACAAAGCATAAACCGGAGTGGGTACACTTTGGCGGGGGCAATATATTTAGAGCATTTCCGGCTGCTGTATGCCAGGAGCTTTTAAACCAAGGCATTATGGAAAGTGGAATTATAGTAGCAGAGGGCTATGACTATGAAATTATAGAACACAGCTATAAAAATAGTGATAATTTGACGCTTTTAGTTACCTTAATGCCGGACGGAAATTTACAAAAGAAAGTGATAGCCAGTGTGGCAGAGGCTTTATGTGTAGATACTGCTAATACATCTGACTGGAACCGGTTGGTAGAAATCTTTAAAAACCCGAGTCTTAAGGTAGTGTCATTTACTATTACTGAAAAGGGATATAGTTTAAAAAGTCAGAATGGAGAGTACATGCCTGCTGTTGCAAAGGACTTTAAAAATAATCCAAAGCAGGCAGAAAGTTATATTGGTAAGCTGGTAGCACTATGCTACGAAAGATTTTTAGCAGGAAAACTTCCAGGGAATTTGCAAGGAAAACTTCCCTTAGCTTTAGTAAGTATGGATAATTGCTCCCACAATGGAAGCAAATTAAAGGAAGCAGTAACGTCATTTGCGAAAATATGGGTGGAAAACGGGATTACAGCACCTGAATTTCTTGAATATGTATCCGAAGACATCTCCTATCCTTGGTCTATGATTGATAAAATTACACCAAGACCAGCAGACTCTGTTCTGGAAATTTTAAAAGCAGACGGTTTTGAAGATACGGAGGCCTATATTACATCAAAGAATACGTACATTGCACCTTTTGTAAATGCTGAAGCACCACAATATCTGGTTATAGAGGATGCGTTTAACAATGGAAAACTGCCGTTAGACTTGGGCGGAATTATATATACCGACAGGGCTACCGTTGATAAGGTTGAAAAAATGAAGGTGTGTACCTGCTTAAATCCTTTGCATACAGCATTGGCTATCTTTGGTTGTCTTTTGTCTTATGATAAAATATCAGATGAGATGAAGGATCAGGAGTTAACTGCGCTGATTAAAAAAATCGGATATCAGGAAGGGCTTCCGGTAGTAGTTGATCCGGGTATCATTAAACCTGCCGATTTTCTACAAGAAGTCTTAAGTGTAAGGCTTCCTAATCCATTTATGCCAGACACACCGCAACGAATCGCCTGTGATACCTCACAAAAGCTAAGTATTCGGTTTGGTGAAACAATTAAGGCGTATATAGAGCGACCGGATTTAGATGTGACGCAGCTTACATTTATACCTCTAGTATTAGCTGGTTGGTGCCGTTATTTAATGGGGGTTAATGATAAGGGACAACCATTTGAGTTAAGTCCTGATCCGATGCTGAATCATTTAGTACCCCTATTTTCTGATATTAACTTGGGAGAGAATATAGATGTTACTAAGTGTCTTAAAGATATATTGTCAAATGATTTAATCTTTGGTGTTGATTTATATAAGGTTGGTTTGGGTGAGAAAATCGAAGGCTTCTTTAAAGAAATGATAAAGGGAGAGGGCGCCGTTCGAGACACTTTGAAAAAGTATCTTGACGAAGAGCAACATTTATAATAACATAGGTACACCAGAAAAAGACAAAAATTTATTTTATAAAGTCATGAGTAAGCAGCAGGGAAATATAGGAAAGTGGAGGAAAGCAATGTATACAATGGAACGAATGGAGAAAGAAACCGCCAGGGAATATGCTTTCCGGGTTATAAAATACAATATTATTTCTCTGGAGCTTACTCCTGGCAGTATGGTAAGTGAAAATGAACTTGCAGAAGAGATGGGAATTAGCAGAACGCCTGTAAGAGAAGCATTGATAGAGCTTAGTAAACTAAAAGTAGTAGAAATTTATCCCCAAAGGGGAAGCTTTATCTCCTTAATTGATAATGAATTGGTAGAAGAGGCAAGATTTGTTCGTCTGCTCTTAGAACAAACTATGGTTATGGAGTCCTGTGATGCAGCAAGTGAGGAAAACCTTCTTGCGCTGGAAGAAATATTAAGATTGCAGGATTTTTATCTGGAAAGAGGAGCTAAAGATAAGTTGCTGCAATTAGATAATGAATTTCATGAGTTACTGTTTACCATTAATAATAAGAAATTTACGTATGATTTAATCAGCGGCATGATGACTCATTTTGACCGTGTCAGAAGATTAAGCCTATCGGTTATCAAGGATTCTAAAAACATATCGGATCATAAAAAATTAGTCGACGCAATCAGAAATAAGGATAAAGAACTGGCAAAAGAAGTCATTACAGACCATTTGTCCCGGTATAAACTAAATAAGATTGAACTAATGGAGCAATATCCTGCGTATTTTAAATTAAAATGAGAAATTTATTAAATTAAGTTGCAATTACCTAAGGATATAAAAAGTGAAAGGAGAAGACAATGAATATTAGTGATAATAATGAGAAAACCATCTATTTAGCAGGAGGATGCTTCTGGGGTACGGAAAAGTATTTTGCGTGTATTCAGGGAGTATCAGAAACCGGTGTAGGGTATGCCAATGGCCGGACGCAAAATCCTTCATATGAAGAGGTATGCCGCCATGATACAGGTCATGCAGAAACAGTTAAGGTTGTTTATAACACGAATGTAATTAGTCTCTCTTTTCTTCTGGATTTGTATTATCGGGTTATCGATCCGACTTCCGTAAACAAACAGGGACCGGATAAAGGAACTCAGTACAGAACAGGTATCTATTATGTTGATAAAGAGGACTTACCAGTAATTGAAGCCTCTATAAAAGAGCTTCAAAAGCATTATGAAGCCCCCATAGCCATAGAAGTATCTCCATTAGATAATTACTATACGGCTGAAGAGTACCATCAAAGCTATTTAGATAAAAATCCGGGTGGCTACTGTCATATAGGTAAAGATAAATTCGATAAAGTGAAATTGGAAAAAGACCCCAGCTTAAATTAATTATAAGTTGGGGTTTATTTCTATTATTTTTGCAAAAACTAATAACGCAAGATTCGATAAATGATAATTGTTCTCAAAAATTATATTGACAAATAAGGATTTCTAAAATATGATAAAAGTAATAAATGAGAATGAGAATCAAAATTGACAAGCAAGTATATGTAAGCAGTATAATTATTTATTACCTGTATTTCCAGTATTTTGTTTTTTTAACAGCCTGATTAACACGTGTGCAAGTGCTAGGAGCAGTAGAGCGCAGAGATAGGAGTTTATTATGAGTGAGGATATATTCAACATGAGGGAAGATAAGATGCTATCTTATATAATCTTTACGTTTGCCAATAGTTGTATGCCCACATTGTTTAAGCACAAACCATCAAGCTTGGTTACTTTTCAGAAAAGGTATATAGAGAAGGAAGAAATTTTTTTTCGCACATTAGTAGCGGAGGCAGCAAGATTTAGCTGTTGCTGTGAGCTTCTGCATGAAAATGAAAAAGTACTATATGTCCTGGTTTACCAGCCTGAACTTTTAGAAGAGATTTTAAAAAAGTATGGAAATAATCCATTGTTAAAAAACCATGGTTATAAAATACAGGAACGATTGTTGTCATTTAATCTGAAGGTATTTCAGGCAAGATTTCAGAAGTACAAGAGAGAGGCAGAATTTGATTTTCCACATGAAGTTGGAATATTCTTAGGATATCCAATTGAAGATGTAGAAGAGTACGTTAAGAATAATGGAGAAAATTATCTTTTATGTGGTTATTGGAAGGTATATCATAACGTTGAAGAAGCACTGCTTACTTTTGCGTATTTTAAACGTATCAGGGAAGAAGCAATTCAATTATTCTTTTCGGGAGAAGAATTAAGCTGTGTCTGAAAATGCATCCTCGGTTGAGGACGAAGCGAATCCCCTAGACTGGCAGAAGAAGACCTAAACGCTCTGGGAAATAATTTCAGTATCTTGTATGTAAGTTGACAGGATAGATAGAAAATGCTATCATTATTCAGACTCACAAACAGAAACCTATATAACAGGAGCATGAAATGTTAAATCAATTTTCGAGAACGGAGCTTCTTTTTGGCAATGAAGCGATGGATAAATTAAGCAAGGCAAGAGTAGCTATTTTTGGTATTGGCGGCGTGGGGGGATATACCGCAGAAGCATTGGCTAGAAGCGGAGTTGGAATCTTTGACTTATTTGATGATGATAAAGTCTGTTTAACCAATATTAACCGACAGATTATTGCTACTAGAAAGACGGTAGGAAAGTATAAGGTAGAGGTTATGAAGGAAAGAATAGTAGAGATTAATCCTAAGGCAGTAGTAAATACCCATCAGACCTTCTATACCCCTGAAGTTGCAGACCAATATGATTTTTCTGAATATACCTATGTTGTAGACGCCATTGACACGGTAACGGCGAAATTAGAATTGGTTGAAAGGGCAAACAAACTGAATATTCCTATTATAAGCTGTATGGGTGCCGGTAACAAATTAGATCCCACTCAATTTGAAGTAACAGATATTTATAAAACCTCAATATGTCCTTTAGCCAAGGTTATGAGAAAAGAACTTCGTGTAAGAGGAATTAAAAAATTAAAGGTAGTGTATTCAAAGGAACCGGCAAGAAAACCTTTGGAAGACATGTCCATTAGCTGTCGTGCAAATTGTATTTGCCCGCCTGGAGCGGAAAGAAAATGTACAGACAGAAGACAGATTCCCGGCAGCACAGCGTTTGTTCCATCAGTGGCAGGTTTAATTATAGCAGGAGAGGTTATTAAGGATATAACAGGAGTACATTAGGAATTACTTTAATTCTATATTTAGTATTTGCATTTACAAACTATATCATTTACTGTAAATTCACACAGAATTAATTGGAAAAACGGCAGTATTCCAAATTAGATTCGGGTGCATGAAGTACATATACAGTAAATTATATAGTTTTTTTCTATTAGTACTTTTATATTTAACAGTAAACTAGGTTGATTCAGTCATTTGCTTTATTCTGTGTTAAAGTTTAGATAATTGTGGCGAAACTTTGTATAATATGGTATAATATGTAATTATAAATCGTTTATCTAGACATTAAAAAAGGGGAGACGCAAATGGAGAATGGTAAGCAAAGAAGACTTGATTTTATATGTATGACAGGCTTTATGATTGTATTTGCCAGCTTGCTTATGATACTGTTGATGCCTAGGGTATATGCATGGGAAGAAAGAAAAAGAGTATTATACATTAGTTCATATAATGAGAATTTTCCCAGTGTGCCGGAACAGATAGATGGAATACGCAATGTGCTGGAACCGGAAGGGGTTCACTTGGACTTAGAGTATATGGATACCAAACGGTTTTATACAGAGGAAAGCATTCAACTTTTTCACGACACTCTAAAATATAAGATGGAAAATCTTCCCCCCTATGATGCTATACTTGTAGGAGATGACAATGCCCTGCAATTTGTGCTGGATTATCAGGAGGAATTGTTTCATACGATACCGGTGGTCTTTTTAGGGGTAAACGATGTAAACCGTGCCGAACTGGCAGAGGAAGATGAATATATAACAGGAATTATTGAAGAAATGTCTATAAGGGACAACATAGAACTTGGTATAAAGCTTAATCCGGCAGCGGATAAAATAGTTGCAATTTTTGACGATACCCTAACAGGATTGGGAGACAGGAAACAGTTTTATCAATATGAAGACGATTTTCGTGACTTACAATTTAAAGGTATTAATACCTCTTTATACACCTTCAAGGAATTAGAGCAGATTCTGGAGGAGATTAAAGAGGATACCATTGTACTGTATATGAGCATGTATACAGATAGTACCGGTGCCAGCCTCACCATACCGGAAGCTGTAAATATGCTGAAAGAACATACGAAGGTACCGATTCTCAGGGCAGCGGTTGGAGGTGTGGGGGAGGGTATTCTAGGAGGAAAAATGGTATCGTATCAGGAGGCGGGAAGGCAGGCAGCCGATATAATACTTAAGGTCTTTAATGGAACACCCGTATCTACTATATCCGTAGTGCAGGAGAGCCCTAATTATTACATTTTCGACTATGAAGTCCTTCAGAAATATAACATTGATGAAAAGATATTACCTGAGAATTCTACAGTCATAAATCGGAAAGTCAGTTTTTTTGATACAAACAAGCAATTGGTTTTCAATGTCAGTGTAGTTTTAGGATTCCTCTGTGTACTTATTACAGTTCTAGCCTATGATAATATAAGACGGAGAAAAATGGAAAAGGAATTGCAGGAAAGTCATGAAGAATTAACCCAGACTTTTGAAGAATTAACCGCCTCTGAGGAGGAATTAAGAGCACAGTATGATACGATACAGGAGCATGCAGATGAGATTGAAGTGCTCAATCAAAAATACGGTATAGCCATTGAAAGTACAGAAAGTGCGGTTTGGGAATATGACATAGAAAAGAAGGAATTTTATATATCAAAACATTTTCTGCGTGGAATACATTCCTCCATGTGTGACCGTGAAAGCATTGATAACATTTTTTGTACTCTTTTTGACGAAAAGGGCAAAAGAAAAGTGCTTAAAGAATATCAACGGTATAAGGAAGGAAAAACGGATAAAATTAATATTCAGCTTCCGATTTATGATGAAAATTTTAATAGACGCTGGATACTGGTTAGAGGAAAAGAAGTGGACAACAGGGGAGACAATAAAATTCTCAATGGTATTTTATTAGAAATTACAAAAATGAAGGAGCAGGAGGAGTACATAGAGCATCTGGCACGACATGATTATCTTACCAATCTGCCCAATAGACTTACCTTTATGGATAAATTACATAAAGACTTATCACTTGGCATACCCGGAGCCATCCTGTTGTTAGACATAGATAACTTTAAAAGTATAAATGATACGATGGGGCATATCTATGGTGATAAGATATTACAAGAGATTGCTGACCGGCTATCAGGACTTGTGGATGATAAATTATTTGTATCAAGATTTGGCGGTGATGAATTCCTTATTTTGTTATCCGGAATCTCAAAATATGAGGATGTGGAAAGCTACGTATTAAACATGACAAAATTATTTGACGGTCCTTTTGTACTGGAAAAGAAAGAAAATTATATACAGTTCAGTATCGGTATTACCTGCTTTCCTTTTGACAGTAGTGATATAGATCAATTAATTATAAATGTGGATACTGCCATGTATCATGTAAAACGAAACGGAAAAAACAATTACATGTTCTATTGCAATCAGATGCAGGATGAGGTAAAAAATAAAGCAGAGATTGAAGGAATACTTCGTGCAGCAATAAAAGAAGATGGATTTGAGCTTGCTTATCAGCCCCAGGTTAATGTAGGGAGTGCAGAAATAGAAGGATTTGAGGCCTTACTCCGGTTAAAGCATTATCAATTGTCGCCGGATAAATTCATAGAGATAGCAGAAGAGACCGGATTGATTAAAGAAATGGGCAGATGGGTTACGACTGAGGTTATAAGACAAATTGCAGACTGGAGAGATAAAGGTTATGAACTTAAACCAGTTGCCATAAATTTTTCCAGTAAACAACTCAGAGATGATGAATACGTAGATTTTCTGGATAAAACCCTGCAATTTTATAAGGTACCCCCGCATTTTATAGAAATTGAGTTTACCGAAAGTATTCTTCTTGAAAATAATTCAGATACTGCTAGGTTTATCCAGAGTTTTAAAAAACTTGGAATCAGACTTGCCTTAGATGATTTTGGAACAGGGTATTCCTCATTAAATTACCTTACCTTTATTCCTGTAGACAAAATCAAACTGGATAAATCACTTTGCGAAAAATTTCTTGGAATGGATAATATAAAAGCAATGAACAGTCTAATTGCTCTGGTACACAGTCTGCATTTGGTAATCACGGCAGAAGGAATTGAAGATATTGAGCAGTATGAACGTTTAAAAGCTGGAGGTTGTGACTATATTCAGGGCTATTTATTTAGCAAGCCGTTGAAAAAAGAAGAAGTTGAAAAAATTTATAACTGCAATTTTACAAATAAAATAAGACATTAACTGTTCTGTCATAAAAAAGATGCAAATCAAATTCCTTTTTTGGTATTTAATTTGCATCTTTTTTGCTGTTCATGATTGTATATTTTCTGGAATTTTTGGAGAATTTATTAGTATTGGGAATATTGATTCCAAATCTGCTATGTACCATATTGTGTAAGATAGAAAATTAAGTATAAGAATGGGGTTTACAATCGAAAACCTTCAACTTTTTTCTTGTGGCAGTATCGCAGGCAGGCCTGCGGAATACGATGTGCGTAAAGCAGTGACGACAGACATACTGAGGCAATCTAGAATGATAAAAAAGGAGAATATAGGAAATGGAAGAAAAAAAAGAAAAAACATTAAGTGGCTTTGATAACAAAAGGTTAACAGAGGTTGATGCCACCAATTGTGAGTGTACCGCTGCTTGGGCAAATGCAGAGAAGGTTTTAGATGGAAGTCAGGTGGCAATACCGGCTGAGTATGATGTTGAGAAAGCAAAAAACTGGGTTGATAACGGAAGTAAACTATAGAAATAAGTATTATCATAAGTACGGATTGATAGGATACATGATATATACAGTGGATAATATAATTCGCACCCTCATTTGTGGACAAGTCACATCTGCAAGCAGATGTAGTAGGCAATAAAAGTGATAGAAACAAAAATATAGAAGTGGAGATAAACTATGGCAAAGATTCAGATGACAGTGGACGGCAATTCCGCCGCAGCCTATGCAGCCTATGCTTTTACTGAGGTTGCAGCAATTTATCCAATTACACCCTCCTCCGGTATGGCAGAAATAACGGATGACTGGGCGGCAAAGGGAAGAAAAAATATATTTAATCAGGAAGTAAATGTAGTAGAAATGCAGTCAGAAGCCGGTGCAGCAGGAGCTTTTCACGGTTCCTTGCAGGCAGGAGCCCTAACAACTACCTTTACGGCTTCTCAAGGCTTGTTACTTATGATTCCCAATATGTATAAGGCAGCAGGTGAGCTTCTGCCCGGTGTCTTGCATGTTAGTGCAAGAGCTCTTGCTACCCATGCGTTGAGTATTTTTGGAGATCATCAGGATGTAATGGCTGTAAGACAGACCGGATGTGCAATGCTTGCCAGCGGTTCAGTACAAGAGGTTATGGACTTGGCTCCGATAGCACACTTATCGGCATTAAAAGGCAGACTACCTTTTGTTCATTTTTTTGATGGATTTCGTACTTCACATGAAATTCAAAAAGTGGAGGCTCTAGAGTATGAGGATTATGCCAAATTAGTAGACCATAAGGCTTTGGAAGAATTTAGAAGCCGTGCTTTATCACCAAACCATCCGGTTATCAGAGGTACTGCTCAAAATCCCGATATTTATTTTCAGGGAAGAGAAGCCAGTAATCCTTTCTATTGCAATTTAATTCCGGTAGTAGAAGAATATCTGGAGAAAGTGGGAAGTTTAACTGGCAGAAAATATGGTTTGTTTGATTATTACGGTGCTCCTGATGCGGAATATGTAATTGTAGCCATGGGTTCGGTCACAGAAACCATTGAAGAAACCATCGATTATTGCAATAATAAGGGTGAAAAGTATGGATTGATAAAAATCCATCTATATCGTCCCTTTAGTATGAAGCATTTTATAAATGCATTGCCAAAATCCGTCAAAAAGTTAGCGGTTCTAGACCGTACAAAAGAACCAGGAGCAATCGGAGAACCATTATATCTGGATGTCTGCGGATGTTTTAGCGAAGTAGACAATGCACCGGTTATTGTTGGAGGGCGTTTTGGATTGGGTTCTAAAGATACCAGACCGGCAGATATTGCTGCTGTTTATGAAAATTTAAAACAGAAAAGCCCTAAAAACCGCTTTACGCTTGGTATACAGGATGATGTAACCGGTACTTCTTTAGAGCCTGCTATGAGTTTTACTACAGAACCAGAAAGCAGGAAATCCTGCAAGATATGGGGACTTGGATCCGATGGTACTGTAGGTGCCAACAAACAGGCAATTATGATTATCGGTAATCAAACAGCTAATAAAGTACAAGCATATTTTGATTATGATTCTAAAAAATCCGGCGGAATTACCATATCTCACCTAAGGTTTGGAGAAACGCCTATTAAATCCACCTATCTGGTCGGCAATGCGGATTACGTAGCTTGCCATAATCAGTCCTATGTAAATAAATACGATGTTATAGATGATTTAAAACCAGGTGGTATCTTTGTGCTGAATTGCCAATGGTCAGATGATGAACTGGATGAGCATTTACCGGCACACTATAAACGGTTGTTAGCTGAAAAAGATGTACAGTTTTATACGGTCAATGCAGTTAAGATAGCAGAGGAAATCGGTCTTGGCAACCGTATTAATATGGTTATGCAGGGAGCGTTCTTTAAACTGATTAACATTTTACCGGAGGATACGTTCATTAAGGCCTTAAAGGAGGCAGCTACCTATTCCTATAATAAAAAGGGAGAGAAGGTAGTAAAGATGAATCATGATGCCATTGAAAAGGGTGTGCGCCTGATTCATAAGGTAAACATTCCTGCCGGTTGGAGAAATGCCGAAGAAAAAATCCAAGCTAAGAAAGTAGAAGAACCGGAATTCGTAAAGAATATCATGCGTCCGATGCAAGAACAGAAAGGGCATAAACTGCCTGTCAGTGCATTTTCAGGAAGAGAAGACGGAACCTTTCCATCAGGATCTACGGCTTATGAAAAGCGTGGTATTGCAGTTAATGTACCAGAATGGATTGATGAAAACTGTATTCAATGCAACCAGTGTTCCTATGTTTGTCCTCATGCTGTTATTCGTCCTTTCCTCTTAAACGAAGAAGAAGTAAGTAAAGCACCAAGTACTTTTAATACTTTAAAAGCAAATGGGAAAAGTTTAGAAAATCTTCGCTTTAAGATACAAATCAGTCCTATGGATTGTACCGGCTGCGGTAACTGTGCGGATGTGTGTCCTGCCAAGGAAAAGGCGTTGGTTATGAAGCCTTTCGATACCCAAGCAGAAGTTCAAGTGGAAAATTGGAAGTTTGCTTCCTGTGAAGTTGGTTATAAAAACAATATATCATTTGGTAAGTCCTTTAAAGAAAGTCAGTTTAAAGAGCCACTTATAGAATTCTCAGGTGCATGCGCAGGCTGTGGTGAGACACCTTATATTAAGCTGATTACCCAACTATTTGGAGACCGTATGATGATTGCCAATGCAACCGGCTGTTCTTCTATATGGGGAGCTTCAGCTCCAAGTACGGCGTATTCCACCAATAGAGAGGGTCAAGGTCCGGCATGGGCAAACTCACTTTTTGAAGATAACGCTGAATTCGGTTTTGGTATGTACCTGGCAGTAAAACAGCTTCGCAGGAAACTGGAAACGGTAATGACCGAACTGATTGAAAAACCAATTGAACCATTATTAAAGGAACGGATGGAGGATTGGCTTCATTATAAGGAAGACGGGGAAGTAACCAGGGAAGTTAGTGCTAAGTTGCTGGATACACTAGAACAGTACCAGTCCGGAGATGCAGAGACTATGCAGCTTATAGAAGAAATAAAACAAAGAAAAGATTATTTGGTAAAACGTTCGCAGTGGATTGTCGGAGGTGATGGCTGGGCGTATGATATAGGGTATGGCGGTGTAGACCAGGTACTGTCTACGGGTGAAGATATCAATATCCTGGTATTTGATACCGAAGTATACTCCAATACTGGCGGGCAGGCGTCTAAATCTACACCGGCCGCAGCGGTTGCCAAGTTCGCCACCTCCGGTAAAAAATCCGGTAAAAAGGATTTAGGTCGCATGATGATGACCTATGGTAATGTATATGTTGCGCAAGTAGGTATCCACGCAGACAATAACCAGCTGATAAAGGCTATTCGTGAGGCAGAGAATTATAAAGGTCCTTCTATAGTAATTGCTTATGCACCATGTATCAGTCATGGAATCAGAGAAGGTATGGGCAGAAGTATGGAAACAATTAAAAAGGCTGTAAAAGCAGGTTATTGGCATTTGTACCGTTATAATCCGGAATTAAAGAAGGAGGGAAAGAATCCATTTATTCTTGATTCTAAAGAACCTACAGAAAGCTTTAGGGATTTCTTAATGGGGCAGGTTCGTTACAGTTCTCTGGCAAGAACCTTCCCGGATACGGCCGAAGAATTATTTGTTTTAGCAGAAGAACACGCAAAAGACAGATATGCCACCTATAAAACTCTGGCTTCGTTATAGACTTAGGTGAGTTGTATTTGGAAGTGATATCCAATAAAATAAAGTATATCTAGATTTTAGCAAGTCAATGCAGTAGCAAGCTAAAATTTAGATATACTTTTTTTATGCAGAAAACATCAGTATTTACAAGGATTATGGTATTAAAATGCACATTGCATTACTTGACAAAAACCCTATTAATATAGTATAACTGCATATGTTATATCATTGTCGAATGTATAAAATTTAATTTGTTTTATTTCATATACAAAGATTTACTTGACAATGACCAAAAAATGAAGTATAACTATTCATACAAATCATATCAGATAAGTATGAAATAAAAGTTTATCCCATAAAATATTGAAAAGGTGAAGATATGATTCGAGTAAAAGCATTAACGAAGGAGTTTAAGAACGGTAAACAAACCTTAACAGTACTGAAAAATATTAACTTAGAAATAGAAGATGGCGATGTCTTTGGAATCATCGGTATGAGTGGTGCAGGCAAAAGCACCCTGGTTCGTTGTATCAATCTGTTAGAGCGTCCGACAAAAGGCATCATAGAAATTGATGGTGTTGACATTACGAGAAAAAGCAGAAAAGAATTACTGTTATTGCGCAAAAATATAGGTATGATTTTTCAGAACTTTAATCTTCTTATGCAGAAAAATGTTAGAAAAAACATTGCTTTTGGTTTAGAGATTACCAGATTAAAAGATTTTAAGGTAACCAGTATACCTCAGAAAGATTTTAACCGTTTAAGCTATTTTGATAAAAGGAAGATTAAAAAGGAAGAAATTAACAGACGTGTTGATGAATTGCTCGAGCTGGTGGATTTAAAAGAAAAGGAAAACTATTATCCTGCCAAGCTAAGCGGAGGACAAAGACAAAGAGTTGCAATTGCAAGAGCTCTGGCAACGAAACCGTCTGTACTGCTATGTGATGAAGCAACATCAGCTCTCGATAGTATGACCACCGATTCTATATTACGATTACTTAAGAAGATAAACGAAGAAACTAAAGTTACGATTATTTTAATCACCCATGAGATGAATGTTGTACAGAAAATCTGTAATAAAGTTGTAGTACTGGATAAAGCAGAAATTGCAGCTTCCGGCGTTACTGACGAAGTATTTAACAACAATTCTACGGAGATTGTAAAACGTTTGCTGGGAGGTGCAGAAGCATGAGTAATATTTTAGAGTATGTTCGTATATTCTTAGAAGACAATGGAGCAATGATTTCCCAGGGTATTGCTGATACCTTATTTATGACCTTTACCGCAACCTTTGCAGCATACATACTGGGCTTACCTTTAGGAATATTGTCAGAAGTTACGAGAAACGGTGGAATTCGTCCAAGACCCATATTGAATAAAATTCTTGGTATTATAATTAATATTGGAAGGTCCGTACCTTTTATCATTCTGTTAGTAGCAGTTATACCATTAACCAGACTGCTTGCAGGAACAACCATTGGACCCAAAGCAGCTACAGTTCCGTTAATTATAGCGGCGGTACCTTTTATAGCCCGTCTGGTGGAAACGTCCTTAAGAGAAGTTGATAATGG
Source organism: Anaerocolumna cellulosilytica (assembly GCF_014218335.1). GTDB lineage: Bacteria > Bacillota > Clostridia > Lachnospirales > Lachnospiraceae > Anaerocolumna > Anaerocolumna cellulosilytica. Next base: position 3,798,672 of record NZ_AP023367.1, on the reverse strand, counting down.
GGTAATTGAAGCGGCAAAAGCCATGGGTGCAACGGATTTGCAGATAATCTTTAAGGTAATGATACCGGAATCACTTCCCTCTCTTATACTTGGAGCCTCTCTTGCAACTATTACGGTAATAGGTTATACGGCAATGGCAGGAACAGTAGGGGGCAGGGGACTAGGAGATATCGCACAGCGCTATGGATATCACAGATACCAGCCAGATATTATGTTTGTAACAATTGTTCTGTTAATAATTTTAGTACAGATTGTACAGAACGTTGGACATATAGCTTCAAAAAAAATAGATAAAAGAGGAAAAGGAGAGATGTAACATGAAGAAATTATCCGTACTTTTAATGGCATTTGTACTTGTCAGTGCTCTTTTGGTGGGATGCGGGACAAAAGAGAATGATAATACAACAACGCCTGAACAAGGAGCAACACCTACAGAAGCAGGCAGTGAAACGGAGAAACCTGTAAAAGAGGAGACAAATACAGAAGAACCAAAAGAACTAATTAAAATAGTAGTAGGAGCCACTATTGAGCCTCATGCAACAATATTAAACTCGGAGGCTGTTAAAAATGCGTTGGCAGAACAAGGTTATTCCATTGAAGTAGTAGAATATACGGATTATGTTCAGCCGAATGCAGCAACAGAGGATGGAAGCCTTGATGCTAACTTCTTTCAGCATGTTCCTTATCTGAATGATTTTAATAAGAATAATGGAACAAACCTGGTATCTGTAGCGAATGTACACTTTGAACCACTTGGAATCTATCCCGGAAAAACTGCTTCCCTTGATGCAATACCTGATAAAGGGCAGGTAGCAGTACCGAATGACACATCAAATGAAGCAAGAGCTTTATTATTATTAGAAAAAGCTGGGCTGATTAAGTTAAAAGAGGGTGTAGGTTTAGAAGCCACCATTAAAGATATTCTTGAAAATCCTAAGAATTTAGACATTGTTGAAATAGAAGCTGCTCAGACTGCAAAGGTACTTCAAGATGTTGAATTAGCAGTAATCAACGGTAACTATGCATTAACAGAGGGTCTTTCTGCCAATGAGGACGCACTTTTAGTAGAAGATGCCCAGTCTGAGGGTTCTACTACTTATGCTAATGTGCTTGTTGTAAAAGCAGGTAATGAAGAAACAGATAAGACAAAAGCTTTAATTAAAGCAGTCACTTCTGAAGAGACTAAGAGGTTCATTGAAGAACAATGGAAAGGTGCTGTCGTACCTGTTTTCTAATAGAATAAAAAAAACTGCCGAAGGCCGGATAGAATATTCCGAACCCGGCAGTTTTTTTATAAATAAAGTTGACTGTAACTTTGGGAGGATGCATTAGGTTTTGGAATAACCGGTGAAGATCGTTAAGATGGGAAAACAACCACTAAGAGCATTTTAAAATCTGTTGCAGCATATACAGCGTGAGGAATCTCAGCAGGCATAACTAAAACCTGCCCTTCTGTTACTTTATGAACCGTATCTCCTACGGTAAATTCACCGTTTCCATCCATAACGTAGACAAAGGCGTCTCCATGTGAAGAATGTGTACTGATTTCTTCACCCTTAGAAAAAGCAAATAGGGTCATACTGACATTCTTATTTTGTACGAAAGTTTTACTAACAATCTGCCCATGTTGATAATCAACAAGATTTTTTAAGGTCAGAACCTGAGCCAAATCAATATTTTTTAATATAGATTGTTCCATAGACATTTTTCCTTTCTATTTGTTTCTTGTTACTTTTGGTATTTTATACTACTATAGTATACTCTTATTTGTATAAAGTATGTTGCAGATGCAACAAAATGACAGAAATGGAAGCAAGGTGCTTCATTGCATTTATTATCAAATAATGTTACAATATGTAATAAAGATGAGATTAATGAAAGGGCGGCCGTTACATAACAAATATAAATTCTTGACATAATATGGCCGAGGTATTTTTATGAAGATTAAATGGAAGATTGTTTCAGCAGTTATCCTGGCTTTGACCGGTTTTATTTTACTGACAAGTATTTCCTTTCACCGGATAATCACAAAACTGGTGGATGATGAAACCCTTGAACAACTTGGGAATTACTCTGAACTAGGACTAGCTTTGTTAGATGCCAACTATCCCGGAGAATGGAGAATAGAAGGAGAGAATCTATATAAAGGAGATACATTAATTAATGGTAATTATGATATAGTTGACCAATTTACAGGGAATACAGGTATCCAAGCCACCTTATTTGCAGGAGATACAAGAGTATCAACGACGGTAATTGATGATAATGGAAACCGCCAGACTGGTACACAGGCATCGGAGGATGTAATAGAAACCGTGCTTTTATCCAATTCAGACTATATTGGAAGTGCCATGGTTGCGGGAAAAAAGGCAGATGCATATTATATGCCCATAGTTGATGGCAGCGGAACAGCAATTGGTATGTGGTTTGTGGGTATTTACAACTATGAACTAGAGGCGAAGATAGCAGAATATTTAACCTGGATTATTGTAATTCTGCTGGCAGTTCTAGTAATTGGTGTCCTGCTCTCTTACCTGTTAGGAAATAGTATAGCACATGGTTTTAACCAGATTAAAAATAATATGCTAAAGATGGAGCAAGGTGACTTAACTATTGCACTCAAAGAAAAATTTGCCAAGAGAAAAGATGAAGTGGGAGATATAACCCGTTCCTTCTTCCAAATGCAAAAACAGATAGCCCGAACCATGGAAACAATACGTACAGAAAGCCAGAATATACAGGATTCAACAGGTATCTTAGAAGGCAGTGCAAAAGATGTGTACAGTGATATTGAAAATATATCAGCAACCACAGAGGAATTGTCAGCAAGCATGGAAGAAACCGCAGCATCTACCCAGGAAATCGGGTATACTGCTCAGGAGGTTGAGAAAGAAGTTGGAGTAGTAGCTGATAAATCCAACAATGGCTTACAACTAGCAGTGGAAATTAAAGAAAGAGCAGACAAGCTGAAAGCAGCAGCCTTGGAATCTCAGAAAAATGCTGTTGGTATCTATGAAGAAGCCAATAACCAGTTAAGACGTTCTATTGAAAGAACAAGTGCTATAGAGGAAATCAGGTCTTTGTCAAAAACCATATTAGCGATTACAGCCCAGACAAATTTATTAGCTTTAAATGCATCCATAGAATCTGCCAGAGCAGGAGAAGCTGGTAAAGGTTTTGCAGTCGTAGCCAATGAAATTCGGCTTCTTGCAGAGAATTCAAAAGCAGCAGTATCAAAAATTGAAGATATAACAACCGAAGTTGCTAATGCAGTGGAAGAATTGGTGGAGGATTCTGTAAACCTTCTGGAATTTGTAGATGACAAAGTAATTGCAGATTATAAAACCATGGTAACTACCGGAGAGCAATATTATAGGGATGCCAGTGAATTTGATGAAATGGTGGCAGAAATTAAAAACTCTGCTTATAAGCTACAAGAATCCATAGTATACATTAAAACGGCTATTGATGAAGTAACCATAGCTACCAATGAAGGAGCTACCGGAGCTTCTGACATTGCAGAAAAAGCTACCTCCATTGCTGCTAAAACAAGCGATGTACTGCGCCAAGCACAAGGTAACAGGGAAAGCGCTGTGAGCTTAAACGAACAAATACAATTTTTTAATTTTTAACATAAAAGTAGTGTAAAAACTTATATTGGATTACGAAAAGAAGCTCTATGACTTTTTCTTATGCACTGAATTCAAGACAACAACTCTTTCAGACAGTGGATGCAGGAAAGCACAGAGCTTCTTATAACATTACGCTTGGTTTTACAAAACCATTTATGAAAATAAAACTATATAACAATATCAATCTTGTATTTACTCAGCCAATAATTTACCTGCAGCATATAAGCAAGCATCTGGGGACCTGCCATAAGCTGACCAAACCAAGGCTTTCCGTAATCCGACGGAGTATTAATAAAGTACTGTACCTTATCTTTATCAACCAGTGCATTAATTGGAGATGAATTGTCTGATAACACATCTAAAAGACGGTTTGCCAGCAATTTTTCATACAGCGGATTATAGGTTTTTGGGTAAGGACTTTTTTTACGGTATAAAACTTCATCCGGCAGAAGTCCTTTTGATGATTCCCTTAAAAGGTGTTTTACAACACCATCCTTACACTTAATATCCCAGGGAACATTCCATACATACTCTAGTATTCTGTGGTCAGCCAAAGGCACTCTGGCTTCCAGACCTGAATACATGCTCGTTCTGTCCATTCTGTCAAGAAGTGTAACCATGAACCATTTTATATTCAGATAGGATATTTCTCTTCTTCTGGAGGTTACATCATCTTCAATAGCAATCTTTGGTGTTTCACTTACTGATTTTTCATAAGTCTTAAGGATGTAAGAGTCCAAATCCAGATTTTTAATAAGGGAATCCTTAAGCAATTGCTTTCTAGGTTCCGTATTCTTAGACCAGGGGAAGGTGTGTGACTCAAAAGCTTCCTTGCTATGAAACCAGGGATAACCACCGAAGATTTCATCGGCACATTCCCCGGTTAAAGTTACCTTATTATACTTTTTAACTTCTGAACAAAAATATAACAAGGAGGAATCTACATCAGCCATACCAGGCAGGTCTTTTGCATCAACCGCTTTATAGAGTGCATCGGCAAGCTTCAAATTATCACATTCCAGATAGGTATGATTGGTCTTAAAGTGAGATACCATCATATCTACATAAGGCCGGTCTCTAGAGGGTTGAAAGGAGTTAGCCTGAAAGTATTTATCGTTGCCGTCAAAGTCAAAGGAAAAGGTATTAAGCTGTTCCCCCAGTTTTGCAAGTTCTGTGGCACAGACTGCGGTAACGATGCTGCTGTCTAAGCCGCCGGATAGAAAGGTGCAAATAGGAATATCCGATATCATTTGCCTTTTAATGGAGTCAGTGACCAAAAAGGCAGTTTTTTCAATGGTCTCTTCATAGGTATCCGTGTGCTGGCGGCTTTCAAGCTTCCAATACTGATATTCTTTTAAGCTGTCTCTGGTGATAACATTATAATAACCTGGCAGTACTTCGTGACAATCCTTAAAGACACCGCTTCCATAAGTCTTAGCCGGTCCAATTCCAAATATTTCACAAAGACCCTGGCGGTCAATGACTGGAGAGAAGCCGGGGAATTCAAAGAGAACCTTTAATTCGGAACCAAAGATTAAAGTGCCGTTTTTATAAGAATAAAATAATGGCTTAATACCCAAACGGTCCCTTACAATACTTAAGGTTTCATGGTATGCATCCCAGAAAGCAAAAGCAAAGATGCCGTTTAATTCCTTGATAAATGCATCGCCGTATTCAATCAGGCCTACCAGTATAACTTCTGTATCGCTGGTGGTTTTAAATTTCCAGCCTCTTAATTCTAAATCATTTCTTAATTCGGCTGTATTATACAATTCTCCATTGTATATTATTGTATATGTTTTATTGCCGATTTTTCTGGTCATAGGCTGTTTACCATTGGCTAAGTCTATGATAGAAAGTCTGGCATGGGCAAAACCGATATGTTCTGCTAAGTACTGACCATGTTCATCCGGTCCTCTGTGGTTAATACGTTCCCGCATCCTATGAAGTACTTCATTCCATTTCGGTGATTCGGCCGTGTAGTTTTCTTTAAAGCTGCAAAAACCTGCGATTCCACACAAAATTGACACCATCCTTAATCATAATAGTTATAGTATGCCTCACTTTTATTTCTGATACACACATTTAAAGAAAATAATAATGAGTATTCATTTTGGACAAGGAAATAAAATTTAGCATATCTTGTAATTAAAACGCGTTTGATTTATAATAAGGGAGAAAAAGGTCACATCTGTAAGTGGAAGTGATCTAATAGGAGTAATACAATCGCAACTTAGAAAACAGCATGACTGGCTAATTTATAAATCTCAGTTTCGATTACAATAAACATAAGGAGATAATTCTATGAAAGGAACAGTAGTATCAACTTGGGTGGAATCTTGCAGGAGATTATTTGGCGTTTCTGTTGTGACGAATGCCCTAGAGTCATTCGGAGTATCTGGTGACCACATATTCACCCCCCTGGAAGATGTAGAAGATTCCGTAGCTTGCGGTGTAATCAATAAAATAGGAGAAGCAGTTGGAAAAAGTCACAAAGACATATGGAATGTTATGGGGGAAGAAAATATAAAAACGTTCAGTAACAACTATCCGGGATTTTTCCGCCATGAGACAGCATATCAGTTTTTAAAGTCTATGAATGATGTTCACATTATTGTTATGAAACGTTTTCAGGGAGCCAAGCCTCCGCTCTTAGATGTAACTCCGATTTCGTCCCATGATATTATTTTTACATACCGCTCCCAAAGAGGCATGATTGACTATCTTACAGGTTTAATCAGCGGAGTAGCCAGGTATTTTAAAGAAGAGATTCAAGTGGAAGTTTTAAGCAAACAGGAAGGAGAAACCCAGTTAAAGCTGACCTTTGAAAAAGAAATACAATTTACGAAGAAGTATAGGCTGAATCAGCTGTTATCGCTTGGTTTTATTAAGACTACTGCAATGAAAACAGCAGTAGTTAATACGGTTATGCTTGCAATACTATCTTTCTTGCTATCTCTTGGTTTAATGAAAACCTTAGTATTGACAGGTGGAGCTTTTTTGATTTCCTTAGCTTCCTCTGTGTTGATACATCGTCCCAAACAGCTGATTATGATGGAATTGGAAAAGTTAGAAAAGCGTAACTTTGTGGAGTCCGTTGTATTGAAATCAAAAGATGAATACGAAGACCTCATGGATGAAATTAACAAAATCAAGAAGAATGTTCAAAAAGATTTTATTGGTTTTAATGCGATAGTAGATGAAATGTATATCTTTAATCATTCTGTATCAGACATTGCTCATACGATGCAAAGTACATCTAATGATATTACCAATGTCCTTGATCAGGTGGCTGAAGCGGCTATAACCCAGGCAGAAGATACAGGTAAGGCAATTACGGTATTAGACAGTAGTATCCAAAATGTTACTAGTATTTCAAACGATGGACAGAAGAATAAAAGCCAGATTGAGGAAGCGGTTATTGGTATTGAAGACAGCTTTCAGAATGTGCAGGCAACGGCTGGCCAGATTACGGATGTGTTGCATCGATTTAATGAAATCCGTCACAGCAGCAATGAACTTAAGAACAACGCTGATGATATTACACAAATTGTATTAATTGTAGCGTCCATTGCAAAGCAGATTAATTTATTAGCGTTAAATGCTTCCATAGAAGCAGCCAGAGCAGGCGAAGCCGGAAAAGGTTTTACGGTAGTAGCAGAAGAGGTAAGAAAGCTTTCAGAAGAAACCAATCAGGCGGTAAGTCAGATTAATGAAAGTCTCACCGGTTTTGTCGGCAGTATTAACGAAGTAGTGGAAGGTATTGATGTACAGTATAATGTACTTGAAAATGAAAATACAAAACTAAGCGAGGCAGTTAATAGTTCTAATCAGATGAATCAGAGACTTAAGGTGGTATCTGACTTGATGATTCAAAATTCACAGGACTTAAAGCTTGAAGCAGACAATATTTCTGAACTTTTTGACGGAATTCAGAATTTAGCCTCTATCGCAGAGGAAAATTCAGCCATGACAGAGGAAGCAAATTCTAATGTAACAGTATACGTAGAACAGATAAAGGAATTAACCCACCAGATAACAGTATTTGATTCTATGATTAAAAACTTCCAGGAAGATTTAAGCAACTATGCAGTATAAGGAAACATGATGTAATGCGAATTAAAAAAATAAAAAATAGGGAAGTTTATTTATTGTGAGAAAGATATTTACAATAATACAATAAATAATATCAAGAACTAGATTTTGATATTTGTATATCAGGACATAATAATCTTAGGTAGTATTTAATTAGATTTGTATTCGTTGACAAATAAGAAAACCCGAAGAAGACAGATTAAGCAAGTGTCTTCTTCGGGTTTTACTGATTATTTTATTATATGTGTGCCGGTCTTACCATGAACTGCGTTAAGAGCTTGATCCACATGTGTAATAATAGCTCTTCTGTCAGTTGTACTGTTATTTAAGGTTGATGTTACAAATTTGAGGGAGGCTTCTACTTTTGGTAGAATGGAACCAGCTTCAAAAACCCCTGTTTCTAATAAATCCTGAACCTCTTTGGAATTTAGAGTGTCAAGTGGCTGTTCCTCTTCTTTGCCATAGTTTAAAGAAACTTTTTCTACTCCCGTTAAGAACAACAAAACCTCTGCATCAACAAGCTCTGCTAACAATTCACTGGTGTCATCCTTTTCAATAACGGCACTGGCACCTTTTAAGATTGTTCCTTGTTCCAGAACAGGAATACCGCCGCCACCGGCTGCAATAACAATCTGATTTGCTGCAATAAGAGCCTGAATGGCATCAATTTCATAGATTTCCTTTGGTTTAGGTGATGCAATAATACGGCGGTAGCCTTTACCTTCTTCAAAGACAACATAATTCCCTTTTTTCTTTTCCAAATCAGCTTCTTCTTCGGACATATATCTGCCAATTATTTTTGTAGGATTGCTAAAAGCCTTATCAAAGGGATCAACCTTAACCTGGGTAATAATGGTTGATACAGGTTTAAATATCCCACGGTTTAGCAGTTCCGTGCGAAGAATGTTCTGCAAATCATACCCTATATATCCCTGGCTTAGAGCACTGCATACGGACATAGGTGCTACGGTATACTTAGAATCAAGACGGCTGAATTCTGTCATGGCTGTATGAAACATTCCAACCTGAGGTCCATTGCTGTGAGTAATAACTACTTCATAATCAGCCTCTATTAAATCGGCAATGGACTTTGCTGCTATTTTTACTGCTTTTTGCTGCTCAGGAAAAGTATCTCCAAAAGAATTTCTTCCTAAAGCAACTACAAGTTTCTTTTTTGACATAATCAAAACCTCGCTTTTAAATTAGTATATTTTTAATCATATATAGGCTGCTTTCAGGTACACAATCGTAAGCAGCCTAAATTTCTTTTTATGGTATAGGAGAAAATCCTATATGGTGTGCATAAGGTTGAATTAAAGACATTCAACCCCTTGATTTGTACGCGACTAAAGGTCGCAGATGGGAGCTAAAGATTGAAGAATGCCTGTTATTCATTCATTATATAATAAGTAATCAAAAAAGGAAAGTACATCCTTTGAAAAATAAAGACAAACCTATAAACATATACATTATTAATTTAACAGATTAACGTGATAACTAATTATCCAATTACATCACAAAACTTTTTCTTGACAATATCCGTATAATTGTATACAATGAAACAGTATGAAGATAAAAATACATAGAAACAGGATAACGGGATAATTCCTATACGCCTACATATGTAAAAAAATTGGGTAAGGAGAAGCTAATTATGGAAAACAGGAAAGTATTTATGAATCGCCAGAATAATCTGCTTCAGTTAGAAGAGCATTTATACCCTCTGGTTGATGTATCACACCCGAATGTATTTCGGAATTTATTTCCCTATGATGAGGTGCCAAAGATTGCATTTAATGATAGAATTGTACCTCATAATTTTCCAGAAGAGATATGGATTACAGACACTACATTCCGTGATGGGCAGCAATCCAGGGCTCCTTACACAACAGATCAAATTGTAACTATTTATGATTATCTGCATCGCCTGGGAGGACCAAAAGGTATTATCAGGCAAAGCGAATTCTTTTTATACAGCAAGAAAGACAGAGATGCTGTGTATAAGTGTATGGAAAGAGGTTATGAATTTCCTGAGGTAACCTCTTGGATACGCGCCAGCAAAAAAGATTTTGAATTGGTAAAAGAAATTGGTATGAAGGAAACCGGTATTTTGGTCAGTTGTTCTGACTACCATATCTTTTATAAAATGAAGATGACAAGAAGAGAAGCCTTAAATCACTATTTAAGTGTTGTAAGAGAATGTCTGGAAACCGGCATAGCTCCCCGCTGCCATTTTGAGGACATAACCCGCTCCGATATCCATGGCTTTGTCATTCCATTTTGCATGGAATTAATGAAACTAGGTGAGGAATATAGAATTCCTGTTAAGATAAGAGCCTGTGACACCATGGGGTATGGAGTTAATTTCTCAGGTGCGGTTATTCCAAGATCCGTACAAGGTATTATATACGGGCTGTTAACCCACGGTGGCGTACCTTCTGCACTAATTGAGTGGCATGGACACAATGATTTCTATAAGGCGGTCACTAATTCCACTACTGCCTGGCTTTATGGTGCCTGCGGTGTAAACTGTTCTTTATTCGGTATTGGAGAGAGAACTGGTAATACTCCTCTTGAGGCAATGGTATTTGAATATGCCCAGCTAAAAGGGACACTGGATGGGATGGATACAACAGTGATTACAGAGCTTGCAGAATACTTTACCAAGGAAATAGGGTATAAAATTCCACCCCGCACGCCCTTTGTAGGTAAGAACTTTAATGTAACCCGTGCAGGAATACATGCGGATGGGCTATTGAAAAATGAAGAGATTTATAATATATTTGATACAGAGAAATTTTTAAACAGGCCAGTTTTAGTTTCTGTGTCCAATACTTCTGGTCTGGCAGGTATCGCCCATTGGATAAATACATATTTCAAATTAAAGGGTGCCAATGCCGTAGACAAGAATGACCCCGTGGTTATTAAGATAAAAGAATGGGTGGATGAAGAATATGAAAGCGGACGAGTAACTGTTATCACTGACGATGAATTAATAGCAGTAATTGATAAGGTTAAAGCTGGGTTATCAAAAGAAGACACGGTAATATAAAATTTCACTATTAAAAAATAAATGGAGGATAATGATGACAGATTTTATTCAAGCAGCAAAAGATCAATTTGGCAAATTACTTGAGGAACAGTTAAAACGAGTAGAAGTCATGAAGCAGCAGGGTGATTTTCTAAACTATAAAGATTTAGACAAACTTATTATAGGTGTTTGCGGCGGTGATGGAATCGGACCGGCCATTACATCCCAGGCCAGTCGTGTTCTGAAGTATCTGCTGAAAAAGGATGTTGAATCCGGCAAGGTAGAATTTAAGAATATTGAGGGTCTTACCATTGAGCGCAGGGCAGCGGAACAGGCAGCAATTCCGGCGGAAGTTTTAAAGGAACTAAAAGAATGTCATGTAATCTTAAAAGGGCCAACTACAACTCCAAGAAAAGGTGACCCTTGGCCTAATGTGGAAAGTGCCAATGTTGCTATGCGTAAAGAACTGGACTTATTTGCGAATGTAAGACCTGTCAGGATACCGGAACAGGGTATTGATTGGACGTTTTACCGTGAGAATACAGAAGGAGCATATGCAGTAGGCAGCAAGGGGTTTCATGTAACTTCTGATTTAGGGGTTGACTTTACAGTAGTAACTACCCAGGGAACCGAAAGAATTATCCGCGCGGCTTTTGAATATGCAAAAGCAAATAATAAGACAAGGGTTACAGCAGTAACAAAGGCAAATATTATTAAGACAACAGACGGTAAGTTCTTAGAGATATTCAATGAAATTGCAAAAGAATACCCGGACATTACAGCAGATGACTGGTACATTGATATTATGACTGCAAAACTGGTGGATGAAAAACGAAGAAAAGAATTCCAGGTACTGGTATTACCGAATCTATATGGAGACATTCTTACAGATGAAGCAGCAGAATTCCAAGGTGGTGTAGGAACAGCAGGCAGTGCGAATATTGGTAAGAGATATTCTATGTTTGAAGCAATTCACGGTTCAGCACCTAGAATGGTGGATGAAGGAAGAGACATTTATGCAGACCCTTGCAGTGTTATTCGTGCTGGTGCTATGCTGTTAGCTCATATTGGATATACCGCAGAAGCAGACCAATTATATAAGGCACTGGATATCTGTACAGTAACAGAAAGAAAATTAGTAATTACCGGAAGGAATACCGGTGCAACCAGTGCTGAATTCGCAGACTATTTGATGGAGACCATTGAGAAACTATAGGAGGGCATTTTGTGAACGATAAAGATGTTCATAAGGAAGTTACCGACAAATATTCTCTTCGTGGACGTGTTTTTAAAAAAATCCGTGAAGATATTTTGTCCGGTGTTTATAGCCAGAATGAAGAACTGAAAGAAACCACAATTGGAGCAGAGTTGGGAGTAAGCCGAACTCCGGTCAGAGAAGCACTGCGACAGTTGGAATTAGAAGGATTGGTTAACATAATACCCAATAAAGGGGCGTATGTGAACGGAATCTCAGAAAAGGATATTCACGATATATATATAATCCGTTCTTATCTGGAAGGGCTGTGTGCAAGATGGGCTTGTGAACATATTACCCAGGAACAGATTGACGAATTAGAAGAAGTCGTATACTTATCTGAATTTCATGCAAAGAAAGAGCACCACGAACAAATCGTAGAATTAGATAACAAATTTCATCAGTTAATATATGAAGCCTCCAGCAGTAAAATACTAAATCATGTATTATCAGATTTTCATCACTATGTGCAGAGAATCAGAAAAATTACTCTAGCATCAGATCTTAGGGCGGCAAACTCTAACAAAGAGCATACAGCCATATTAGATGCAATTCGTCAAAGAGACGGAGAAAGAGCAGAAAATCTGGCTCATGAACATATTATGAATACAATTAAGAACATTAGCGAAAGAGGCTTGTAACAACTAACAAATCGTAAATAGAAGAAAAAGAGGATGCCTGGACAATGAATAACACCATACAGGACATCCTCTTTTTACTATCAATTATAGTCGTTGTTTACGCATCAGCGAGTTCTTCCCAGAGGAGCAATAATTCCTCTAAGCGTTCTTCAATGGTCTTTTTTTCTTTATTGAGTTCCAATAATTTTGAAACATTGGTAAAGACATCTTCTTGTACCAAAAGAGTATCAATTTCTTCATTCCTGGTTTCTAATTTTTGAATTTCTTCTTCTGTTCTTTTCAATTCATTCTGTTTTTTACGTAGTTTTGCTTGTTCTTCTTTTTGCAGCTTCCAATCCATCTTTGTTTCGGTCAGATTGGATTCGGAAGTACTCGCCTCTGCTTTAAAAGAAGTGTTATGGTGTGCAGATGAAGCGGTCATTTCCATAACAGGTTTCTTTTCCAGGTAATAATCATAATTGCCTATATAATTAATGAGATTTTTATTGGTTAAGTCTAAAATTCTTGTGGCAGTTTTATTAATAAAGTAACGGTCATGGGATACATATAATACAGTACCGGTATAATTTACAAGGGCATTCTCAAGGATTTCCTTAGAAGTAATATCTAAATGGTTGGTGGGCTCATCCAGTATCAGAAAGTTGGCTTCAGAAAGCATTAATTTCGCAAGAGAAACACGACCTCTCTCACCACCACTGATATCTTTAATCCGCTTAAATACATCATCATTTGTGAATAAAAAAGCAGCTAGGATATTACGTATTTTTGTGTTATCCATGTGTGGATAGGTATCTTGCAGCTCATCAAATAGAGTCTTCTCTGAACTTAAAACCTGGTGCTCCTGATCATAGTAACCGATTTTTACTTTCGCACCTAATTTAATTTCACCACTATCATAAGAAACGAGTTGATTGATGATTTTTAAAATAGTGGTTTTACCAGTACCGTTATTACCAATAATGGAAACACGTTCACCTCGCTTAATCTCAAAGTTCAGATGGTCGAATAACTTCAAAGCGTCATAGGACTTCGATAAATCTTTAATAGTAAGAACATCGTTGCCGCTGATAATATGCGGCTCTAAGCGAATCGACATGTGAGACTGTTCCATAACCGGTTTGTCTACACGCTCAATTTTATCCAGCATTTTTTCACGGCTTTCCGCGCGTTTTATGGATTTCTCTCTATTAAAGGAACGCAGCTTAGTAATAACCTCTTCCTGACGTTTAATTTCTTTTTGCTGATTTAAATAATGCTTTAACATGGCGTCTCTTTGCTGAGCCTTTTTTTCTGCAAAGGCAGAGTAATTACCTTCAAAGCAGATTGCCTTCGTATTTTCTATTTCTACTACCTTTGAAACTACTTTATCCAAGAAGTAGCGGTCATGGGCAATAACAACTACTGCACCGTTATAGTTAAGCAGATAGGTCTCCAGCCAGGCGATGGATTCCATATCCAAATGGTTTGTAGGCTCGTCAAGAAGAATTAAATCCGGTGTACTAAGAAGAAGTTTACCAAGAGCAATTCTAGTTTTTTGTCCTCCGGATAGGGCTGTAACCGGTTTGTTAAAATCGGCCTCTACAAATCCCAGACCCTTTAGAATTCCCACAACCTCACTTTTATAGGCATAACCGTTTTTAAGTTCAAATTCATGTGTTAGACGGGTATAGGTACTAAGCATTTGCTCCAGTTCTCTGCCGGTAACCGTTTTCATGTTTTCCTCTAGACGACGAATGGAATTGTCAAGCTCTATAACGTCTTTTTTTACGGTCATTATTTCATCATAGATAGAATTTTCGGTAGACAAATCCTGATGCTGTGCCAGATAACCTACACTGCTTCCTTTGGCAAAGATGACTTCTCCTGAATCAGCCTGCAACTGACCCATAATAATTTTAAACAGGGTAGATTTGCCTGCTCCATTAATACCAATAATGGCAGCCTTTTCGCGTTCATTTATATGAAAGGATATATCATTTAATATCTGATCAGTTCCAAAGCTCTTACTGATGTTTTGACATGCTAAAATCATTGTATCTCCCAAACCTTTCTTCTGTACAGATATGATAAAAACATATCTGTCTTTTTATTACAAATCACAGCTTAACAGTTTAAGTTCAAAAGCTGCTTATCTTATAAAATCATATTGTAACCTTAAGAAAATGTCAAGTAAACAACTGTACGTTATTTTGAAACAGACCCTTGATATTTTGATATCAATCAAATATAATAATTTAATAAAGTGGGGTATTCTATTTATTTCACATGTGAAGGAGGAATGAACGTGCAGGATAAAGAAATATCATTGGCAGTAATACAGAGATTGCCCAGGTACTACAGATATTTGGGGGAATTACTTGAAAATGACGTGGTACGTATATCTTCAAAAGAATTAAGCGAAAGAATGAAAGTTACTGCCTCCCAGATAAGGCAGGATTTGAATAATTTCGGTGGTTTTGGACAGCAGGGATACGGTTATAATGTTGAATATTTATATACAGAGATAGGTAAAATTTTGGGGTTGGATAAATGTTACAATGTTATTATCATCGGTGCCGGTAATTTAGGTCAGGCATTAGCCAATTACACTGACTTTGAACGAAGAGGCTTTATTATAAAAGGAATTTTTGATGTGAATCCCAGACTGGAAGGTATATCTATTCGCGGGACAGAAATTCATATGATAGACGAACTGGAAGAGTTTGTTAAAAATAATACGATTCATATAGCAGCATTAACGATTCCTAAGTTAAAGGCACCAGCAATAGCAAAAGAATTAGCAAAACTAGGAATCAAGGCAATCTGGAATTTTGCGCCCATTGATTTGAATTTGCCCAAGGATGTAATGGTTGAAAATGTACACTTGGCAGAGAGTTTAATGCGCTTATCATATAATCTGAAAGCCCTGGAAGAAAGTAACACAGAAGAGTAGACAAAACATCAACCATATGAGAGACCGTATACGGTCACACGACAGGAAGTGTAAACCAATGAAAAAAAATATTGAGGTGGATTTTCAAAAAATTTTTAAAGGGAAAAAAATACCCATTGTTACTTTAGATGAACGCTGGCATGAGCTATTTCCGGAGTACGATAAGCCGGCTCATATTAAAGAACTCGAGACAAAAATTAACGATTTGTTAAAGCAGCAGGGTAAGCTGTCCGGTGACATGAAGGATATGAAGAAACTTAAATCCAATCTAATGCAAGAAATTATAACGAATATGGATGTAAATGAGAATGCAGCCGGAAAGCAAAGAGCAAAAAAATTAGACAGGAATCAAAAGTTAATCAAAGAAATCAGCGAGAAGATGAAAAACTCGGAAGACGAGTTAATTGACCTTCCTTATCAGATAAAGTCATTGAATGAACAGCTGATTATTGAAAGTGCAACCGTATGTTACAATAGATTAAACAATAATTCCAAGCGGATATCAGAAATCGCGAGCTGGATATCAGGTATTCGTGAGGAATTAAAAGAGCGGTTATTAGAAAAGCAAGATATGGAAATGAAAAATTCAGCTATTTATTCTTATCTGCATGATATAATGGGAGCAGGTTTAATGCAGGAACTAGACGAAGCAATCAAGAAAAAATAATTAACTGCAATATTTAATTAGATGAATCTTGCCAATATAAAGCCTACCTAAATGTCTTTAAAAATATCATATAGAACATAATGGGGGGTGTCTCAAAATACAATATTTCATAATAGAACATATTGGTATTTTGCGGCACCCCTAATATCATGAATTAAAATACCTTTCGGTAAATATAGGTTTAGGTTAGCAGCTCTAAACGCACAGATGGGAGTTTATGATGAAAAATATAGTGGATTCAGTTGAAATGAAAGCAATTGATAAATATACCATAGAAAAAATCGGTATTCCGGGGGTTGTTTTGATGGAACGTGCGGCTCTGGCAGTTGCTAATACCGTTAAGAAATATATAGAATCTGACACTAGTCCGCCTAGTAAAAGTAGGAATAAGATACTAACAGTGTGCGGTATCGGTAATAATGGTGCTGATGGGATAGCAGCGGCTCGCATTTTATATATGCAAGGTTATGAAATTGATATACTGCTGTCAGGCAATCTGAGTAAAGGCACTGAATTATTTCGCCAGCAATTGAGCATCGCCCAAAATTTAGGCATATCTATTGATAACAATATAGACTGGAATGAATATACTATTATTATCGATGGGATTTTTGGTATTGGTCTGAACAAAGAAGTAAGAGAGAATCAGCGTGAAGTAATTGAACATATTAATAAGGGGAATTATACTGTATTCGCTGTTGATATTCCTTCAGGCTTGTCGGCGGATACCGGTAAACCTCTTGGCATAGCAGTGAAAGCGGATTATACAATTACTTTTGGTTTTTATAAGACAGGACAGTTACTATATCCCGGACCGCAGTACACCGGAGCAGTAAACATTGCTGATATTGGTTTTTCTAGTCATATAGATCATTTGCTAAGCAAGAAAAGATTCACCTATGATGCCGTTGATTTAGATAAATTACCAAATAGAACAGCCTATTCTAATAAAGGCAGCTATGGAAAGGTTTTGGTGATAGCCGGTTCTGTCAATGTAAGTGGTGCCTGTTATTTTTCAGCAAAAGCTGCTTATCGCTCTGGTGCCGGCCTTGTTAAGGTTATGACAGCAGTGGAAAATAGAATTATTTTGCAGACACAGCTGCCGGAGGCTTTAGTGGTTACTTATGAGAATAGATGGGAAGAGGCTATAACTTTAGAGCTTTTAAGAGAATTGGAGTGGGCCAGCGTTGTTGTAATCGGCCCGGGACTGGGACTGTCAGAGCTATCACAAAGGCTTTTGGAGATAGTAGTAAAAAATGTGAATGTCCCACTTATAATAGACGCTGATGCAATCACTTTATTGGCTGGGGATATAAGTAAAAATGGTTATATGGATGTCAAAGAAAGAATAAAATATCTTTCGGGTATTCTGCCTGCGAAGACTATACTGACACCTCATTTGAAAGAATTATCTGTTTTACTGGGATGCCCGCTAAAAGAGATAAAAAACAATCTTTTAAAAGCTGCGGATGTATGTACAGAGCAGAATCGTATCCGGTTTATAATAAAGGATACACATACCATTGTAGCAGGTGAGAATAAGCGATATATTAACCTCTCCGGTAACCATGGAATGGCTACCGGCGGAATGGGAGATGCATTAACTGGAATAATAGCAGCTTTCATTGCACAAGGGTCAGAGTATACGGAAGCGGCAGAACTTGGAGTGTATGTCCATGGCTTAGCAGGAGATAAGGCAAGTGAAGAAAAAGGGTATTATTCCTTGATAGCCAGTGATGTTATAGATATGCTTCCGAAGGTACTTAAAATGTAAAAAAAATAATATTTAGCAGTTACAATAGTAACTTAGCAGGTGTGACTGCACTGCAAGGACTGTTTAAACGGAGGAATATATGACAGCAGAGAATCATGAAAGCGAAGAGAACGAAGTAGAAGGCAGATATTTTAGGGTAACTGCCAATATCAATTTAGATGCCATTTATCATAATATAGAAAAGACTAAAAATATGCTTACTGCTGGTGCAAAACTAATGGTAATTATAAAAGCAGATGGCTATGGACACGGAGCTGTTCCCATCGCCAGAACACTCTATCCATTAGCGGATGCATATGGCATTGCAATTATAGAGGAAGCAATAGAGTTAAGGAAAAATGGCATTGATAAACCTATTTTAGTATTAGGTCATACTTCTAAGGAGCAGTATAAGCAATTGGTGGAGTATGATATTACGCAGACTATTTTTCAGTATTGCGCGGCAAAAGAATTAGCGATAGAAGCCAGGAGAGAAAAAAAATGTGCCAAAATTCATATTAAAATCGATACAGGAATGTCTAGGATTGGTTTTTATGATAGTATAGATAGTATTGAAGAAGTCAAAAAAATTGCCCGGCTAGAAGGCATTGAAATCGAAGGTATCTTTTCCCACTTTGCATGTGCTGATGCGTCTGATAAGACTTCTGCAAAAAGGCAATTGGAAAGATTTTTGTCATTCATAAAGCAATTAGAAGAAGAAGGAATTTATATTCCGGTAAAGCATATGGCTAATAGTGCAGGTATTATTGATTTACCGGAAGCGTATCTTGACATGGTACGAAGCGGAATAGCCACTTATGGTATGTATCCTTCCGAAGAGGTAATACAGAAAAGGATTCCACTAGAGCCGGCAATGGAGATTAAAACACATGTTAGCTATGTAAAAGAAGTTGAGGCAGGAATTGGAGTTAGTTACGGTAGTACATATGTAACTGAAAAAAAGACTAAGATAGCAACAATACCTGTGGGCTATGGTGATGGATACCCAAGACAATTATCTTCCAAAGGGCGGGTTTTAATACACGGAAAGGCAGCACCTATAATTGGAAGAGTATGTATGGATCAGTTTATGGTAGATGCATCAAACATTGAAGAGGTTAAGCAGGGAGACGTTGTAACTTTGGTTGGTGAAGATAATGGCGAGCGCATAACAGTAGAAGAGTTAGCAGCTTTAGCCTATTCCTTTAACTACGAATTCGTATGTAATGTTGGAAAAAGAGTACCGCGTATATATTACCGTAACGGTAAAGCAGTGGAGATAAGGGAATAAATATAGCAAATCACAGAAAAGAAAACATTTTATGGAATACACAAGTCAAAAATGGGAAATAATAAGACTAAAGCCATAAAATGGAGTGTGAGAAAAGTGATTATAAAACGTGGAGATATCTTCTATGCGGATTTAAGACCTGTTATTGGTTCGGAACAAGGAGGAGTCCGCCCTGTCTTGATAATACAAAATGATACAGGAAATAAGCATAGCCCTACAGTAATATGTGCGGCAATAACTTCTAAAATGAATAAAGCGAAACTTCCGACTCATGTTGAAATAGATGCAGACAAATATGGAATTATTAAGGATTCGGTGATTTTGCTTGAGCAGGTCAGGACAATTGATAAATCAAGATTAAAAGAAAAAGTATGTCATCTGGACCAAGACGTATTAAAGAAAATTAATCGTGCGCTGATTATAAGTTTTGCATTAGATACATACTTTAAATAAGAAACGGGACATTAATTTTCTGCATACAATTTTAATAGGATAAGAGTATAATAAAAAAGTGATTAAGGAACCAACAAGGACAGCCTTATGTTATAAAAGTGTATTGAAACCATCCTATCTTACTCAGTACGCTTATATTATTTAGAATAGGCTATTATATAGAAAACGCCTGGAGTCAAGCTTCTTAAATCTTGACTCCAGGCGTTTTTACGCGTAATAGGGATACATGTGCGTGCTGTTAATGGGTATTATCAACTGTTATGCTATGTAAATCAGCTGTTTCATTTGCATGGATTTAGATTTGTAAAATCAAGATGTAACTATATGAAATTTTTGATATAATAAACGAAATAAAAGTTATTTTGCCTACTTCTTTACTCTAAACGAGGAGTATCATTGCTGGGATGATTGGAATTGTTGTTTTTAATTTTTCGGGTATCGTGTTATTGAAAAAAAGAGAATTGTAAATTAAAATACAAAGCTGGGAGGAATTATTAGATGTTGTATATTGTGTTAATTTTTACAGCAGTTATCACGGGAGGATATTTTTCTTTTCGCTATTTTTCAATCCTCTATGCTTTTAAGCATGTTATAAAAGAAATAACCAATATACAACAGGACTTCACAAAGAATCAGGTGCTTCATCTACCTATACCGGATCGGCATTTAGGAAAATTACTATCTGCTTTTAATACCACTTTAGAAGAGATACGAAAGGAACGGCAAAAATATGAAAAAAGAGAAAAAGATTTTGAAAGACAAATAGAGAATATAAGTCATGATTTGCGCACACCTTTAACTGTAATACTAGGGTATTTGAAACTCATTAAAAAATCTTGGAATAATTCAATAAAAGATGAGAATGAACGCTCTGAGACAATAGACATTATCGAAGATAAAGCTGAAAGTTTGAAGAATTTGGTGATACAGTTTTATGATTTTACCCGAGTAAATGCAGGTGACTACAAACTGCCTCTGAACAAAGTTGATATTACAAAAACTATAAGGGAATCCATTATAGGACTGTATCGAATTTTGGAAAGAACTCATTTACAGGTAGAAGTAGATATTCCTGATTATCCAATCTGGGTATTAGGAGAGGAGTCGGCATTAGAACGAATATTTCATAATCTATTCCAAAACGCAGGAAGATATGCGTACACATACCTTCATATATTAATGAAAAATAGTAAGCAAGGTATATCTATTTCATTTATCAATGATACCAAGGTACTAACAGAGAATGATATACCTCACTTATTTGAAAGGTTTTATATGCAAGATCAATCTAGAAGTCAAGGTGGTTCAGGATTAGGTTTAACAGTCGCAAAATCACTAGCAGAATCAATGGGTGCAGAATTAAATGCTCATGCTCTTAGTAGAGAATCAATAGGTTCTGAATTAAATGTACCTGAAATATGC